>JASLXP010000362.1 GCA_030740295.1 Planctomycetota bacterium
TTACTTGGCTCACCGGCTGGCAGCCTGCGGCCACAGGATCAGAAAATAAGCATGAACATCTTCTCACTGGACTCCACAACAGACTGCGCGATTCACATTGCAGACGAAGCGACCGTCGCGGGTCGGCACGGGGCCGAGGAGCTTCGAACGTTTATCCACGAAATGACAGGTATAGAGCTGGACATCGTGGATGATGCAGCGCGGCTCGACGCCGCCAGGAACAGAATCCTCGTTGGTGACAGCAGGCACCTGCGGGAGGTCTGCCCCGAGCCTCTGAACGGAATCGGGCCGGATGGATACCGCCTTCGGGCTGACGGGCCGCGCCTTGCGATATGGGGTGCGGAACCAAGAGGGACCCTCAATGGGATCTATGCGTTCCTTCACGAGCTCGGTTGCCGTTGGTACACCCGAAAGATGAGTGTGATCCCCAGACGGGAACGTATCGAGGTCGGCTCCAGGGATGAGAGTTATTCGCCGCCGATCAGCTATCGGAACTTCATTCTGGAAGGAGTGATGAGCCCGGATTGGTGCGCACGGAATCACGTCAACGGGTTCTCCAGTGAAGTCGGCCCGAAACACGGCGGAAGGATCACACACTGGCAGTTTGGCCACTCCTTCGATTCCCTTATGCCTCCGGAGGAACTCCGTGACAGCCACCCGGAATACTTCGCACTTGTCAGAGGGCAACGAATCCTCGAGGAGACACAGCTCTGTTGCACTCACCCGGAAGTCATCCAGCTCCTGACAGATCGACTTCGTCGGCAGATCGAAAGCGACCTGGCCGCCGAGACACAGGAATCACCGTCTCCCGACGTGTACTACCTGGCCCAGAACGATTGGGGGAACTGTTGTGAGTGCCCTTCGTGCCGCGCGCTGACGGAGCGAGAAGAATCTGACGCGGCGCCGGTCATCCATCTCTGCAACAAGGTTGTCGAGAAGCTCGACCTCGAATTCCCAGACAAGTCCTTCATGACCATCTCCTACCGGTTCACCGCAAAGCCACCAAAACAGCTCCGGGCGCACCCAAAGTTGATCGTGCAGGTATGTCCTATCGAATGCTGCTTCGCGCATCCGTTCTCCACTTGTGATTTTTCGGAGAACGTTCGCTTCCGGCATTACATGGAGGGCTGGCAGAGGACGGCCTCCAGGCTCTGGGTCTGGGACTACGCCACGCACCTTCGGAATCCACTCGTGCCGACTCCTGGTCTGCCGCCACTCAGCGAAAACCTTCGCTGGTTTATCCGGCACGGCGTAACGGGCTATTTCTACCAGGACGTCGGGAATCGTCAGTTCAACGAGTTGCGCGGTTGGCTTATTTCGAGGCTTCTCTGGCGGCCGGATGACGATCCGGAACGGCTTTCCAACGAATTCCTCGAAGCCTTCTACGGCGCGGCCGCGGGGCCGATTCAGAGCTACCTCCATCTGATCCGTGACCAGGTGGATCACGAGAACGTCCATGTCTTTTACAGCGATACTCCCGCGCCAGCGTATCTCACGGACCAGATTCTGAAGAAATCGTTGACACTATGGGATGAGGCTGAGGATGCGGTTCATGACGATGCGGAGTTCCTTGGACGTGTCCGGAAAGAGAGAGAGCACACTCGGCTGGCCTGTGTCGAGAGGGAGTCGCGAAAGGCTGTCGTTCACAACTGCCGACTGAAGTCCGGACGCCATGTGACGGAGAAACCGACCGCGCTGCGAGAAGAGTCACGTGCCGTCTTGCAGTGGGCCAGGGACGTCGGCGCGGACAAGCTGTGTATGCTCTCTCACGAGCAGTTTGAGGGACTCATTGACTCGGAGATCGTGACTCTCGAGAACGGCCTGATGCGACTTACCTTCGCTCCGCGCCTCGGCCCGAGGCTGCTCAATCTCGAGCTGCTTTCCAGCAGTGACGAGGAGGACGGGAGCGACAGGAGCCTCCTTCTGCTCATGGATTCCAACCATCCCGATTTCCCAGGCGATGCCGGCTATTACGAGCGATGGCTCGCCGCTCCTGAGGAACCAGACCCGATTGCCTCTTTCGTTGCCGGCTGGGCCGAAGGCGGCCTCGGGCTGGGTTCTTACGCCTACTACACCAAGCCGATGTACCATTGGTGGCACGCGAACCTCGAGGAAGGCCGGCGAGTTGTCGCGGTCGGCGTCCGTGTGCTGAACCGCAGCAACACGGCACAGGACGCTGCCATTGAATGCAATTGGCCTTTGAATCTCGGCAGCCCGGAGGATGTCGAGATATTCGTGCCTGAGACGAAAGAGAAATCTTCCGGCTCAGAATCACTTGAATTCTCTGCGGACCAGGCTGATGGACTGCGTCTCCACAACAATAAGGAAGGGCTTGGTGTCACATTGGTCCTTGGTTCACAAGATTGGGAGAGCGTCACGACATGCCCACTCGGATCGGAGGGCATACGGTTAACGTTGCGGACCCGCTCAGAACTCATTATTCCCGCGGCCTGGCGTTCCCATCTTCACAAACTGGAAGTGGAGCAATCGTAATTACTCGACAGATTGAGGGGGAGCGTCGCTGAGAATCGAATCACTCTCACTCTTTTCTGAAAAGAATCTGGGCTGGATGAAACACAGCCAGATCGTCCAACAGCTCCAGAGGATCCCGATTGCCAGCGCCAGAGACACTCGCCACGGGATACCTGGTTCAAGAACCGCGATGGATGGGTCGGCCGGGTTGTAGTAGGGCTTGACTGTCGCGCCCTTGGGGAAGTCCTTCGAGCGGGCAGGTGGATAATAGTGGCCTTTCCCTGTGTTCGTCTGGAAGTAGATGATGTTCGAAGTGTACGCCTGACCATTCACCTCGTATTCGTACTCCAGCACAAAGGACTTCCTACGGCTGTTGCCCGAGCCAAATACACTCACATCGGACTTGATGACGGTACCGGGAGTGGTCGGCCATCGGTCCGAGCCTGAGCTCCGAGAGATTGCGTAGGCTCCGAGACCAATCAGCGCAGGCCCAAACAGAAAGCCTGCAAGGGCAAGGATGCCTTTAATATTATCGAGCCAGACCGATTTCATGGCGGATTCACGGCAGGTGAAATTAGTGTAGATGCTTGTGGCAACAGGCTATGATGATCGGCCTGTCAGGCGTATGAAAGATCCGATGCGGTACGTAATCACGGACCTGATTTGGTCTCATCTGATCGCTCACTACGGGAACTGAATCCAGTCAGCGTACAGACGAATCTGCGAGCGTGCACCATCTCAGCATGAAATCACTCATTCCAATGATTCGGATCATTCGCCTCATTCTTCTACTGGCAGCTTTTATCGCTGTTCCGCAAGGGAAGGCCGAGGAATTAAGCTTCGGCACGTTGGCACTCGAAAAGCGATCGCGACATCCGGTGCTCCCCGTGCCGAAGACGAGCCGTCCGCCGGTGATTGATGCGGACCTGGACCACGAAGAATGGAGCGATGCCACGGTTCAAAGCGCGTTCATCGACCAGCAAACCGGCACCCTCAACAAACTGATCACGCAGCTTTATCTGAAGTATGACGATGACGCGCTCTACGTGGGCGTGCTCATTCAGAGGCCGCGGTTTGCTCAAGATCCGAAGGCGGATTTTCAGCCAGGTAAGCACCAACACATCTGGTGGCGCGATGACAATTTCGAGATTTTTATCATTCCAGGCGAACGGGAGAAGCAGGCAAGGCACACTTATGTTTTCGTCGGCAACTCGAAAGGTGCCTATGCGGAAATGGTGCGTCCCATTGGGCGGAACTCGCCCGTCGAGCGGGATGGCAAGTGGGAATACGCTGCCCGGCGTCATCTGCGGGGCGGGAAATCATTCCATTGGCCGTGCTGGGAGGCCGAGCTGAAGATTCCGTATTCACAGCTCATTGGCTTTCAAAAGCCGAAGCCGGGAGTCACCTGGGAAATGGCTTTCATGAACCAGCAGTTGACGCCGGTGCGCAAGATGATCACCTGGTCCCAGGCGTGGTCCTTTAAATCCAAAGGTTACGAATCCCTCACCATGGGGAAGCTGCGCTTTGTCGATGGCCTTGCGGTGCGTCAGAAACGGATTGGAGCGTTGAGGCTGCGAGACGCTCAAGAGCCCGTGATGGGAAATGAATTCATCCTTCACAATTCTGGCAAACAGGCTTCCCGGGTATCGGTACGGACATCCGTCTTTCGATCGTCTGAGAAGCGCCCGGATACTTCGGAGACGTTTCTCAGTCTTTGGGACATGGTTCGTCATATGGATCAGACGGGCGAAAAGATGATCGAAGATCCAAAGATGGCGATTCAGGCCTTTCGCTCACGGGCCGACCTGGTGAAGGAAATGAACGACCGCTACAAGTTCATCCGAACGGATGAATACCAGTTGGGAATAGCACCTGGAAAGAACAGCTACTCTCTTTTCAAAGAGACATTGGAGCACGGTGAGTATCTCGTGATGAGCGAGATGCGCGATGCCGCGACCGGCGACCTCGTGTACAGCAACATCATGCCTTGTGCTTATTTTCCCGGCTTCAGCATCGCGGTCCATCCTTTTTATCTGCGTCACCAGAAGGTTCGGGCTGAGCTGGATCTTTCCAGCTTCGATGAAAGCATCCAAAACGATTCCATCGAAGTCGTTCTTGTCGATCGCAAAGGTACAACTCTCGACAGAGCTCTGCTGACCAAGCTCACTAATTACAGGAAAGTGAGAGCCTACCTCGATACATCCAAAGTTGAGGAAGAGACGGATTTCATCATCAAAGCATCGCTCCATGGACCTGGCGGCAAGGTCAAACATCAGGAGCAGGTGAAGGTACGCCGTCCGGGCAGGCCCGACTGGTTTGGGAATAGCATTGGGAAGTCCAAAGTCGTACCCAAGCCGTTCAAGCCTTTGCACAAGGTCAACGACACGACCATCGAGCTTTACGAACGCACCATTCGCATCGGTCCGTCAGGGCTGCCCGGCTCAATCGTCTCCAGGGGAACAGAATTATTGGCCCGGCCGATTAAGTTCATTATGAAGGCCGGCGGCGAAATCCTGCCACAGGATTTTCAACTTGAATCCAAGGGGCTCTCCGGGCGAGACGCCAGATGGGTCTCAACATCTCAAGGCGCCAATCTCCTGACGAAGATCACAACCGTGCTGGCCTACGACGGGATGCTGCGATTCGATGTATCTCTTCGGCCGCGCCAGGATTCCATCACCATCGAGCAGTTCAAGCTGAACATCCCGGTGAAGAAAGAATGGTCCCGCTACTTCGCGCACCATGCGACCGGCACGCGGCTGAATTCCAATTCCACCGCATGCAAGGCCGGCTTCCTCAATCGATGGTCCGAGGAATACGAAGATGGCATGCCGTTCACTTTCGCATTCATGCTGAGCGCTGAAGACCGGGGCATTCAGTGGTTCTGTCCCAGCGACCGTCACTGGTCGAACGAGGACGAGAGAAAGAAGATTGCGATCAGACAGGGCGAGGATGCCATCACGCTGGTCATCTCTTTCGTCGACAAGCCCAAAAGGATCGAAGGACTGACGGAGTACAGCTTTGGCCTGATGGCAACTCCTGTGCGGCCCTGCAACCCGGATAATCCTGTCGACCTGATCAGCGCGCCCGGCCCGAACTATCTCATCGGAATCAAGGACGAAAAGAAGCTGGCGTTGAACTACGCGATGTTGAAGTCAGTGCAGGAACATGGGGCAATCGGTGTCGGAGACTACCTGAATAAGCAACTGTTCGGTGTTCCACGTTTTTACGGAGAGAAGCAGGAGAAGGAATTTGCTGAAGCGCTCAGAAACGTTCACCAGCACCATCTGAAATACGTTCCCTATGCCAATTGGGGATTGCACAGCGGTTTGCCGTTCTTCAAGGCATTCGGCTACGAGATGCTGCTCGAGCCGTTCCGGGACATTTCCTTCAGTTGTTTTCTCCAGGTCATGGCTTCGACTTTTCCCGACTGGTATCTGCACACGCTCAGGCATTCCCGAGACGTTCTGAGAATTGACGGTAACTACATGGACAGCACTCAGTACCCCCGCCTGGCCTTCAATGAACTGGAAGGAATGGCGTGGCGCGACGAGCAGGGCCGACTTCACGGCACCTACGATATCTGGGCGCAGCGGGAGTTCGCCGAACGACTCTACATTTTCTGGCATCACGAAACGGATCCGCCGGGGATTATCGGTTCCCACACCAGCCAGGTACCGCTCTACTTTCTCGCGCCCTTCACGGACTACCTTTCGTCGGGCGAGTTCCATATCGCAGGAAAAACCCTCGAAGAGCAGTGCCCTCTGGATACGTTTCTCATGTTCTACTGCACATGGCCGCACGGCGTGACCACCCACCGCCATTGGTGGAACTGGTACAAGAAGCCGCTCCTGAGAAACCAGGTCTGGACGATGAACATGCTGCACGACGTTCTCATGAAGAACAGCGGAGGCAACATCCATTACTATCGCAATACAATCGGCTATGCCCGGCGGGCCAAGCCGTACGTTCGTATTCGACAAGTGCGGAAAGCATTCAACGGTTCGCGGTTCGCTCCTTACTGGAATCAGCGGCTCGTAAGATTCGAGCCAAGTGGCCCTAAGGCGAGCGTCTGGCTCAACGATGCCGGGAAGGCCGCTCTGATCTTTGTGGCAAACATCCCGAACCAGGATTACTCCGGCACGATGAGCATTGACACCACCGCTCTCCCCGCTGGAACGTTACCGAACGTTTACGATGCCATGCTCGACAGGGAACTGGGTT
>JASLXP010000363.1 GCA_030740295.1 Planctomycetota bacterium
CGCAGTTAACCTGTTTCCTTTTCGTTGCAGTGTTGACCTGCTGCTCTGTGGGCTTCATTGAATGGCTCACCTGTCAGCACGCGATCCGAAAAGAGCTAATGGTAGTCTCCGCAAATGGATCATATTAGTGCGCATCTGCAGAGCCCCTCTGCCGGGCTTCCATGATCAGAGCCATCGGGATCCCGGGGAACCTCTCCAACTGGCCTTCTTCAAAAAACTGCGTCACTCTCAGGCCAGCGGATATCATGGCTGAGAAATAATCGGAGGGGAGATGGAGACAATTGGGGACGATGAACTTCTTTCCCTCTGCGGTGAAAGAGGTTCTACTTCCCAGGAGAAGATTAATTGGATGAAAGTCGCTCACGATGAGACGCCCGCCGCACCCCAGGTGGCGAGAGAGATTTGTGATTGCTTCGGAGATCTCTTCGACATGACTCAATACCAGGCAACAGAGGACAAGGTCGAATTCGCCTGGCTCTGAGCCGAGGCTCTCGATGTTGCCGGAATGAAAATCAATGCTGAGCCCCAGTGCCTGTGCCTTCTCCTTTGCCAGCGAGAGCATCTCTGGCGTTGGCTCGATACCCGTTACCTGGGCGCCTTGGGAGGCCAACGGTATGGCATGGCGCCCGGTTCCGCAGCCGACATCAAGAACGCGCAGGCCCCGTGGTGGCCCGATGAGTTTCCAGATGATTTCCTCTTCGGCCGCGATAACGACGTTGTCTTCATTGCAGTCGTATCCGTCGGCCCACCGAGCGTAACCTTCCAGGCCCGGTAATTCCGAATGAGCTGCGATCTCATCCGGAGGGTTTTCGAGTTGAGTCGCAAGTTCGCGCAGTACATCCGGTATGTCCCGTACGGCGGAAGAGAACTCCTCTTCCCCGACCTCATCGAACCGCCGAATCCGAGAAAGGCATTCCGAGAAGGCTCTCTGGACGATTCTACGTCTTGGTCCGCGGTCCATATGGCATTCCTTTCTGCTCGACGCTTGCGACGATCTTCTGTTGAAGTCTCGACAGGTCAGGAGGATTTACTTTCTGTCCTGCAATGGAAGAAGGAGAGCGCTTCAGAGATCCTCGGCAAAGGCCTCATCATGGTTTATCCGAACCCTTTGCCTTGAGGGCCCTCTATTATTACTGAAGGAGGGTTCCGGTTCTGTTAGGAAAACTCAGGGTATTGGTCTGCCTCGTCAAGTGAATACTGAACTGAACAACACAGAACCGGACCCTGGAGTCATCGAAAGCGAGGCGGTTGCGCGGTGTCTGCAAGGGGACAGGACTGGCTTCGATGAGTTGGCGTTGAAGTATCGCGGACTTGTTTATGCCCTCGCCTATAATGTGCTTGAAGATGTGACAGTCGCTGAAGATGTGGTCCAGGAAACGTTTCTCAAGGCCTACCTGAAACTGGATTCGCTGAAGGAACCGTCACGGTTTGCGTCTTGGCTTCGTCAGATCACTCTTCGAGAATGTTGGGCCTGGGCGGACAAAAGACGCAGACGCAAGAAGCGGGAGGCCGAGTACCTGGACGAACAGTCGTTGCTCGATCCTCTGATCCCGTCGGCGGAAACAGACGACGAAGCGCCGTGGATCGAACGCATCCTGAAAGTCATAAAAGAACTCTCTGATGACCATTGTCAGATCCTGGCGCTCTACTATGTCAAGGGCCTGACGCACCGCGAGATTTCCAATTTTCTTAATGTACCTCACGGAACAGTGAAACGAAGGCTTTTCGACGCCCGAAAGAGAATTCAGGACTCGACCAGAGAGGAACATCAGAGACCCGTCGATTCGGAGGCGGTGCAGTTTATGAATACCTTCCATGAAGCTCTAAAGAACCACGGAGTAATCTGAAATGAAGATCGCTGTACTCGGAGACATACACGGTAACCTGCAGGCGCTGAAAGCTGTTCTGGCAGACGTAGATACCATTCGCCCGGGAAAAGCTTATTGCCATGGGGACGTCGTAGGTTACGGCGCTAATCCAAGGGAGTGCCTCCAACTTGTGCGCGAACGAGGCTGGCCAGTCATTGCAGGAAACTGGGAACTGGCCGTAGCTGGCGATGAAGCTTGCTCTCCGGAGGAATTCAATCCTCGCGCCAGGCTTTCTGTCTATTATTGCAGGGGTGCGCTTTCACGGGAGGAAAAGAATTTTCTGCGAGATCTTCCTCAGGAAATCGTTGAGGGCGGCGTGCAGATCGTCCACGGCTCGACCGTGCCTCACAGAGCGAAACGGTACGTTCTGAAAGTTGAAGATGCGGAAGAGGCATTTGGCGCCGCACAGGCAATGGATGTATTTATGGGCCACACGCACATCCAGCTTATTTATCTGAACGAATCCCCTGTCAGTTACTCCAGTGACGATGTCGTGACGATTCCTCCGGGCGTATCGGCATTGATCAATACGGGCGCTGTTGGTCAGCCACGCGACCGGGATCCGCGGGCACGATATTGTCTTTACGATACTGAAACACGAACGGTCGAGTGGCGCCGTATCGAATACGACAGAGAAAAGGCTGCCTCCCTCATTCGGGAAGAAGACCTTCCTGAAATATTCGCAGACCGGCTTCTGACCGGCCAGTAGAGTCTTTGTATGTCACTTCTCCGCGTGCCGCGGAGACAAATCGTGGTCTTGGCGCTCCGCGACAAGTTGCCGCGGAGCGTCAACACCACTGCGGGCTAAGCCAGCCTTAGGAGTAGTGGACCCGGGACTACGTTGATCGGGCCTGAAGCCTATTCTACGAGTCGACGCCTTGTTTGTTTTCCTGGTCAGGCTCGGGTCTGAATCTTCATCCGCGGCCCTCTTCATCCGTGGTCCTCTTCATCCCCGGTTTGAATACCAACCCGCACAGCGGTGGTATCGTCATTTCAATCGAGTAATCCCGCAGATGGAATGGCTTCGCATCCGCCTCGATGCCGCCGAGGTTGCCCATGCCGGTGCCGTCGTAATGGGAGGAATCTGTGTTGAGCAGTTCCTGATAAAATCCCTCCCTCGGGACGCCGATTCGATAAGGGCCGCGGGGGACGGGGGTGAGATTGAAGATGAAGATCAGGAAGTCATCCGGATCCGATGCGCGACGGATGAAGGAGACGAGCTGCGTATCCGTGTCTGAAAAATCGATCCACTCGAAACCGTGTGACTCCGCGTCCATTTCGTAGAGCGCGGGTTCGGTTTTATAGATGCGGTTGAGATCGTGGACCAGTTTCTGGACGCCTTGGTGCGTCTCGTACTGCAGCAGATACCAGTCAAGCGCGGCGTCGGAATTCCATTCGTTGTACTGGCCGAATTCTCCGCCCATGAAGAGGAGTTTCTTGCCCGGGTGACCGTACATAAAGGTCAGCAGGATGCGCAGATTTGCGAAACGCTGTTCGTGCTCACCGGGCATGCGGCCCAGCAGGCTTCGCTTGCCATGGACGACTTCATCGTGCGAGAGCGGGAGCACGTAATTCTCCGAAAAAGCATAGAGCAGGCTGAACGTCACCTTGTCCAGATGGTGTTTCCGATAGAGTGGATCGGTGGCAAGGAATTCGAGCGAATCGTGCATCCATCCCATGTTCCATTTGAAATGGAAGCCGAGCCCGCCTTTGTCTGCGGGATGGGAGACCATTGGCCAGGCGGTGGATTCTTCGGCCACCATGAACGCCCCCGAATGGCGGGCCGAGACAGACGAGTTCACGTCTCGCAAAAGCTCGATGGCACCGATGTTCTCCTTGCCGCCGTATGCGTTCGGGATCCAGTCGCCTTCCTCACGGGAGTAGTTCAGGTAAAGCATGCTGGCGACCGCATCGACCCGAAGCCCGTCGATGTGATAGATATCGAACCAGAAGTGCGCATTCGAGATCAGGAAGCTGCGCACCTCATTGCGACTGTAATTGAAGACGCTCGTACTCCAGTCCGGGTGATAGCCCTGCCGTGGGTCCGCGTGCTCGTAGAGGCACGAGCCATCGAACACGGACAGGCCGTGCCCATCGGTCGGGAAGTGCGCGGGCACCCAATCGAGGATCACGCCGATACCGGCCTGGTGGCAGCAGTCCACGAAATGCTTGAAATCCTGCGGCGATCCGAACCGGCTCGTTACTGAAAAGTATCCGGTGACCTGGTATCCCCATGACTGATCGAGCGGGTGTTCCGCCACCGGCAGCAATTCGACGTGCGTAAACCCGAGATACTTGACGTGGCCGATGAGCTGTTCGGCAAGTTCGCGGTAATTGAGGGGACGATCCCCTTCTTCATGCACCCTCCGCCATGACCCGAGGTGCACCTCATAGATGGAGAGCGGTCCTTCATGGGGAAGGTGTTTAGCGCGGCCTTTCAGCCAGTCCGAATCGTTCCAGATGTAGTCATCAAGGTCACAGACCATGGATGCCGTATTTGGCCGCATCTCGGTCTGAAAAGCGAAGGGATCGCTCTTGACGATGACGCCCTTGTTGGGGCTGTCGACATGAAATTTGTAGAGCTCACCGCCCTTCAATCCTGGAATGAATATCTCCCACACCCCACTCTCGTTTCGTAAACGCATCGCGTGGGACGCGGGATTCCACTCATTGAATTCACCAATGACGGAAACACTGTCCGCGTTCGGCGCCCAGACAGCGAATCGAACGCCCTGCTGACTCTCGCTCTCGCAAAGTTGCGCGCCGAAATCACGGTAGCATTGCTGGTGGGTGCCCTCGCTGAAGTAATGCAGATTTTCGGCGGAGATGGAGGTCATGACATTTGGTGAATTGATCGTCGCGCATACATTCTATTCGTTGAGGCAGAAAAGAGATATTCACTTGGCTTGACCCTTCCACTCTGGGCTGCGGTAATCGTGTGTGATTTCCAGGCCCAGCTCCTTGCGGTCTTCATTTGGACCTCCTGTTGATTGAGAAGAGCTTCGAGTGGAGTTGCTTCATCTTGTGAACTCGTTCCGGGAATTCAGCCACGAGGTTTCTCATCTCGTTTCGGTCTTTACTTATGTTGAACAGCTCTGGCTTAGCTGGGTTTTGCCAGACGAGCTTCCATTCGTTGTCCCGAACGGCCTTGGGCCACGCGAGGACGCGGGAGGCGCCTGCTTCGTCCTCAGCCCGGAGAACGGAAACAAAGCTCTTTCCGTCCAGCGGCATGACGTCTCGCCCCTCAAATTGGCTTGGATGAATCACTCCGGCCAACTCCAGACAGGTGGGCATGATGTCCGCGATATGTGTGAGGCGGCGAGAGATGCGCCCTTTGCTGACAAGTCCACGGGGCCACCACGCGACTAATGGCGATGCGATGCCGCCTTCAAAATTGGATACCTTGTAATTCCGGAACGGCACGTTGTTCAACGCTGCTACTGCGGGGCCCTGATTAAGGAACGTGTCCATGCTGCCCGGGCGCACTCCGTCCGGAACTTTGCCTTTGTCGTATGCCATCTGGTGACTCGCACCGTTGTCTGACAGCACCAGAATCAGCGTGTTGTCCCTTTTACCCGACTTCTCCAGGGCCGTCATGGTCCGGGCAAGACTACGGTCGATGCTCTCGACCATAGCGGCGTGAATCGCCATGCGTTCGTTCGCGAGGTATCCGCCACGGGCAGGCTTTGCGTTGATCATATAATCGTGCAACGTGGTTCCCTTCGGCATCAGGCCCATCGCAATCTGGCGCTGCAACCGCGCCTCCATCAGCGTTTTTCGATCCTTGCCCTGATACAGCTCACGACATGGCGCGATATCCTTCTCCTCAGCGTGTAGCGGCCAATGTGGCGCATAGTGCGAGACGTAGATGAAGAACGGCTTTTCGCTCTTGGCCGACTCTTCGATAAATCCTGCCACGAAATCCGAAATCAATTCCGTGGAATATGGCCCGTCGGGCCTGTTCCATTTCTTTCCGTCCTTGAACCAGGGCGTGCCCTTTGGATATCTCCGGAAATCTGTGCCCTTGACTTCCCGATAGTAATTGCCGGGGCTGTTACTGGCGGAGCCGAGGAAACGATCCGCTGCCCCCGCCACCTGGGCCGGGTCATGCCAGTTATCCGCCGTCACCATGTCCAGCCGCCCGACCGCACAAGTCTGGTAGCCACTTGCCTTGAGAAGCTGCATCACCGTGACGCAGTTGCGCTCAAGGTTCCTGAATATGCTTTGACCAGGCGCCTGGCCAACCTTCCAGGGATAACATCCGGTCATCAGCGAGGCCCGGCTGGGGCCGCAGATGGCGCAATTGTAGAACTGCGAAAACCGCAATCCTTCTTTAGCCAGTTGGTCGATCGTTGGCGTCCTGATCTCGCCCCCGTAGCAGCCGAGGTCGGAGAACCCCATGTCGTCTGCCATGACGACAATGATGTTGGGCCTGTTGAGAGATTCGCCGGGCCGCTGATTCTCCTCCGCCATCGCGAGGCTGAAACACCATACCATGCCGAGCAGGGCTGTATTGACCAGGGAGAGTTGATCTGTGCTCATACTTAGCTGCCTTCTCTTTTTGTCACCGTGGGTGGGTATGATGTGTTTAAGTTCCATGTCATTAGGAGAGTCTGTTACTGAGTCCATCATGTTCCACGACGCCGCCTGGAGCGCAGGATTACGATGCGGACGGGGCCCCTCCGGCATCCGCGCTTGCATTCAAAGTCAGATTCGAACCAGCGATTCCAGGGCCGTAGTAGTGAACAGATACTTCATGATGATTCCCTTTTCGTTGAGTCTTCGCTGGGGGAGTTGCTTCAGTTTTTTCGAGCCTTCGCTTTGCCCTCAACAGCGGCGGGGCTTTTTTTCTGGGCTTCTTCTTGTGCGGCGCCTGCTTCCGCTCAGTCTTCGAGCTCTGAACGCAGTTTCTCAAAGAATGCTTTCTGTTCCTTGTCCCTGAGACCCTGAAGAGCGAGACCAATGTGGTCTCTTGCCACGCGCTTGTCGCCGCAATTCATAGCCGTCCGGAACACAAAGTATGATCCATCCAACTGGTGCTCTTCTTTCGCAAGAACAACGTATGCCTTCTGTGCTTCGACGAGGGCTTCTTTGCATTGCTTCTGCCTGACTAACTCAGCAACCTTGTTCTTGGCGACCTCGAGCTTGGTTCGCTCGAGCGTCTCTTCGAACGGTTTGCTAGATGTTCCCGCGGCCTGGCCAAGCTCTGCTAACAGTGCCATGGCGTCATCCTTCCGGCCCTGGGTAATGTATAGCGGGGCTAATCGATTACATGCACCGAGGCTCTCTGCCTGGACTTCCAGTGACTTTTTGAGAGTGCTGATGAATCCCTCTATCTCTGATTTTGTCGCCTTCCTTTCCGCGCCCGTCAATCGCAGGAATTGATCAATGGGGCGCCAGGAAGGTTTTACTTTTTTGAATTGGGCAGGGGTTTCAGGCCTGTAATTCTTGACCTTCTCCCGGCGCTCGACGGCCGCCTGGTAGGCCTCCGGATCCATGGCCTTGGAAATGGCAAGGATTTTTTGAAGCCATTCCTTGTTTCCGGTCTTTTTCGCAAACATCCACGCGCCAGCGACAAGCGCTTCGCCCTGATCTTTCAAGCCATGCTTCCGGCAAACATCAATTGTTTCAAGGTAAGAGTCGAAGGTTGCTTTTTTCTCTCTCAGCAGTTGAAGAGAGATGATCTTCTTACCCATCAGACGAACTGCTTCCTTGTGTTTGCCAGCTTCCAGAAGCTCTTTCGTTTTAATCTCATTTTCTTTCATCTCCTGTCGGATTTCTGCCGCTGTCTTTTGCTCGGCTGCCGCGGGGGAAAGGAGTGACAGAGTGGCTAGAAGCCGAAGGGCATTACTCATAGGTGTTCCTTTTGTTTCAGGTTGTGTGTAGCACTCAATTTCCTGTTTAACGAAACGGATAGCCGTATGCAAAGGGAGTCAGGTCATTCGTTTCTCTTGTTACTTTTCTGAACGTTGGGTGGAGCCAGGGATGAATCCGTGCTGGTCAATCCGGGGCAAGGATGTTCAGAATGTCGCTGCCTTCCCACTCGATGGATGCGATATCGAACGGGGTGCGGCCATGGCTGTCCTGCGCGTTTCGATCTGCACCTTTTTCCACGAGGAACGCGGCCAATCTCTCACCATCGCTGATGGCGGCTTCGTGCAGCGGTGTGCAGCCAGCCACGTAATAGTCCTGCACATCGCTGACCAGGGGGAGGTTTACGTCCGCTCCATGTTTTACCAGGAGCTGCACCACTTCGAAGTAACCGTCAGACAACGCCAATTCTTCCTCGGTGGCCTGGTCCTCAATTCCAGTGAAGTCTTCGACTCTTTCACAGGTCAGCCACAGCGGGCAGGGGTCGCCCTGATAATCCTCACTGTTGAAATTCGGGTTCGCTCCGGCGGCCAGGAGCCGTTCCACAGTGACGGGGCCCGGGCTCAAGCAAGCCAGGCACAGAAACCAGCGGACATGGTGCGAATCCTCGGGTTGCGATTTCACAAAGGCCTCCACCAACCAGGCGTCCTGTGAGATTTCTACCAGAAGCGTGTCGCGAGCCTCTCCGCCCTGATTCAGCAGGGAGGTGAAGTTTCCTGTGGTCAGTATGACGCCAGCCTTTTTTGCGGTCTTGTCCGGGTCGTCGACATACTCCAGCCGCAGGTCGAGCAGCCTTTCTCGAAACGCGCTGACGGCGTCCTCTGCCCGGGCCTGTTGTTCCATCGCCGTCTTCTCCTGAAGCAGCTCCCTCTGGTGCTCAGCCTCCGTCTCCGCCTGCATCTCCATCAGGCAGACTTTGCAGAATTGTTCGATCAACAAGGCCTCGAATGCGCCACCGCATCGACTGCAAATACAGAATTCCATGTGTCTCTATCTCTTTGAATGAATCAGGGGGAGCCAATCGCGGCCCAGCCATAGGATCTACTTTTTCTTTTTGCGTTTGGCTTGGCCTGTCGGTGTCGCTTTAAAATGGGCGATGGCATTGACCGTCCATTCGGCGACCTTGTTTTCGCCGGAAAGGAAACCGTTCTTTACCAGAAACGCGTCTGTTTTGAGCAGGACATCCTCGAACATTTTTCTGCCGCCCTTGCTGATGTGAAAGAAGCCATGGGATTGACCGTCGTAAACATGCGTTTCGCATTCATTTCCGGCACCGGCCATCTGCTTCTGGTATGCATTGATCGTCGCTACGGGGACAAGTTTGTCTCTCGAGCCGAAGAACGCGATGGTCGGCGGATGTCCTTTGCGAATGTTGTGGAACGGAGAAAAGTCCTTCCAATACTCGGCGACGCGCTTATGCCCGTACCCTCCAGGGCCATTGTCATAAACAGCGTTTAACAGCACGAGCGCGTCTGGTCTGCAGGAAACAGCAGACGCGGGCGTTGAATCGATCTTGGGACACATGGCGCTCGCGGCAGCCACATGGCCACCAGCAGAGCCTCCTCCGGCAGCAATTTTGTCAGGATCTATGCCGAGCTCGCTGGCGTGCTTCCGGATATAGCGGATAGCCTCTTTGCCGTCCTCGACACATTGTCTGGGGGTAACTTTATGGCTTCTCTTGGTTCTGTACTGAGCCGAGATGGCGACCAGCCCGCGTGAGGCCAGATATTTTCCGTATCCATAAAACTGATCTGTACTGCCGCCGCTCCAGCCCCCGCCAAAGAAGAAGACAATGCAGGCATGCTTGTCGGTCGGCTTGTAGTTTCCGGGGAAGAACAGATCCAGTTTCAGCGGGTCCCCTTCTGCGGGTTCAGAAAACTGAATGGTCTTGTCGGGCTTGTATCCCAGGGTCCAGGAATATTTTTCAACGGCTTTCTTTTTCGGCGGCGCCTTATCAGATTTGTCCTCAGCCTGAGCCGGTAGTGCAAGCAGGCACAAGAGGGGGAGTAGTCTTTTCATCATATTTCTCGTTTCCATTTCTTACGCCAGCCTGCGGCCGCAACCGAAGAATGTTTATGCGCTCTCAATCTCATTACTTAATCTAAATCTTAGTCCTCTGACAGCAAAGAGATTAAGTAAAGTGATTGAGAGGTTTGTATGTCGCGCATCTCGCTATTTGAGATTCCCATCCCAAATTACTCCAGACAGATATCGATTTCGTAGTTTAGGCTTCCAGCCTGAACAGTTTCATGAATGATCAGGCTGGAAGCCTAATCTACGAATCGCTGCCTGCAGTCCATGGAATTGACCATCTGTGAGTTCGTGATGATTTGACAATCTTCTTTATGAACATGTGTCCGTTAAACGTGAGACGTGAGTCTTGAGGAATGTGAGACGCGACATTGTACACGCACAACGCGCAGAAGTTCAGAAGTAGACCTTTAATCCTCATAGCCGCATAGAGATTAAGATTACGAGTAAGAGATTTGTACACGCACACCTCGCAGAAATTCATCCGGCGCACGACGATCATCCGCGTGCATTCGAATTAGGTCTCCCAGCCCGATGGGCTGGGCTAAACAAATAATCGGGCCGTTGGCCCTGAAAACACAAGCTGACATTTTGAGCAGCCCAATAGCGTGTTCTTTGCGAAGTGGTGCCACCAGGTTCGACTGGTGAGATTCAGCCGGCCATGCCCTTTCTCACCTTAAATGAATGTCTTCATATTCTGGCTCTCACTGTTAATGCTCTTTCCTGTTGAATTAATTGACGTCACTCCCAATAAGAGGCGCCAGTGCGTTCGAGAAGGCTCTTGTAGCTCGTCCTGCCGCCGGTCCACATCCGCTCGGCCGCGATCTGGGCTCGCGGGCCGGGACGGCCGTATTCGGGGAATCCGGGGCCTTTGCCGAAGAGAAGACCCATTTCCGCCTTCTCCTCGATGGCCCAAGAGCAGACCTGCGCGCCGAGGATATGCGGTGTCTCTTCCAGTTTTTGCCATCTCGCAAAGGGCTGAGGAGAGCGTCCGGCGCCGAACATCCAAGGCGTCCACCGGGCTATGATTTCCGGGGTTGTCATATAGATATTGTCCGCCACGTAGAGAGGACTCCATGCTGTGTTCATGAGCTCGTACCCAGCGTCCAGGTAGTCCTTCGGCATCCGTCCCTCATGCTTCACGTCGAACAGGAACACAACGATGTCTTTGTCGATCTCCGGAAGGCCTCCTGGCTGGAAGCCTTCCCACACAAACATCCGGCGTCCGTGTGATTTCACGAAGGCGTTCATCCGGTTGATGAATTCTCGGTACAGCGGGCGCACGTCGCTCAGACCTCCCGACTTCAAGGCGGCCGCACACGCGGAGCATCCCTGGTACCGATCGTAGGCCACCTCGTCCGCGCCGAGATGCCAGCAAGGCCCGGGGATCATTTCCATGACTTCAGAGAACAGCTCCCGAACTGCTTCAAGAGAAGCCGGGCTCCCCAGGCAGACGACACCCAACGGGCTCGCCGCGTGCGTGCAGTTGGTTTCCGGGATGCCTCGATTGAGCGCCCTGGAATGGCCTGGAACGTCGATCTCCGGCACGAGCGTTACGTGGTATCGCTCCGCACATTCCACCAACTGGCGGATGTCTTCTCGACTGTAGCTTCGGCCCTCGGTAGGCAGATTGGGGAAACGTTCCGATGGCAGTGTGTAGCTCTGGTCGTCCGAGAAGTGGATCTGATACACGTTCAGCTTGTAAGCAGCCATCTCGCGGATCATCGCCAAGTGGAAATCGAGACTGTGGAACTTCCTTGCTACGTCGATCAGAACTCCGCGGTGTCCCAGGAGGGGCGAATCGTCGATGCGCATACAGGGAATGGGCTGTCCCGGACCTTCCTCTAATAGTTGGAGCAGCGTTCTGGTTCCCCGGAATAGCCCGGTTGTGGTGGAGCCGAAA
>JASLXP010000364.1 GCA_030740295.1 Planctomycetota bacterium
CAAAAACGCCCTGTTTTACAAAACAGAAAACGGCGCAAGAGTCGGCGACCTCTTCATGGCCCTCATCCACACATGCCGCCTCTGCGAAGCCAACCCCGCTGACTATCTCACCGCCCTCCAGCAAAACGCCACCATGGCAAGCGAAACTCCAGAAAACTGGATGCCCTGGAATTACAGAGACACCCTCACCACTGCCGCCCAACTGGCCAGAGGCAGCGAAGCCTGAGGAAGTCCAGACGTAACAGAGCTCTCAGCGCCCTCGTCATCCGCACCAAGTGCCCCTCCGTGACTGTTATGATTACCGGCTTGGGCGCTTATTATCACGCCAGTTTGTGACGGGATATCGTACGGAAAACACATCCCCTCACGACCATGCCGCCAAAAAACTCACTTGATACCGCCACTTATCCGGCCCCTGAGCGGCGCCTGATCGATTTTGCAGGCTTGCCGGAAGCTCACTTCCGCTCTGCCGCTCTTCCTCAGGCCACAAAAAAAGGCATGCTTGAACAGCATGCCTTTTTCTTTGAGTATTTGATTGAGCTTACTTTCGGCCTCTCTTCTTCCAAAGTTGGCCTCTGCGTTTGCCCAGTGTTGGTTTGCGGCCATGATTGGCTCTCTTGCTTCGCCAAGTGAGCTTTCTGCGCATTTTCTCTGACATTTGAATCCCTCCTCTTTAATGAATTCCGTCTGATTAGGGCGTGACAATATAGTGACTTTTCGGACCTTTGCTTGTCGTTTGTCAGTCTCCGGACTGTGCGTGGTTGCCTGGATTCAGGCAATGCCGGCCGGCGGCGAGACCACAATCATCAGAAAGGAGGGCTATCTTCTGGCGGTTCCCGATACACAGAAATCGAGACCGCTCCTGGTCAGTCTTCATGGCACGGATGACAAGCCGTCGCATGCGCTGAATGCCTGGCTGGTCGCCGCCAGGGAATCTCGGATCTTCCTGCTGTGCCCCGCGCCATCCGGCCGGAACTGGGAGCCATCGAAGGACCAGCCACGCATCCATAAGCTCATCCAACAGGTTACACAGAAATACCGAATAGACCGGCGAAGGATCTACCTGACCGGATTCTCATCCGGCGCAACTCTGGCCAGCATTCTCGCACTTTCGAAGACCACCAGGTTTGCCGCCGTGCTCCTCAATTCGGGGCACTTTCCGGCCGATCTGGAAATACCTTCAAGCTCCTCCAAGGTTGCGATACACATCCTGCATGGGGCAAAGGATGTCGTCTTTCCGCCGGCGGAAGCGCGTCGGCATGCGAAGAGACTCAGAAACGCGGGCCTGCTTGTTTCATACACGGAGCTCGGCGGAATGGGACACAGCTACGTAACCGCCAGGCAGAGGAGGGAAATGCTGGCCTGGCTGATGTGTTTCAGAGCTGCGAAATGAGCGTCAGACCGATTCTTCCTGCCATAGACTCTCCGTCTCGATATCGGTGATCATCGCGTGCCCCGGGGTGTGGACGATCATTAAGGGCAGCTTCGCGTTGTGAGCGACGATGCTGGGCGTCACCCCGCAAGCCCAATAAAGACGGTCGTGTCCCTCTTCCGTAACGATGTGGCCGCCCTTCGGGTAAAAGGACTTGTGCGGATCAGCAATGCCCAGTTTTGCGTGGTCGTTTTTGCTCAGAGGCCCGCCGTGACATTTGGGAAAGTGGCTGGTGTACTCGGCAACAATGTCGGTGACCTCCGGCAGGAAGCTGCGCATCGTGACCACGATCTTGCCGTGAAATACATCGAAGGGTTCGCAATCCAGATCGGTCATGAAGATGCATGGCCCGAAGGATGGAGCATAGCCTTTCTCACGCAGCAGCCCGTCAAACGAAACGCTCGAGCCGATAAGAAAGGTGACCGTGTCTTCGGTGAAGAGGTCGCATACGTCCCTGACGGAGCCGGTAATCTCGCCATCTCGGATGACATCGTAAGAACCCAGGTCGGTACGGATATCGAGTTGCTCGGCGACTGCGTTGCATTCGATTTCGCCGTCCGGGATGATG
This sequence comes from Planctomycetota bacterium, assembly GCA_030740295.1. The sequence goes on from JASLXP010000364.1 coordinate 2,001, forward strand.
TCGACAAGCGGGCAAGGCTTGGGGTTCTTGCGGCAGAACTCCTCGAAGGCATCGGCGTACTGCTTGTCCATCATGACGATGTTGGTGCAGAGATACCCGGACAGCGCTCGGGAGGCAGTGCCTTCAAGCTGGTTTTCGCGGCAGGTGAGTCTTACTTCCAGCGGGGTCTTAAATTCAGGCATGGGTATCGGGTGATGTACAGAGTGTTCCAACGAAGAGTGGCTGACCATACCTTAATATGGCCGGTTCCTAATGGCCAGCTTCCCGCTTGGCTTTGATCTCGCCGCGGCTGTCTGTATAAAAGCTCCACTCCATTCTTATTCTGAAAGGAAAATACCATCGAACCTGAAACTCTGGCAGCCTTTTGTGCCAAGATTCTTGAAGATAAGCACGCTGAAGAGATCGTGATTCTCGACCTGCGTGGAATGAGCGCCCTGGCGGATTTCTTTCTGTTCTCGACCGCTGAGAGCACGCGACAGTTCCGCGCGATTTCGGAGAGCATCCGGCGGACCTGCAAGAGTCACAAGGTCAAAGTCGGCAACATCGAGGGAAAGGAATCCGGGCGGTGGCTGCTGGTCGATCTGTTTGATGTCATCGTCCATGTCTTCGACCCGGAATCTCGAATTTATTACGACCTCGAGCTGCTCTGGGGTGATGCACCCCGGTTGGATTGGAATGGGATTGAAACGCCGGAAATCCCTCAGACACCCGCACGGGAAGAGCGGGTCTACCGCACATTGAGCCTGCCCGAATGAGGAAGATTTGAGTAAGCGAGTTGTCATCACCGGCATGGGCGCGATCTCACCCGTTGGGAACGACGTCGAGACCTTCTGGGACAACCTCTCCAACGGCCGTTCCGGTCTTGCGGATATCACCCGATTCGATACCGCTGACACCCGCAATTCGCTGGGCGGCGAAGTCAAAGATTGGGATCCCCCGCCCGGTTGGGCCGAACACAGTCGCGCGGTGCAATACGCGCTTGCCGCAACGAAACAAGCCATTGAAGACGCAGGAGTGACCGGTGGACCCCGCGCAGGCTGCTGCCTGGCCACCAACTTCGGCGGCACTGAAATGGGTGAAGCCTTCTTTCGCAGCCTCGCGGGCGAGGGTGAGAAACGTGTGGGAGATTTTGAGGGCTTTTCTTTCAGCAGGGCCACGGACCTGGCTGCACAGGAATTCGACCTTGCCGGGCCGCAGGCTTCCATATCCCTGTCGTGCGCGTCGGGTGTTGCCGCTCTTGGTTTCGCCATTGACCAGATTCGTCTGGGCCGGGCGGATGCCATGGTCGCCGGCGGATATGACGAGCTCGCCCTGTTTTCCTACGCGGGATTGTGCGCGCTGCGGGCGGTGACTCCGGATACCATTCGGCCCTACGACAAGCGTCGCAAAGGCACTATTTTCTCCGAGGGCGCGGGAGTGGTCGTCCTCGAATCTCTCGAATCAGCGGAGGCCCGCTGTGCTGCCATTCATGCCGAGGTGCTTGGACACGCAATGAATAACGACGCGTTCCACATGACCGCTCCTGATAAGGAGGGCCACGGCATCAAGGCCGTGATGGCCAGCGCGCTTCACGATGCCGGAATCAGGAGCGACGAGATCGATCACATTAACGCCCACGGCACAGGCACTCCTTACAATGACCGGATTGAAACCGCCTGCATCAAGCACGTTTTTGGACAGCGAGCATCGGAGATTCCGGTCGTTTCTGTGAAATCAGAAATGGGTCATACGATGGGGGCAGCCGGCACGCTCGAGGTCATCTGTGCGGTGAAGACCATTCAGTCACAGCTCCTTCCTCCTACGATAAATCTCGAGGAGCCTGACCCTGAGTGTGATCTTGATTATGTGCCTGGCACACCCAGGCCGTATGGAGTTCAAACGGTTCTGAGTAATTCTTATGGAATTGGTGGGACAAATGCCGCAATCGTACTGCGGAAGGCATGATCATTGAAGTTGTGAAGAGGGCCTCTCTCTGGTAAAAATTGCAGTTGAATGGCGCGTGGCCAGAATTGGCTATGGGTAGTTTGTTGGGCCGAGTATCCAGGAAGGAGTTCAACTGATGTCAATGGAAGTGACATCTGTGACACGAATTGGCAACGATCTCTCAAACATTTCTGACACTGTAGATGAGTTGGCGAATCCTGTAGAGGGAGTCCTCAATGAACAGGATTATTACGCGCTCAAAACAGCCTTGACAGAAATGCTCGTGAACGCCATCGAGCACGGAAATCTTGGCATCACCTTCAATGAAAAGAAGGTGGCGCTGGAGTCAAATTCGTTCGGCAATCTTCTGCGGCAGAGGCTGGCCGCCGCCGACCAGCGCGGCCGGGAAGTCTCTGTCACTTTCTCCATGAAGGATGACTCGGTGTCGTACATCATCTGTGACCAGGGAACTGGTTTCGATCCCACCAAATTGCCGGACCTGGACGATCCCGAGTCCATGTGGCTCGAGAATGGACGAGGAATCCAGATGAGTAGAGCCCTCGTAGATGAGGTCAACTACAACTCGACGGGTAATGAAGTGACGCTCGTCAAGTATTTGAGTGACCAGCCGATGGAAACCGCGATGGTCTGAGCACCCGCTGGGCGCGCACCGGTCATCCAATCGAATCCCATTTGGGCAAACTCGCGAAACGCGTTAGGGTTCGCACATGCAATCCCACCGACGTTCGTTCGCTCGCACGAACCAGGAGGCCCGAGTCTATACGGTCTCTGAGATCACCCACGAAGTGAAGGCGGCCATCGAACGGGCCATCCCACAGATCTGGCTCAAGGGTGAAGTTTCCAGTGTCAAGACTTCGCAGGCTGGACACATATATTTCAATTTCAAAGATCGTCATGCCCAACTCAATGCTGTAATCTGGAGATCGACCGCTTCGAGGCTGCGGTTTCAAATCGAAAACGGCCTGGAACTGCTGGTGAACGGCCGCCTCGATGTCTATCCGCCGCAGGGGACCTATCAGATTATCATCGACCAGGCACAGCCCCGCGGGGTCGGTGACCTGCAGGTGGCTTTCGAGCAGATGAAAGAAAAGCTGGGGAAGGCGGGTCTGTTCGACGAATTCCATAAGCAGAACCTGCCTCCGCTGCCGACCAGAATCGGTGTTGTCACTTCGCCCACCGGAGCGGCTATTCGAGACATTCTGACAGTGCTCGAACGGCGTTTTCCTGCAGTGGAGATTCTCTTGAATCCTGCTCAGGTCCAGGGGCACGGCGCCTCCCATCAGATTGCGAACGCCATCCGGCAACTGAATGGGATGGGCGGGTTTGACCTGCTGATTGTCGGGCGAGGCGGCGGGAGTATGGAAGATCTGTGGGCATTCAACGAAGAGGTGCTGGCGTGGGCAATTTACGAATCGGATATCCCGATTATTTCTGCCGTCGGCCATGAGACGGACATCACTATTGCGGACCTGGTCGCAGACCATCGCGCCCCGACACCGACTGCCGCTGCGGAAATCGCAGTGCCGGACAGGACAGAAATACTTCAGCGGCTGGAGGACTTCCAAGGAGTTTTTCGCCGGTCCCTGCAGAATCGGCTGGATGTGGCCCGGCTGCGATTGAAGACCTGCTCTGAAAGCTATGCCATGCGGCAGCCGGTTGAGCTTGTCCGCCAGAAACAACAGCGGCTCGACGAGCTCATCGGACGGTTGGGGCTCCGAATGCGGGAGCGGGTGACTCACGCCCGGGACGAGCTGCATCGCTTGGCCGGAATGCTGGACACCCTTAGCCCGTTGAGAGTCATGCAGCGAGGATACAGCGTCGCACGCAGACAGGATGGCACGGTGATCCAGCAAATGGAAGACACCGCGCCGGGTGAGTTAATGGAAACCATCCTGTCGAAGGGCAGGATTAAATCGAGAGTGGAATCACTGGAAAATGCAGAACATGCCTGAAAAAGAAACTGAGCAAGAGTCCGAAAGCTTCGAAGGTTCCATGTCTCGCCTCGAAGAGCTTGTCTCTGATCTGGAGCGGGGCGATCTTTCCCTCGATCACTCACTCAAGAAATACGAGGAAGGCATCAAGCTGCTCCGGAAGTGCGAATCATTCCTCAAGACGGCGGAGCAACGCGTGCAGATTCTGCTGCAGGATGATTACGGAAATGTAGAGCAGCAACCGTTTGATCCAGCGAATGCGGCAGAGCCTTCCGAAGCAATCAGCAGACAGCCGGAGCGGCATGAACTTGAGGACGAGAGCCCGCCGGAAAGCGATGTGGATGACGATGACGATGATGACATACCGTTCTAGTCATCACGAGGCTGGTCCTGGAATGTTTGTGTGTTCAGCCGTAGCGAGTTCATCACCACCGATACGGAACTCGCGGCCATGGCCCCGGCCGCGATCATTGGATTGAGAGCGCCGAACGCGGCCAGTGGGATGGCCAGAACGTTGTAAACGAATGCGAAGAAAAGGTTCTGCTTAATCGTGGTGAGAGTCCTGCGGCTGAGCTCGATGGCTGTGACCACGCTCGAAGGCTTGCTGCCGGCGATGGTGATATCACCGGCCTCCATGGCGACGGCCGAGCCGCGCCCCATGGCGAATCCGACATCTGCCGCGGCCAGAGCGGGCGCGTCATTAATGCCGTCACCGACCATCCCGACCGTGCTTCCTGTTTTGCGAAGCTCTTCGATCTTCTCGTTTTTCTGGACGGGCCTCAGGTCGGCGAAGACCTCATCCATGCCGACCTCGCGGGCAATCGCGTCTGCAACTTCTTCATGATCGCCGGTGAGCAGCACGGTCTTAACATCTCTTTCATGCAGCAATCGGATGGCGTCAACGGCATCGTCTTTAATCTGATCCTGCAGCAAAATTTGTCCGAGCGGGCGGCCGTTCCGCAGGGCGACGACGACCGTCTGACCTGGCTGGTCTGCCGGGCGATTCGAGGTGCGGCCGACGAAAATGCGGTCCTCGCCGATCTGTGCCCGGACGCCCATGCCAGTTTCTGATTCGAATGTTTCGGGCTCGGAAAGTTCTAAGCCTCGGGCAGCGGCTTCATCCACAATGGCGCGACCGAGGGGGTGCTCGGAACGCGATTCAGCGGACGCGGCCAGCCTGAGTAATTCATCATCATTGACGCCTTCGGCGGGAAGCATCCTGGTAACCGCGGGGCTGCCCTCGGTGAGGGTGCCGGTCTTGTCAAAGACGATGCAATCGAGCCGGCCGGCCAGCTCGAGAGCCTGCGCATCTTTAATGAGGATGCCTTCCGATGCGCCGCGGCCTGTCCCGACCATAATGGCGGTGGGCGTGGCCAGGCCGAGCGCGCAAGGGCAAGCGATTACCAGCACGGCCACGGTTCTCAAAATGGCCTCAGTAGTTTCGCCGGCAATGACAAGGGTTGCACCAAAGGTCACCGCCGCGATGGCGAGGACTACCGGCACGAAGACCGCGGCCACCTTGTCGGCCAGACGCTGTACGTCAGCCTTTGAGCCTTGCGCGTCCTGGACGAGTTTGATGATGCGGGCGAGCGCGGTCTCCGCGCCGACCAGTTTGGCTTCGAAGGTAAACGAGCCCTGGTGATTCAACGTGCCGCCAGTGACGTTATCTCCTTCCTGTTTCTCCACGGGCAGGCTCTCGCCAGTCATCATGGATTCATCGACAGTGGAATGCCCGCTGGCGATGCGACCGTCGACCGGGATGCGTTCGCCTGGCCGGACCACGACGGAATCGCCAACTTCGATCTGTGAAACCGGTATCGTCTTCTCTTCGCCTTCTCGAATCACTGCTGCCTCGTCGGGGGCGAGCTCCATGAGCTTCCGGATTGCACTCGAGGTCTTGCCGCGGGCCCGGGCTTCAAGGAATTTCCCAAGGGAGATGAGAGTCAGAATCATGACCGCGCTGTCGAAGTAGACTTCCGGCTCACCACGAATGGTCTGGACAACGCTGTAAACAAACGCCGCGGTCGAACCCAGCGCGATAAGCGTATCCATGTTGGTCTGACGAAACATGAGTGACCGGCCGGCGCTTGCGATGAATCTGCCGCCCACATAAACGAATACCGGCATCGCCAGACCGCACAGCAACCATGATTTCCCTGCAAACTGAATCGCCGGGATCATTCCGATAACCATCAACGGCAGCCCGAGCACCGCGCCGAGCAGGAAGCGATTCTTCCATTGGCCCATCTCGGCCATTTTGCGCTCGTGCAAATCTGTCTGGTCTTGTGATGCTGCTGCGGCGAACGCTCTGAATCCGGCCTTCTCAACTGCCTGGATGACGTCTTCCTCCATCGGGTGCGTTTCGGCGGGCTCCACCCGAGCTGTCTCGGTGGCC
>JASLXP010000365.1 GCA_030740295.1 Planctomycetota bacterium
GCGCGCTTGTCCGGTTCACCTTCCAGATTGGCCAATACTCCGAGCGGGACTCGAACCCGCACTTGCCGGCTTTTAAGGCCGGTGCCTCTGCCGTTGGGCTACCGGAGTAATGCAGACGACTCGCAGGATGGCCGTCCCGCCCGTCTCCAGAGGACTCATACAACCAAATGGTCAGGACGGCTGGATTTGAACCAGCGTTCTCCGGTGTCCAAGACCGGCGAGGATTCCAGACTCCTCCACGTCCTGCTGGAAGAATGGAATGATGAAAGACTGCTGAGATCGGCCAGTTCATGGATGACTTCCATTACTCCATTTCATTCTTCCATTACGGAAGGCACTGGACTCGAACCAGATGCCTTTCAGCACCGACGCCTTAGCAGTGCGTGCCCGGAACCCGTCCGGGTTTACCTTCCTTCTGGTGGGTCGGGAGGGAATCGAACCCCCAAGGCCAAGAGGCACCGGGTTTACAATCCGGCCCGCTTCCATTTACGGGACTACCAACCCAGATTTGGCGGAGAACACTGGATTTGAACCAGATGCCTTGCAGCACCGGCCGGATTCCAACCGGCGCCGGGAACCCTTCCCGGATTGCTCTCCTGAAACGAAAAAAGCCCTCCCTGGCATCATTGCCGGGGAGGGCTTTCTCAGTTGCAGATTGTCAGTTTCTTACGACATATCCTCCCCGTGCATTGCTCGAAGCAACGAATAACTCGGTTCGAGATGAGGGGAGGATAGGAAGGAATTCATGGTCTTATGGTTAATATTCAATGGCTGATAGTTTCGGCAGTGACACTGAATTTAAGACAGGTTGTTGCCGTGTCAAAGATCAAAATGTCGTAAAATGATCTGCCGTCATTTATCCTGCTGGAGAAGTTAAGGGATTAAGGGTGGAATCGAGTTGTTTAACACAAGAACAAATCACATGAAATATCTTTTCATCATTCTGATCTCCCATGCGGCGGCTGAAGATGCCCCGAAGGATATCGCTCGAAAATCGCTTCCTTTGCGCACGGCTCTTCATCACGATCCGTCGCTTTCCTCACCACTCGAGCAGCTCGTCAAGCTCTACCGTGACGCTAATCGTCTGGACGAGCTCGTAACGATTTATCGAACGCACGTGGCGCGTTATCCGGCGGATACAAATGCTAATGCGGTTCTGATTCGTATTCAGCTTGCGACCGGCGATCCGGAGGCGGCCCAGCGTGCCCGCATCGCTGTCGAGCAGAATCCCCAGAATGCCTATCTGAGCTTTCTGCAATACCAGAGCATGAAATCCAACCATCCGGCCGAATCTTTGGACGCGCTGGATAAGGCCATCGAGCTCACAAAATCAGCGAATCGCAGAAGGCTCTGGCTGGACAAACTCATGGAGGAGGCCACGGCCAATGATCGCGTCGACCTTCTGGAAAAGCATCTGAAGAAACTTGCCGAGGTCAAGGAATGGAAACCGGAAGAGGCGTTCGAGATAGCCCGAAAATTGAACCGGCTCAAGCTCTACAAGCATGCCCTCCAGATTCTGAAGAGGGCAGAGAAGCAGCCTGGCGCGCCGGAAACGATGGTCGAGGTCCAGCTCTCGGCTGCAAGAGCGGAAGCCGGGCTGAAGCAGCAAGAGCAAGCAGCCCAACGGCTGGAGCGCTTACTGAAAAAGGTGACCTCTGACTACTGGCGTCGGCCGGAGATTCTGCGTCGTCGGCTTGACCTCGTCTCTACCGACGAAGAGCGAGAGCAGATGATCGCTGCCTCCCGGGCCAAACTGGCGGCGCGGCCGGCTGACGAAACGGCCATTCTCGATCTGGCGGAGCTGCTCCGTAAGTTCGATTTCCGCCGTGATGCTCTGAAGGTCTTGCACGAAGGCATCAAGCAAAGACCGGAGTCAGCCAGGATCGAAAAGACGATTCTGGACATTCTTGACCGGCTTCGCGATGAGCGCGGTAAAGAAGAGTTTCTCGCGTTGCGGCTCGAGAGCTTCCCCGAACGCTCTGACCTTGCGATGGAACACCTGAAAACACTGTTCCAGCTTGGCCGGAGAAAAGAAGCGGTGGAGAAATTCACGACGCTGGCAAAGACGCTGCCTGAGAAAACGCAAACCGATCAGCAGCTCGAGCTGGCCCGATTTCTCCGCCGGTCGAGCCTGCTCAGGGATGCCGTGCCGCACTTTGAGAAGGTCGTCAAGGCCGCTCCTGACCGCCTGGATGTGAGGCGCGAGCTTGCTGAGACCTACATCGCCATATCCGAGCGTACAAAGGCCAGAGAGCTGTTTGCCGCGGCTCTGTCTCAGGATGCGGAGATTGAGAATCTGCTGGATATCGTCCAGTTCATGATGGATCAGAAGATGTACGAAGAGTCCGGCACGGCGCTTAAGGCGAGGCTGAAGAAGGAGAGCCATTTTGATGTCCGCCTGCTGCTGATCACGGTGGAGGGCAAGCTCGGGCACTTCACCGCGGGCGAGCGGCTTATCGTGAGATCAAGAAAGTTTGCGGATACCGGGGCCCGATACCGCCGGTGGCTGGAGGCGGCGATCACCTTTCATGATCAGTTTGGCTCGTTGGAGACTTTCCTGGAAAAGGAGCACGAACGGATGGAGACCGAAGCGGGCGAGTGGACCAAGCTTTCACTCGAGCGGCATACCGTCTTCGCAGAAGTCGCTGCAAAGAATGACAGGTCTGTCGAGGTGGCCGACATGCTGCGGGGCACGCTCGATAGCGACATAACGGATGAGTCCCGTGTGCGGATCCGCAAACAGCTCGTCGAGATTCTTGAAGGAGAGAAGGGGCAGGAGCTTTTTATCGAGCAGCAGTTGCGGATCTTGATGCAGGAAGATCCGGGCGCGAAAAACGAATACAAGCTTCGTCTGGCCTTGCTGCACTCGCAAACCAGGCGCAACGATCTGGCCCTGCGTGCGCTGTCGGATGTGCGGATTGCAGAAATCAAGAGCCCCGCCCTGCTTTACAGCGCGGAGAAAATCTATCGCCAGCAGAATCGTCCGGAAAAGGTCGCAGAGATTCTCGAGCGACTGATCATGCTCGATTCGACCAACCGGGACACTTGGGAGAAATGGCTGACCGTGCTGGCCACCACCGACCGGGAAGAACGCCTTCGCGCGACCATCCGGAAGCTCCTCGCAGGCATCGAGAAGATGCCCCTCGAGGAAGAGGTCCAGCAGCTCCTCCAGCAGCACCTTGCCGATTCACACTGGCGCACGATTGGACGGCTCATGAAAGTGGGCGACGAGGAATCCATGAAGTCGACTCTCGTTATACTTGACGCGACCGAGCGTTCTCTTTCGACTGATTCGCAATGGCTCTGGCTTAACTGGACCCGCGCCTACATCCTGAACCGGCTCAGCAGAATGAAGGCAAGGGATGAGGCCATCAGCGAGTTGGAGCGTGTCGTTGGCGTCATGACAAAGAAAGCGTACGAGGCAAAGAAGAAGGAT
>JASLXP010000366.1 GCA_030740295.1 Planctomycetota bacterium
GCGTAAAGTCGCCGAACTCGTCCGGGGCCCAGAAACCGGATTCCCAAAAATTCTGATAGCGTTTTTTGTTCGCCAATGCTGCGGCCCGGGCCCTTCCCTCAGTGACATGTGCTGAGAACTGAGCAGGCTTGCCGCCCGTAATCAGCACAGCCCAGAGATTGTTGTGAACGGTGAAGTATTCGCTGCGCACTGCGAGCAGGCTTTCACCGTCAGATACCTGGCAGCGTACCTCATAGCCCCATTTGGCGTTCAACGCGGGACCTGAGAGAGAAAGGTTCTGGCTGCTTGTTGCAGCGCATTCAATCTCACGAGAATCGACCGGTGTCCGTTCATCAAGATCGTGGACAAGGAATGTCTCAACGCGGAGTTTTCGAGCCTCCGGCGAGTGATTCCGGATTCCCAGAGATATCTGCGGCTTTTCTCCCGGCGAGTATCGAATCTTGTCCACTTCAAGCTTTGTGATTCCAACATCTGAGAGCTTGCTGACCGTGACCGTGTCGACTGCCAGATAAAGATATTTGAGACCGGTGATCGGCGGCTCGTCGGAGAGCTCGACCTCGATGTCATCCTCATCAAGATCGTCGGGGTCGTCGCCAGTCACGGTCACCACGGGCAACTTGGGGATGTCTTTCTTGGCGACTCTTACCTGCGCTCGCTTCTCGGGGCTCAATGATTTTCTTTCCCACGTGAGCGATACGGAGACCTTGCCTTTTCGAACGACTGAAAACCTGGCGGTGATTGGCTGATATGCGCCGGCCCGTTCGATCAGCAGGATATCGAAAGCACGAGTCGCAGAGGCCGCTCCTTCAACCTTGAGTTTGAAATGAAGCGGGGCTGCGTTCTCGTGGTTGATGACGGAGAGTTTCATCCGCGCCGTCAAGGTGTATTCGCCTGGCTCAAGCGACTGAGTCTCCAGATAGAAGGCCTCACCACTGAGCCTTGTGGCATCGGCAACGATGCATCGCTTATTCCTAGCATCGGCATCCTTTGCGAGGATGGAATTCGACAGACCGTCAGCGAGAGCAAACTCAACAGGTCTGTTCTCAGCACAGATACCGTTCAGTAGAAAAACGAGTGCGAAGCATATTCCTGAAATTAATGCCATGTCTGCACCTGCGGAAATGAAGGCTATCCAGAATCCTCAATGTCATACATCGCGACAATGTATGGATGATCCGGATCGTAATGGGTCAGAGTATCCGCGTTTTCAACTCGTCCCACTGGCCGGCAGTTAGCACCTTCCATGTCAGCGGCGCCATCACCGATGTCCTCGCGGCAGGACTGGATCTTTGAGAGCAGGCATTCAACGACGTCCGGGTGCTGATCGTGAACGTCTTCGGCTTCACCGATATCAGACGCCAGGTCATAAAGCTCCACGACTTCGTCATCCCGCCGCCGGATATGCAGCTTCCAGTTACCGGAACGCACGGCCTGGATGTCGTCCTTGTAATAGTAGAAGAAGGAATCGTGTTGCGTGGTGGCCTCCTCCTCGCCTGACATGAGAGGAAGAATACTCTTGCCGTCAATAATCCTGTCGTCCGGCACATCACTGCCGGCAAGCCCTGCAAAGGTTGGCAGAAAATCCATGGAAAGGGTCATCTCGTTGCACTCAGTACCTGCGGGAATCTTACCGGGCCAGCGCATGATACAGGGCAGACGCTGGCCACCTTCCCAGGTCGAGCCTTTGCCCCCACGCAGAGGGGCGTTGCTGCCGCCTTCGTCTCTACCGCGGCTGCCATTGTCCGAAGTGAAGACAATCAGAGTGTTCTCATCGAGGCCGAGTTCCTTGATCTCATCGAAGAGCACGCTTGCAGCCCAGTCGATGCATTCCACCGCAGCGCCGTATGAACCATTCTCCGATTGCCGTAAGAATCGCTGTGGCGCGTAAAGAGGCAGGTGCACATACATGTGTGCGAAATACAAGAAGAATGGCTGGCCCCTGTTTTCCCGAATGAACCGAACAGAACGCTCGACATAACGTTCGGTGATTGATGCCTGATCCGGCTGCTCCTGAATGACCGCGTCATCATCCATCAGGGGGAGGGGAGGATAATGCTCGCGGCCAGCCTGGCGGCCCATGTCGTTACTGTATGGAATCCCGTAGTAGTGGTCGAAACCGTGCCGCGTAGGCAGAAATTCAGGCTGATCCCCGCAATGCCATTTGCCGACAAGCATGGTGGCATATCCCTGTTCCTTCAGCAAAGACGCCACCGTCTTCTCTTCCTGATTCAACCCCACTTCCTGGCCCGGAAACAGCACCCATCGTCCCTCGAAGCTGCCGAAACCGATTCTTCTTGGATAACACCCTGTCAGCATCGCCCCCCGCGATGGCGAACAGACTGCGGATGCCTGGTAGAAATCGGTGAATCTCATCCCCTCTTCTGCCATGCGATCCAGGGCCGGTGTCTTGTTTACCTCCGAGCCGTAGCAGCCGAGGTCGCCATATCCGAGATCGTCGCAGTTAATCAGTATGATATTGGGCCGGGCGCTGGTCATTACGATGTCCTTTGTTGCCGTTTGCTCGATAGTGCCTGTCCATTACAAACAGAAGAATGAATATCCCATCTCCATCAGAATTCGCCCACCATTTCCCCCTGGACCCGGACATTGTCTTCCTCAATCACGGCTCTTTCGGCTCGTGCCCGAGGGCCGTCCTTGAAAAACAGCAGGAACTCAGGAACCGGATGGAACGCCAGCCGGTCCAATTCATGATCAGGGATCGCGAAAGTCTTTCGAATGATGCCCGAATTGCGCTGGCAGAATTCGTTGGTGCATGCCCCGATTGCCTGGTCTCTGTCCCGAATATCACCTCTGCAGCTAACGCAGTTCTGCGCTCTTTACAGTTTGAGCCGGGGGACGAACTGCTGACGACGGATCACGAATACAACGCATGCAAGAATATTCTGAATTTTGTAGCAGAGCGATCAGGCGCGAAAGTGGTCGTAGCCTCTGTTCCTTTTCCCATATCAGATCCTTCCGAAGTAATCGAAGCAGTGCTGGCCGCAGTCACGAATCGGACGCGCATTGCCTTCGTAGATCATGTCACCAGCCCTACTGGATTGGTGTTTCCAGCCAAAGAAATTGTGAGTGCTTTACAGGAAAAAGGGGTCGACACATTCATCGACGGCGCTCACGCGCCGGGCATGCTCCCACTGAATCTGGAGGACATTGGAGCGGCTTACTATGGTGGTAACTGCCATAAGTGGCTTTGCTCACCAAAGGGGGCTGGATTTCTATACGTTCGCGAAGACAGGCAGATCGGAATTCATCCTCCAACGATCAGTCATGGCTATAA
>JASLXP010000367.1 GCA_030740295.1 Planctomycetota bacterium
CCCTGAGTTATGAATTCTCGAAAGCCGTTCACGAAAATCGCCAGACTCGCGGTATTCGGTAATCGTGCCGTAATATTCATCCTCGCCCACTTTGGCGATGGGCCTTGGAATGAGTTCTTCCCGGGCGATTAGTTCATAGAAGAGGGTGCCGATCGCGTAGAAGTCTACCAGGGGGGTGATGCACCTTTCCTCGCTGACGTCGATGTCGTAATCGCCTTCCACGAGGAACAACTCAGGCGCGGTGTACCCGTACGTGCCGCAGTAGGTTGGGCCGTCTTCAGAGCCTTTGGAACCGGGCTGGTGCTGACGATATCGGCAGAGGTCAAAATCGAACATCTTGACTTCCGGCACTTCTGGCGGAGTCAGTTCTCCTGCACCCTTTTCGATTTTCTCGATCGCGGCATCACTGAGCTTCAGCAGAAAATTTCCGGGCTTGATATCGCAGTGAATGATCTGGAAAGGCATCGCTTCCAGATCATTGTGAGCGACATGCCGAAAATGCCGAAAATAGACGCTGCCCGGGATAACCTGGCGCCACGGTAACCCGACAAATTTGCGAAAGTCTCCGAAGGTATGGATCCCGATATCGCGCCAGTCGTGCAGAAAACTCAATGCCTCGAGGGCACGGGCAACGATGTAGACCGGCAGGTCATCGGAGAATGTGATCCCTTTAGAATTGATGAGATCGTCCACCGTGGCATCGAGGCGTTCGACTTCAATCGCCTGGATGTCCGGGCACGAATGCCTGGCCAGAAGTTTTACGAACAACCTGGAGCGCTCCGGCGAATGTTCCGCTGCCGACATGACAAAACACTCTTGCTCGAGCCGTTGTCTCGACCTCAAGAATTTTATGGCTGAAGGCTGATAGACCTGGACGTCCCGTTCATTCGCAAAGCGAGCGAAATGCAAGTGGCCGATGATCGTTTCTTCACATAGGCGTAGATTGGGCTCGCCGAGGACAGACAGGTCCAACAGATGATAATTCTGCAGCAGAGGCGACTGGGCCCACCGTGTAGGAAGTGTGTTTTCGACATGAAACAGAAACACACTGACTCCAAATGCATCCATACGTTCGGCGATGTCTTCCGTGCGCAGGGCTGACTGGGCATCGCCGCCGTTGGCCACCTCCAGGAGGCAGCCGACTGGCTGATGATTGGGAGCGGCCTCCCACATTTCCCGCTCGTCGTCGAAGAGATGGAATTCGAGTCTGTCCGCCGTTACCCGGCCGGGTGCGGTCAGAGCAGAAACAGCCTCGAGCCCGCTTTGTGAAAAGTGAAGCGCGAAGAAGGGGAGGGTGTCGATATCCATAGCTCAAGTGCCGCGAGGGATTTGTTTGTAGTGACACGAGCCACCGCGGACCATTGGTCATTGCTCTTCAAGGCGGCGAAAAATCAGGGATTTGTCCTGGAGAAAATCCTTGTGCCCGATGGACTTCTTGAAGGCGGCATTCAGGGCTTCAGGGGTGGCAGCCTTATGATCTTTGAAAAGTCTGTTTCTGACCATTGTCACATGAAGAGTCTTGCCATCCTCGATCGAATACTGGGCAAATGAGTATTCACGTTTTCTGAGATCCTTCTCCAGGTCCTGGAAATTCCAGAATCTGGCTTCTCCGATTGATGTGAGGAACATTCGAATGAGAAGTTCTTCAGGCTCGTTCTTGTCATATGCTTTCTTTATCTGCCTTGCCACGATCAGATACTCCGATTTGTTGAACTGCGAGACAGTCACAAGCATCGCCTCGTCATCCTTTTCCTTCTGGACATATTCCCATAGCCCAAGGAGACTCTCGTCGAATTCATCCGGGTCAGGATTTGAGAGCGGTACTTTTGAGTTGAGCGGGCACCCACAGATGAGCAGGAGTGACAGGAATGAGAGGAAGCGAATGGAATTCATTTTTCTGGGCCAAATCTGAAGATGTGAGCCGACCTTCAGAAGCGCCAGGATACAAAAAAAAACGAGTGAAGCCCGGAGGGCTTCACTCGCCGTGCGAGCATTAAGAGGGTTGCTCTAGAGAGTATCTCCGGCGGCATCGCCACCGGGTCGTCCGCCCTTACGTCCACCTTTGTGGGCGCCGTGGCGTTTTTTCCTCTCTTCTCTGGCCTTTGCCTTTTCTTCATCGTTCAGTGTGCCGTCGCCGTCTGCATCGAACTTCTCGATGAGCTTGGCTTTGACCTTGTCCGGCAGGTCATCAAAGCTCGGACGCCTTCCTCCTTTTTCTCCTTCACGTCCTCCTCGGCGTTTCTTTGCTGCTTCTCTGGCGGCAGCGCGTTCTTCCTCGCTCAGTTCGCCGTCACCGTCTTTGTCGAAACGCTTGAGAGCTTCCTCCTCGAAGTGCTTCTTCCTGGCCTCTCGAGCCGCGGCGCGTTCTTCTTCATTCAGCTTGCCATCGCCATCGGCATCGAATTTCTTCAATATTTCTTCCTTGCTCGGACGGCCTTTGCCGCCTCGGCGCTTAGGCATGGCCTCTCTCAACGCCATGTGTTCTTCTTTGTTCAGTTTGCCGTCCCCATCCTTGTCAAACTTCTTCAGCATTTCTTCCTTGCACGGTCTGGGACGCTTGCCAGCACCATCTTCCCCGTCGGCGGGTCTGTCTTGAGCAAAGAGTGAAGAGCCCAAAAGGAATGAGCCTGCAACTACCAGTCTGCCTAAATTCGATAAAGAGTTCATATCTGACCTCCAGGTCAAAAGGATAAAAAAATTGTCTGCCCTCGATTAGCCCTTTACGCAACGAGTATTCCTAAGACGACATCTTCGCAGGGCGTCTTCCGAAATATGCCAGGCTTTTTCTCTAAGGCCGTCGAGCCCATCAACTTAAATTGCAGACTCAGTCAGATAGCAGACCTGAAAGTATCGTCTCTCAAGCTCAATGAGGAAATCGTGTGGTGGGCGGCGGCACCGGCGGTGTAGATGGTGACGACAGACTTGTCAGGGAGGAGGAGGGACAGGGTCTGGATCCACAGCCCCGTCGGCCGGAGGAGGGACCGGGTCACCTCCATCATTCACCGGCTCCGGAGCGGGCTCCGGGACGGCAGGCGCCGGCGCGGGTGTTGCTGGATTGTTGGGGGCGGGTGTTCCAATGGCGCTGATCGCCGACCGTGGTGCGCGGCTTAGAAATGTATCTCGCACCCAGCCTCGCAGCATTTTTCCATTGCTCTTGTCTTCCCAGTGGACGCCTATCCAGCGTCCTTGCCTCGCGGTCTGGTAGACCATCTGGTCCTTTTTCAAAGTAGCAATCACCTTCATCCCATGGAAAACCTTCACGTCATCTGCACTGACCAACATCGGTATGTATTCGGCGGATGCCGAGTTACAGGCGTAGAACAGTGCTGCGAGTGAGAATACCAGATATCGAATTTTCATCTGCGAGACTTCTCCCTTGAACGATGGATTACAGAAGTTTGTGAACGGCTTGTCTCACGACAATAGCAGCCGGAGCAAATGCTTCAAGATCCTGAAACAAAAAAAAGCCCGACAGGCAAGGGCCTGCCGGGCTCGACTGTATGAATGTGGTCACTTCAGACTTTTTCCGGCTTTGCTTAAAGCCTGAATGAGTTTCTTCGCGATGGCCTTTTCTTCATCGGTGTAGTCATCAGCGTCGAGGACATCCTCCTCAATTTGTTCCAGAACACCGTCGACTGCATCCAGCCCGTCATCACTGGCGTTTTCGGCAGCGTCAGCAAATGTGCCGTAGATGGAATCAATGGAATTGTATTGCTGCTCGAACGCGTCATAGCCGATGTCCGCGATGGATTCGTCGCCGAACAGTTTCTGCGCCAGCGCGAGCGTTTTGTCTTCGTCGAAGTTCATTCCATTAATTGTATCCGCCCAGCCGGCAATCTTTGCTGCCCCGGCCTTTGCAGTGGCGCTGAGTTTACCTTTGTCCTCTCCGGCGGCGGATATGTCGGCGGCAAGTTTGCTCAGTGTGTCAGCGGCTGAGGCAAGGCCATGACGGAGGAGGAGGGCATGCGTCCGGGCCCGGTCTGCAGCCTCGGCAATGAGCTCTCCATCTGCGCCGCTGCCAGCATAATCGTCGAGTTGGTTCAAGGATTCTCGCAGGGTCGCTGCCTGCCCGGCTACCCAGGCGGTGACGGTGAACCAGTCGTCTTTGTCTTTCCAGTGAGGCGGCATCTCATTGCTGTAGTAGGCCAACTCGAAACCGAGAGTGGGGTGGCCTGCCTCGACCATTTTGCTCTCGATGCGCAGATGGCATGAAACGCAGTTATTCGCACGCATCATGATCTGTTTGGTGTCCCAGAGCCCGGTTGCAGCGAAAAGAGCTTTGCCGTTCTTGTGCTTCGCACGCATTTGGTCTGTCCAGCCCTTCTTCGCGTGATCCTCAACCCATTTCTCTGCAGGCCCGTGGCAGGATTCGCAGCTTACTCCACCTTCTATATCGAATTTGGGACCCTGTAGGCTTTTGTCTTTGTAAGCGACGTAGTCCAACCCCATGTTGTAACGGTTGGCATCTCCGGTGGTGTGGCACGTGAGGCACTTGTCACTCTTGCTGGGATCGGTGCCGCCGTCGTACGCCTTGAGGATTATTTTGGCATCTTTGTCATGGAGGAGCTTAAAGGCGCCGTTGTGGCTGTCTTTGCTGGCCCAGACGGTGTATTCGTTGGTCAGGGTGGCACCTGAACGTTTGGCGGATGCGCTTCCATGGCATTTGGCCGCGCTGCAGCTCCCCGCTCCCGTAAACTTGAATTTTGTGTTCCCGGCTGCCTGAGCGCTGGAATTAAGCTGGGGCGCAAAGACCACGGCTACGACCAGTGATGCCGCAGCGACCATGGAGCTGACATAAAGCCATCGGGAAGGTTTCAGCATTCTTGCCTCCTTGTAAAAAATGAGAATTGCCAAATATTCAGAGAGGGGAGTTCTTATAAACCCAGAATTGGATTCCGGCAAGCCTCAAAAACTGGATTCTTGAATGAGTCGTAATCATCGACGCTCGTATTCACTTTCGCTGGTCTGCAAGGCGCGTCAGGCGCGATGCGAACATAGAGCCGTCTGATACTATTCGCCTCAGCCGCGGCAGCCCCTCGCATCTGGAAACAGGACATTTTCGAAGACCAAGTATGGCCGGAACCGCAAATTTCTTGTCAGACGAGAACGAGCCCCAGAACACCGGGGAAAGTTTCTACGACAAGTTTCCCCGAACCCTGGAGGTCGAAGGCTTCCTGGGAAAGGTCTTCTACTTCCTATCGTCCTTTTACCTGGCCATCTTGCTCCTCTCGGTCATTCTGCTGGTGGTCGCCATCGCGACTGTTCTCGAATCCCAGAAGGATGCCGATTACGCCCATTTCATGGTGTATCGCGCGAAATGGTTCGAAGGGCTGCTCGTACTGCTCTGCGTCAATGTCATAGCTGCTGCCCTGAGCCGATGGCCGTGGAAGGCGCGGCACGCCGGCTTCCTGATTACGCACCTGGGAATCATCATCACGCTCGCCGGATCTGCGGTCAGCCGATATGCCGGCCATGAAGGCCAGCTCGCACTCCTGGAGGGCGAAACAGGCCGACAGTGCCGCACGAAATCTCAGATCATTCGAGTACAGGAAGGCAAAGACGAGTACCTGTTCAACGTTGAAATTAAACACGCCGTACCGACCGAGTCCGACCCTCTCAGACTAAAGGCGGGCCCCTTCAGAATTCACATTGACAGATTCTATCCGAATGCCGTTCTGCGGGATTCGGTGACCTCGGGAGGAGAAGTGGAAAATCCGGCGGTCAAATTATGGCTGACAACCCCGGCTGGCATCACTGATTTCTGGCTCATCGCGCGGAACGAAAAGAAGAGTCGACACAACCTGGGCCCCGCGGTCATTCAGTTCGTTGAAGCCAGCACACAGGAGGATTTAGCCGGGCTGATGAAGAAGCCTGATTCGAAAGCGCCGGACCGTGGAAAACTGGTCGTCAGTCTGGCCGACAATGAGAGCCACGAGCTTGACGTATCCGAACACCTCGGCAAGCCATACGATCTCGGGGAGGGCAAGGGCAAGCTGACCATTCTCGAACACCATGATCAAGCGGACGCCGCGGACAGCGTGGCCCCCGGCGGGCCGGATCACAATCCCGCTATTCTCTTCGAGATCAAATCAAGCTCGATGCCCAACGCGGGCAAGGCGGACTGGCTTTTCTATTACTCGCCGTACCGCCGCAGCCAGCAGTGGGCTGGGTTCGCCAACATTGAGTTCCGGCTGGCCGCCACTGAACATGAACGGGCCGCCTGGCTCAATCCTGAGCCTTTCCTCGAAAAGCATCCAAAGGGCCTGCTGACTTTCACGTACAAAGGTGAGAGAAAAGAATTCTCCATCGATCGCTTTCTTGGTAAGGAGTTCGAGCTGGATAAGGATCTCAAGATGGAGATAGTCAGCTTCTACCGGGCTGGCAGAGTGGCAGGGGCACGGATCCAGGAAGGCGCTCAAAATGAAAAGGACTACAGAAACCCAATCGTTGAATACCATCTTTCGGGGCCGGACGGCACGGAGCATCACACCGTCTTCTCTCTCTTTCCAACCTTTGACCGCGTCAGCCCCCACAAGTCAAAGCACTATGTGGAGCATTCTCAGCTCTTCCTTCCTGTCGTTCAGGGAAGCCACCTTGTGCTGGTTGCCGGGCCTGGTGACCAACTCGCCTATCAGTGTTCTTCTGCCCAGCATCCGCGCGTCGCCGGCCCGATCAAGGTAGGTGAGCCGGCCAAGACCAACTGGATGGATTTCGAACTGTTCGTTCAGAAGTTTCATCCCAGAGCCGTCAACGAGATCAAGTTGGCCGCGCACTCGCACTCGAGCAGTTCCAATCCACACGGTAAAGGCCATCGGGCGCACGGAAGCCCCGCGCTGAAAATTGAATTCGAAAAGGACGGGGTCAAGCGCACCTATTTCACATTTGCCGAAGAAGAGTACCGCTCGATGGACACCTTCCCCTTCGGCGCAAGTCACGGTACCGGGCTGCGTCTGCTGCAATACGAAATGCAAAAAAAACAGCACGGCAAACAGAGCAGCCTGACCATCATCAAAGGCCCCGACGGCAGCCTGCATTACGCGGTGCATCAGCCCGCTAACGGCACTTTCGAATCCGGTAAAATTGCGCTGAAATCGGATATCAATCTGCCCTGGATGGCCGGCGCAAAATTCAGCGTTGAGGAGTTCATTCTCAAAGGCGCGGTGAGCCAGGAGGTCGGTCCGGGCGGCGAGGATGGAATGGGCAAGCAGCATTTTCCTGCCGTGCATGCCAGAGTCTTCAATGGGGCTGAAAGCAACGATGGGTGGATCTGGTGGGGCACGAGGCACGGAACTGATCTCGATGTCGGTGGTAAGAAACTTAACATCGCTCTCTATTACGATACCTTTGATTTGGATTTCGACGTCCATCTGGTTGACTTCCGCGACGTCCACAATCCCGGTGGACAGGGCATCGCCTCTTTCGAAAGCGACGTCGATATCCTTGATGAAAAGGCCGGGCTCAAAAAGGAAGTCATGATCCATATGAACTTCCCCCTCGAGTACGGGAAGCACCTGCTCTTTCAGTCCAGCTACATCAAATCCGACAAGCCGGGCGGAAAAGACATCTCTGTCTTTTCGGTCTCATACGACCCCGGTATCCAGATCGTTTACACCGGATTCAGCCTTCTGTGCTGCGGGATAGTCACGATGTTTTACATCAAGCCATCGCGCCGGAGGAGGAAGAAAAAAGCGTCATAAGAGCACGAAGGGTCGCCCGATCCGGGCTCTTGCTTTTTATCTGGATTCTGACGCAAGAGTTGGAGTAACGGCTCAAGCCGGGTCTTCGGGTTCATCGTCGCGTCAAGCCCCGTCTAGAGCCGTTACACCAACTCCGTTTCCCTCACCATTTAACTGTTACGACTAAGAATTCAGGCCGAACCAGAACCAGCAAGGAAACGAATTGAAAGCACTCAACACCATCGCAGCATTGCTGTGCATCACCATCTCTGTCAATGCCTCTGACCCCACCATCAAGGAACTCGATTTTTCCGATATCGCAAGAGTGGGTGTTCAGGATAATGGACGGGTCAAGCCCTTCGGCACCTACGCCATGGAGCTTGTGGCCAAGGTGACCGCCCGGACCGGCTTTAAGGCAAAGGCTGAACGCCTTCGCAACGAATGGCGAGAAGCGAAAGCCAAAGGCAACACCGATCTGGCGGACAGCCTCAAGAAGCAGGCCCTTGACCTGGAAGCCTCCCTGCCCGGCGGTAACGCGATGGCCGTCCTGCTTTCGTGGACCTTCGAGACCAAGAAATGGCTCGATGTTCCTGTCATCAAAGTCGACCATCATCCTTTCAAGGAAGACATGGGCCTCAGAGTGAAGCAGTCCCGCTTCAGCTACAACAAGATCAACTCGAGTGACAAGTTCCGCAATGAGTACATGGAGACTCATCGCAGGCAGCAGGCTTCAAACAATGAGAAACGCACTCGAATGGAGCGTGAAGTCTTGGACGTCGCCAGCCGATGGCAACTCCTCGCCAGCATCTGGGGACGCAACCCTGTCGCAGAAAACCATGCTGTACCGGGCGGCGTCTCGTCGCCCATGATTCCGAACCCTAGGGATAAAGCCGATCGCTGGATTCCCTGGCCATATGTTGCGCAGCACAATCCCGATGCCTCCAGCGTCGTCTCCAAGTGGATGGCCGTGGGTGATGCCTTCCGCGAACGCGACGCGGCCGCATTCAAGAAGACTACTTCTGAGCTTCGCAAAGCCCAACAATCGGTTTGGATTGCCCTGTATCCGGAGGAGGCCGCAAGCCACATCAAGAAATTCGATATCGAAGCCACCTACAACAAAGTCAAGCCCTTCCGAATCGCGATGGTGTTCTTTGGGCTGGGATTAGTCCTCCTGCTGTTCTCAACGAATTTTGATACGAAGGAGCTTTACTGGGGATCACTGGTCCTGCTTCTCGGAGGCGTCCTGATCCAGACCTATGGATTCGTGCTCAGGATTTTGATCACCGATCGCCCACCGGTCTCGAACATGTATGAATCCATGATTTTCATGGGCTACATGGCCACGGTCTTCGCGCTCGGCTACGAGCTCTATTACAAGTACTCGAGGATATTCGCGATTGCAGCAGGCTCGGCCTCCCTGCTGCTGCTTGTGCTTGCGGACATTCTCCCGCTCGATCAGGGAATGGACCCACTTGTGGCCGTCCTCCGAACGAACTACTGGCTCACTATTCATGTGCTGACCGTGATGGCCGCATACTCCGCGTTAACCCTCGCAATGGGCATCGGACACATCAACCTGGGCATCTATTTCTTCAGACCCGACAAGAAGGCCCTTCTCGGCAGGATGACCGTCTTTCTTTACCGGACCGTCTGTCTTGGATTCTTGCTCATGACGGCAGGGACGGTTCTCGGCGCATGGTGGGCCGGTGAAGCATGGGGACGTTACTGGGGCTGGGATCCGAAGGAAACGTGGTCCCTCATCTGCATCCTGGGCTATGGCATTCTCCTCCACGGCCGCGTGGCGAATTACTGGGGCGCATTCGGCACGGCCATCGGCAGCGTTATCGCCTGGTCACTTGTGGGGATGTGTTACTACGGCGTCAACTTTCTCCTCTCGGCCGGACTCCACAGCTACGGTTTTGGCGACGGCGGCATTCAGTACGCCATCGGGTACGTGGTCGTTGAGGCCATCATAATCGGCGCGGCTGTCGTGAAGAAGATGGACGAGCCGACCAGCCCCCGACAAAAGAACGAACCCCGAGAGAGTGCTCTGGACCAGGAGACCGGCGAACCGGCCTGACAAGTCTTGGTGATTCGGCCTGCAACGGAATAGCCGCTGCCACCCGAACACGGCTGAAACCAACGCCGACTGCCCCTCAATTCTGCGAGCTCGCAACCACTTCCTGGATTTCCCTTTCTTCAGGTATCTCCTCGGAAACCGTCGCGGCAACATCATCCTCAAGCTCGACCTCCGGCGCCTCCATTGAGGTGTCTTCGACCAGATCTTCCGGTTGTTCAATCTCCGGATCCTCAGGCTCGGGGGATTCGGTGGAATCCGAGACCTCAGGTTCGGTGGCTGCGATGGATTCCGAGACCTCAGGTTCGGTGGCTTCGATGGATTCCGATTCCTCACGTTTCCTGGCTTCCGCGTCCTCAGCCTGGGGCAGCTCTTTAAGTGTTTTCAATGAGAAACGTTCGAGGAATTTCTTCGTCGTTCCGTAAAGGGTCGGTCGGCCGAGCGTGTCTGCGCGGCCGACGATCTTTACCAATCCCCGATCGACCAATGTCCGGACAAGGGGGCCGGTATTGACGCCGCGGATGGCATCGATTTCCGCGCGCAACACAGGCTGTTTGTAGGCGATGACCGCCAGCGTCTCGAGCGCCGATTGGGAGAGCTTGGCCTGGGCGTAAGTCTTGTGGAGCTTCTTGACGAACTCGCCGAAATCCTCGCGGGAAAGCAGTTGCCAGCCTCCGGCTACTTCGATGATCGCGAACCCTCTGCCGGCCTTGTCGTATTCAGATCTCATTTCTTTGAGAAGGCGGCGGACCTCGAGAGTTTCAAGCTTGACGATCTCCCCGAGTTTTTTTGCAGGGACCGGCTCGTCGGTGGCGAAGAGAAGGGCTTCCAGGATGGATTTAGGATTGACGTCGCTCAATGGAATCTCCTTATTCTTTGGTTCGTGTGATGCGGCCGATCTGCCGCGCTGCCTGGCGGAGTCGGTGCTGGTTTTCGGCGAGGGCGAAGCGGAGGTAGCCCTCCCCATGTTCGCCAAACGACGCGCCTGGTGCGGCGGCTACGTTGGCTTCCTTCATCAGTTTCAAGCTGAACTCGAGAGAGCCCATTTTCTGAAATCTCTCCGGCATCCTTGCCCAGACAAACATCGTTGCCCGGGGGCTGTCGACATTCCATCCACTGCGGTTCAGTGAGTTCACAAAAACGTCGCGCCGCTTCTCATACTTGGCGGCCTGCTCGGCCGCGAATTCGTGACAATGCCGCAAGGCGATGATGGCCGCGATCTGCACAGGCTGAAAGATGCCATAATCATAGTAGCCCTTCAGTTCTCCGAGCGCCTCGATGATCTCCGCATTCCCTGAACAAAATCCACAACGCCAGCCGGCCATGTTGAATGCCTTGGACATGCTCGAAAATTCGACGGCCCGTTTCTTGGCCCCCTTCACCTGCAGGATGCTCGGGGCCTTGTAATCATCGAACGTGGTTTCGCCGTACGCAAAATCCTGGACGATGTAGAGGTCAAAACGGCGGGCGATGCTTACCACCTCTTCGAAGAATGCCAGCTCAACGGTTGTGGTTGTTGGATTGTGCGGGTAATTGAGGTTCAGAATCTTCGGCCGCGGATAGAGCGTCTCGCAAATGTGCACCAGGTTCTTCATGAAATTATCGGGAGAATCCATCACCGGCAGCCCAATGACGTTGCCCTCAGCAAGCGTAACCCCGTGGATGTGAACCGGAAAAGCCGGGTAAGGCACGATGGCCGTATCCCCCGGCCCGAGCATGGCCAGGCAGAGATGCGAAAAGCCTTCTTTCGATCCGATGGTGGCAATGATCTCTTTCTCCGGATCGAGATCCACATCCCAGCCACGCTTGTAGTGTTTGGCGACTTCCCGCCGCAGGCTATCAACACCAGTAGCTACGGAATAACGATGATTTCGAGGGTCCTGAACCGCCTCGCACAGCTTTTCCACCACCAGCTTAGGCGTCGGGTCGGTCGGGTTGCCCATCCCGAGGTCGATGATGTCAATATTCTCACGGCGGAGTTTCAGCTTCATGCTGTTCAGCCGCCCGAACACATATGGCGGCAGGCGTTCGAGCCGATGTGAAACAGGGATGCCCCATTTCTTCACAGGAGAAGGTTTCGACTTCTTCCGGGCAGTTTTCTTCTTGGTCTTCGCAGCCGGCATGGAACGTCCAGAGAGGTGGGACGGGGACGGACGTCGTTTGATCAGACGGGTTTGGGGAAGGGCTCGGAGGTATAGCAGATGCCGCGGGCGGAAGCAAGGGAGGCGCCGAGGGCGGGAGGATGGGAGGGTGAGTGTATGCTGCGAACTTAAGGCGTAACGGTCAGAAGTTACGATCTTAATCTCAATACTCTGTCTCTGAGATACTCGAATCAGCAACGCCCTGTCTGATCTGAATGCCTTGATCAATCACAGTGCAAAGCGTTAAGTTCATTTGAGTGATTGTCCTGCCGCAGAATCAGTGACAACAGCGGGACTTGATGCTCGTTCAAAGTTCGATGTGCCAAGATGGAGCCTCTGATCCTTATTATGAAAACGAGATCTTTCGTGCTACTCGTCCTCCGCGGTTTGCTTTTGCTCCCGGCAATGCTCTTCGCGGAAGCGGATCCAGAGTCCCTTGCTCCGCAAGACTCACTGAAGGCTCTGCGGCCACAGGCCGGCTTTGGTGTGGAGTTGGTCGCGTCAGAACCGCTGACAACGGATCCAATAGACTTCGCATGGGGCCCGGACGGAAAGCTCTGGGTCGTCGAGATGGCCGACTACCCGCTCGGGCTCGACGACAAAGGCAAGCCGGGCGGGCGGGTCCGGTTTCTCGAAGATACGGACGGCGACGGGCAGTACGATAAATCCACTCTGTTTGTTGACACAATCGGTTTTCCAACCAGCGTGATGCCGTGGCGGGACGGCGTGCTGATCCTCGCCCCTCCGAAGCTGTTCTTTGCGAAAGATACGGACAACGACGGAAAAGCGGACACGAGGAAGGTGCTGTTCACCGGTTTCGGCGAGGGCAATCAGCAGCACCGTGCGAACCACCTCAGGTGGGGGCTGGACAACTGGGTCAGCATCGCCAACGGCGACAGCAGGGGGACGATTCGGTCAGCGAAATCAGGGAGAGCGGTGCAGACGGGAAGCCGGGATCTACGGGTCCGGCCGGACGAAGGGGACATCGAGACCACAAGCGGCATGACCCAGTTCGGCCGCAATCGAGACGACTGGGGCAACTGGTTTGGATGTAACAACCCCAACCCCGGCTGGCATTACGTGCTGCCCGATCAGTATCTCGGCCGAAACCCACACGCTGCATCATCCGGAAACAAATCCAACCTCACGAACGCTCGCGGGATCTTTCCACGCAGTCGCGTGATAAGTCACTGGAAAGGTTACCGTCCTCCGCCCCCCGGCACACCTGGACGTTTTACTTCGGCATGCGGCGTGATGGTCTATCGGGACACGCTTTTCGGTTCGGCATTTCAGCACAGCGCGTTCGTAAGCGCCCCTGTCCACAATCTGATCCACCATCTTCAGCTCCAGTCGGTAAAGTCAACGTTTGTTGGAACGCGTCCTGCCAAGACTCAGCGATCCGAGTTCCTCGCTTCGACCGATCCGTGGTTTCGTCCCACCACGATTCGCACCGGACCTGATGGCGCACTCTACGTTGCTGACATGTATCGGCTGGTTCTGGAGCATCCAAAGTGGATCGATCCGGATCGAATCAAGAAACTCGACCTTCGAGCCGGGCACGAGCGGGGTCGCATCTACCGTATAGCGCCTGAGAATGCAGAGCTGCGGAAGACACCGAATCTCGCTGCGCTGAACAACGCGCAACTTGTTGCCGCGCTCGGGTCATCGAACGGGTGGCAGCGCGATATGGTGCACCAGATGCTTCTCTGGCGGAACGCGAAAGATGTAGTGAAGCCGCTTGAGAAGAGTGCGACCAGTTCTCGATTACCACTGGCTCGGATGCACGCGCTTTGCATCCTGGATGGACTCGGCGTGCTTACTGCTGGAGTGGTTTTGAACGGCCTGAAAGATTCCCACGCGGGAGTTCGGCGGCATGCTGTTCGTCTCTCAGAAGAGTTTGCTCAGGATCCTGCGGAGCTGGTGGATGCATTGACAGTCCTTGTCAAAGACCCGGACGCCCAAGTTCGCCTGCAGCTTGCGTTCAGCCTTGGCGAGCGGAAAGAGACCCGCGCTGGGCGCGCGCTCGGGCGTCTGTTGCTCAACCCAAATGCTGATCGGTTTCTCGAATCCGCAGTCATGAGCTCGGCTCTGAATCATGCAGATGCAGTATTGGCCGAATTAATGGCGAATGGAGATCAGTCACAACGCAGCAGGTTGGCAAAGCCACTCATGAACACGCTCCTGGCGACGGACTCCAAAAACGCAGCAAGCCGCCTCGTCCGAATGGCAACGCCGAAAGCGGGAGAGTCGATCCAGGCATGGCAGTTTCAGACGATCGGTTTTGCCCTGGAACGGGATAAATCTCTGGGTGGTGACGAGGCCCTGAAAGCGTTCTTCGATGCCGCCCGAAAAGACGCACTGAAGCCTGATGCTGCCGTCGACCTGCGCGTCGCATCGCTCGGGCTCCTTGGCCGGCAGCCACAACAGAGAAACAACGACATTCAGTTACTGGGTAATCTGCTGAACAGCTCCAACCTGGCGTCGATTCAGCGAGCCACGGTTCATCGTTTAGCGAGTCTGAATGCTTCCGAATGTCCGGACCTGCTCCTCAAGAATTGGGAAAAGCGTGGCCCAACGCTGCGAAACCTGATCCTCGATGCGTTACTGGCGCGCGTGCCGCTCACGAAGGCTTTGCTCGCTCGGGCG
>JASLXP010000368.1 GCA_030740295.1 Planctomycetota bacterium
GCAAACATCGGCGAGAAGTACGCTATCTTCGAAGCGGTCCACGGCTCAGCCAACGACATCGCCGGCAAGGGCATCGCCAACCCGACCGCTCTCATCCTGTCGTCCGCCCTCATGTTGCGGCATCTGGGAGAGACCCAAGCGGCGGATGCGATTGAAAGCGCCGTCCGCGCGGTCATGAAGGAGGGAGCGGCATTGACAGGCGATCTTGGAGGGAATGCGGGCACATCGGATTACGTGGACGCCATTGTGGCAAAGATGTGATAGCCCTTCCGGAGGAGGATGCCTTGCACCAACACTGCGAGCTTTGCAGACGCCGGAAGCCGCTCACATTTCATCATCTCGTCCCCCGCACCCTTCACAGCAATCGCTGGTTTAAGAAGAACTTCACCCGGGAGCAGATGCAGCAAGGGCTGAATCTCTGCAGTTCGTGCCACCGAACCGTTCATAAGTTTCTGACAGAGAAGGAGCTCGGCCGGAACTACAACACCCGTGAAAAGCTGCTCGAGCATGAGAAAATCGGGTCGTTTGTGAGATGGGTTGCCACGCGCAGGAATGCCTGACGCAACCCTCGTTGTCCAACCTAGTGGCGCGACCTATAATCCCGCTACTTTGCCGTCTACAGGGGAACAAAATGTTGGAAAAGAGGCTTGGCTTCGTGGGAGCAGGACAGATGGCCGAGGCTCTGATGCGGGGCATTATCGAATCCGGGCTCAGCTTGCCCGAGCACATGATGGCGAGCGATGTAGACCAGCAGCGCCTGGAATTCATCCAACAGGTTACTGAAGTCGAGACCACCACTGACAGTGGCCAGGTGGCAGAGCACAGCCAGATTCTGATCCTTGCGGTCAAACCCAACATCATTCCGCTCGTTCTGCCCGACCTGCAGCCTTTTGTGAACGATGAGCAACTGATCATCTCGATCGCTGCCGGCGTCACTCTTCAGATTCTCGAGAGTGGGCTGCCCGGAGCGCGAATCGTTCGAGTGATGCCGAATACCCCCTGCCTAGTGGGCGAGACCGCGGCGGGCTTTGCCCTGGGGCAAAACGCGGATGCCGCGGATGGTCAGACTGTCGAGCGGCTGCTCTCTGCGGTGGGCCGGTCTTACCAGCTTGATGAGAAGCTGCTGGATGCGGTGACCGGATTAAGCGGAAGCGGCCCGGCCTATGTTTACATGGTGATCGAAGCGCTGGCAGACGGGGGCGTCCGAATGGGGCTTCCCCGGCCGATTGCCCAGGAGCTGGCCGCGCAGACACTCCTTGGATCGGCGAAGATGGTGCTGGAGACCGGCAAGCATCCGGGCGCGCTGAAAGACATGGTCGCTTCTCCCGGGGGGACAACCATTGCGGGTATTCATGAGCTCGAGAGTGGAGGTCTGAGGGCTGCGCTCATCAACGCGGTGCGGGCCGCAACTGAACGCTCGCAGGAGCTGGCACAATCATGAGCGAGAGCGGAAACCGTTGCGACCCGATCATTTCAGACCATTCAGCAAACGGGGAGGATTGAACCATGAGGATGTCGCCCATTCTCAAGGCGCTGAATGTGTTCGGCAAGGCGAACATCTACCTGAAGAGATGTTTCTCCGCCCATGCCACCGAAAAGAAGTTCAGGTGGGCCGTTCACGAAGCCACTCGCATCATGGTCCCAACGACTCTTCGCGATGCCGAGGATGAGGCATTTGATGTCGTGCCAAATGTCGGCGTCCCCGATCAGGGAACTCTCAAGAAGAAACTGCCATCGAGGGTAAGTCAGTATTCCAGATACGGGAGCGGCGTGAATGTAGCCTCTGACCTTTCACAGGAAGATGTGGAGAAGAGCATCGAGAAGAATCTGCGCAAGGAGGGCTTTCGCGTACATCTCATCACCGCGAGCGATTTTACCAAGCCGGATGTCTTTCGTTTTTTCAGCGTCAGCCGATCTGAAGGTGGCTTTATTACCACCGATGGCCATTTCAGCTATCACGTCATCTCATTTCGGGCGTACGGCCGGATCGATGAAACGACTTACTATATGGTCGAAGGGGCCGGCTATCGGAAGGACGCGTTCTGAGCCACCCATTGCGGCACTCAACCCCACTGCTAAAATCCGCGGCAAACTGAGATGGCATGAAAACGCTCTGCAAGGCCGCAAGAGCCAGGCAGACGCTCACAGGATTTTCAAATGATTGAAAGACGAAAAACCCGCGAGGTGCGCATCGGCGATATCGGAGTTGGTGGTGAGCAGGAGATTCGGGTGCAGTCCATGACGAGCTGCCATACTTGGGATATCGAGCAGACCCTGGACCAGGTGCGACGGCTGGAGGCCGAAGATTGTGAACTGATCCGGGTAACCGTAAACGACAAGAAGGCGCTCGAAGCTTTGCCCGAAATTAAGAGGAACATGAACGTCCCGCTCATCGGGGATATTCATTTCAATTACCGGATGGCGCTCGGCGCAGCGGAAGTGGTGGACAAGGTTCGTGTCAACCCCGGCAATATCGGCGGTTACGATCGGCTGAAGGAAGTTGTCAACAAATGCAGAGACAGGGGCGTCGCCATGCGCATTGGCGTCAACGCCGGCTCTCTCGAAAAAGAATTTATCGAAAAGTACGGATGGCCCACACCGGAAGCGATGGTTGACAGCGCTGTCCGTCACGTCGAGTACTGCGAGGGGCTGGGGTACACCGATCTCGTCGTCTCGCTCAAGTCGAGCGATGTCCAAACAGCGGTAAAGAGCTACCAGCTCTTCTCGCAGCAGTGCGATTATCCCATCCATCTGGGCATCACTGAGGCCGGCAAGGGCAACTACGCCATGGTCAAATCATCAGTCGGCATTGGCGCTCTACTCCTGCAGGGAATTGGTGACACCATTCGATGCTCCATGGTCGGCGATCCTGTCCAGGAAGTGCCCGTCGTATGGAACATGCTCAAGTGTCTGGGCATCCGCATTCGTGATCCCGAGATCGTGGCCTGCCCGAGCTGCGGCCGCATCGAGATCGATCTCGAAAAACTAATCGAGGATGTTGAAGAACGTCTGAACGGCGTGAAAACACCCGTCAAGATCTCCGTCCTCGGCTGCGTGGTGAACGGCCCGGGTGAAGCCCGCGAGGCTGATATCGGTGTCGCCGGCGGAAAGGGTGTCGGCTATCTGTATCGGCGGGGAGTCCAGGTGCGCCGGGTCGGCGAAGACGAAATCGTCGATGCCGTGGTGGAGGAGCTTCAAAACTGGGACGAGAACGGCAACTTCATCGGCGAAGACGTTGGCGAGACGCACCATAGCGAGAAATCACAGGCAGCAAAAAAACAGGAAGATCTGTTCCCCATCCTGAACGCGTAGTTGGGAAGACGTCGAAGAGATCTTTACGGATTCTGCGCTGTCGTGGAAGGGCGCGCGTGAGTAAACCCGTGGCGACAGGCTGCCAGCCTGTCAGCCCAACGAAGTGTGATTGTGAGAATCAAGAATCAATGACCAGTTCTAACAAACAAACCATAGAAGCTACGAAACTCGGCGGTACAGCCCTGTGCTCTCTTTTGAGCCTCGTGATTACTTCCTCCGCCTTCGCTGAGGAAATGACTTTTTTTGTCCGCGGCGGACAGCCTGTTCTCATTAAGGAGCGAAAAGGAAACTGGACAACAGAAGACGGTTTCATCTATGCCCAAGGAACAACAACTCGCCTGACTGCAGGTATGGGTATTG
This sequence comes from Planctomycetota bacterium, assembly GCA_030740295.1. The sequence goes on from JASLXP010000368.1 coordinate 3,673, forward strand.
GCAAAGGCGATTTCAGGATTAGCGTCCGGCTTAAACTGATTGGCATGAAGAGTAGCGCGGCCGCGCTCATGATGGGTCGAAATTACTTCGGCTTCGAGGGCGCCCACGGCAAGATGTTCTTGACCGGGACGATGTTTAAGGCGTACGGCACCCCCATCGGTGACCCGACGGCTTTCATGACCGACGGCAAGCCCTTCACTTTCGTTGCTGAACGCAAGGGCACAAAGCTCTCCTTCTTCATTGATGAGAAACTCGTCCATGAACTGAGCGTAACGGACGAAGCGATGGGCCCCGTCAGCCTTCTGCCTTGGCGTGCGACCATGCACGTTGAGCAGTTCTCCGCGTCTGGAAACTTGAACGAGAAACTGACCGAGCCACCGAAGCCCAAGCCTTACGTGATGAAGGATGTGAAAGGCGTCACTAAGACCCGGTTGTTGCCTCCACGTAAGGGGAATCCGAGGAATAGCGAAGGTGATTTCATCAGACTCGAGGATGGCCGGATACTGTTTGTTTACACCCATTTCTTTGGCGGCGCAGGTGACCATTCTCCCGCACGACTGATGGGCCGTTTTTCCGGCGATGGAGGGAAGACCTGGAACGACAAAGATACTCTTATTGTCGATCGGGAAGGCGACATGAACGTGATGTCCGCCTCGTTATTGCGGCTGCACAATGGCAACATCGCGCTCTTTTTTCTCCGCAAGAATTCCATCACCGATTGCCGCCCGTTGATGCGCGTCACCAGTGATGAAGGCAAAACCTGGAGCGATTCAAAGCTGTGCATCGAGACCGTGGGATACTACGTTCTCAATAACGATCGTGCAGTGCAGCTTAAAAGCGGCCGAATCTTGCTGCCGGTTTCGATGCACAACACTCCCCGCCAGAAAAAGTTCGACGGACGCGGCGTGATCAGTTGTTACCTCTCTGACGACAACGGCAAAACCTGGAGGCAGAGCAAGACAGCTCAGAAGGGCAACAAGGTGGTGTTGCAGGAACCGGGCGTCATCGAATTGGCGGACGGCTCATTGATGATGTTCTGCCGTACGGGCAGTGGGAGCCAGTTCCTTTCGTTTTCAAATGACGAGGGCGATACGTGGTCTGAGTTCAAACCGTCGAGCATCCTTTCCCCACTTTCTCCGGCCAGTATTGAACGAATTCCAAAGACAGGTGACCTGCTGCTCGTATGGAACAACCACAAAGAGATAGCTCCGCACCTTCGAGGTAAACGCACGCCCTTCAATGTCGCCATCTCCAAGGACGAGGGCAAGACATGGCAGGCGGCCAAAACCCTCGAAGACGATCCCAACGGCTGGTATTGCTACACCGCTGTCGAGTTTGTTGGCGGGGATGTCCTCCTGGCCCACTGCGCCGGAGACCGGAGGACGGGCGGTTTGAACACGACGCAGATGACACGATTTGCAATTGACTGGTTATATGAGAGCGAGTAGCTGTATTGTGGGAGCGTGTGCCTCCATGGAGCAAGCTCATGGCTTCTTGCTGGTCTCTGCTGTCTTTATTCTCGACGCCTACAATTCAGGAAATGAATATGTTGTTTAAGTTTCTCTGCCTTTTCGTTCTGCCTCTCTTAATTCACGCCGAGCCTGCCGACCTCCGCTGGGACAAACTGACCAGACTGCCAGACAAAGAAGGGTATGCGGGGATGTTCGCCGGCATCAGCAATGGGGCGCTGATCGCCGCGGGTGGCGCCAATTTTCCTGGTAAGAAGCCGTGGAAGGGCGGAGAAAAGGTCTGGTACGACACAATCTTTGCCCTCGAGTCTCCTGACGGAAAGTGGCAGATTGCTGAACAGAAAATTTCGCAGCCTCTCGCCTACGGAGTCTCCATCACAACCGATGAAGGCTTGCTCTGTATCGGCGGCGGCAATGCTGGAAACCACTCCCGGAAAGTGTTCCTGCTGCAATGGAAAGACGGGGCCATACAGTCAACGGCTTGGCCGGAACTGCCCCAGGCATGCGCATTCATGTCCGGAGCGCGCATCGGCGATGTTGTCTATGTTGCCGGCGGTTTGGAGAGGCCCGGAGCCACCCAGGCTCTGCACACATTCTGGTCCCTCAATCTCAAGTCCAAAGGTAACCAGCGTAAATGGCAGAAGCTCGAAGCCTGGCCTGGTCCGGGACGCCACCTGTCGGTCACTGGTGTCGCGAAAGGCGCCCTTCATCTGTGCAGCGGCGTCATGCTGAAGGCTGGCGCGGAAGGAAAAGCCGAACGGATCATTCCTTACCTCAACGACGCCTATCGTTTCACGCCCGGCGCGAATAACACAAAAGGCCAATGGTCACGTTTGCCCAACATGCCTCGAGCGGTCGCTGCCGCACCATCACCCGCGATGTCAGCCGGGTCGAGTCTTCTCATCATGGGCGGTGTCGATGGATCCATGGTGGGTCGGAAAGTGTCGACACACCGGGGATTCACTCGCGATATTCTCGGCTTCGATGCGCGCGCCAATACCTGGTCGTATCGGGGAAAGGCGATGAACAATTCCTCGCGAGTCACAGCGCCCGCGGTCGTCTGGGATGGAGCTTACGTCTTGGTCAGCGGCGAGCGTGCGCCGGGGAGACGTTCCCCGAATGTGTACAGGGTCGCTGTGAAGGAAGAAAAATCCGACTAAAGAGCCCATCGATAACCGGAATCTGACTGGAGGAGCTTCTTGGGCCGCTCGATAGCAGCAGAGACGGAAACTCGTGTCCTGCAACGAGAATCAGTGAATGTCGTTCAGCTTCAGTTTTACCGGTATCGTTCGTCTGACGCTTGGGCAACCGCATACACGGAAGTGGGGCCAGGCAGGACGCAGAGCATCGAATATCACCGCGATCTTTTTGGATTGAGCAATACCGTGGCGACAACTGCAACCACCAGTTTGTCCGCCCAAGAAGCCCTCAAGCCGACTGTTGCAGCGCTGTCGCGGACGGCTCTGTTCGTTGCCAGAACGGTCCGCTTCCGCAACAGGACGCCCACCAGTAGACTGCTGCCTCACACTGATTCGATGATCGCTCGCATGGCACGAAATCAAGCTCTGACCAATTTCTTCCTGCTTACTGTGATCCTGTGCCCGGGACCAGCCCTCGCAGAGGCTCCCAAGCACAAATTCATGGAGGCCTTTAGTGCTGCCGAGCGCGCCAGGCCGTTTGTCCAGGCTCGGTCGCGTACGGTACCGCAGAATTTCCTTGACGGGCAGTGGCAGGGAACCATTGCGGCGAGTGACGGCAAGACCTACTTCGGGCTTTCCTGCCACTCCGAAGCCCTGAACGCCCAGTTCTTCTCCTACGATCCCGCTGCGGATAAGATAAGGCACATCATCGACGTCGGCGCCTGGTGCGGTGAGACCGACAGCGTTGGCAAGGTCAATACGCAGGGCAAGATTCACTCGAACATCTACGAGCACGAGAGGAAGCTCTACATGAGCTCGACCCGCTCTGCCAATCCAGAGTTTCCATACAAGGGTGGGCATTTCCTGAGCTATGACTTGAAAACCGGCGAGTGCCGGGACCTCGGTCATTTCAAAGACACAAAAGGTGGCCTGATGTGCATGGTGCACGATCCGGTGTACCAGCGTCTCTATGCCATCAGCGAGGGCGGGCAAAAGCTCATCTACTACGACCTCAAGTCAGGGAAGATTACGACAGTCGGCATGATCGAGGAAAACGCGCAGCACACACGCACGCTGATCGCTGATCCAGAGGGCATCATTTACGGCAGCACCTGGGGTGGCTTGATCTATCGTTATGACCCAAAGCTGGACATGACATCCGGGCTGATCACTCTGTTGCCGAAAGACCCGG
>JASLXP010000369.1 GCA_030740295.1 Planctomycetota bacterium
GTTTGCCTAGCCCAGCCCAAAGGGCTGGGTTTCCGGGCAGGTCATCCTTAGTTAGGGGCAACGCCCCGGTCATTTGCCCCAATAATGGCATCCTTATAAATGGCCGGGGCGTTGCCCCTTTTCAGATCTTTGTACCATTCACCCAGCCCGTTGGGCTGGGCTAGGCAAACAGCCCGGGGCTTTGCCCCTGAAATCCGTCAAAACGACTCCGTCTTGGAGGACCAGTTGGTTGGTGGGCGCGCCATGGGATTTCCCAGAGACCGAGGAAAGATAATGAACAGCAGTCTGTGGTCACGAGAAGCGTGGGATAACAGCATCAGTGCAAGGGCATACAACTCCGACTGGTGGGCTACACTCACGCCCGAAAAAGAGTCCGAATTGTGGACAGAGATGCGGGCCATTTTCGATGAAGAAAGCGCACTCTCTGATGTCCCCGAATGGGCGTCAGAAATCGTCGTCCGCACGATGGAACTGCCCATGTGTGGATACTATGCCTATCCCGATAATGTTACGCAGATCATTGATGCCATTTCGACAGAGCAGTGCCCAGAGGTCGTCATGAAATGCTATACGGTCGATCCGGCTCGGAAGGTGCTTATGTCCTACTACGTGTACTGTCTCGACGCGTGGTCAAAGGAAGCCCCTCTTCCCTCCGTTGTTGCAGAGCTTGGGCTGCGGGATCAACTCGGGAAGAAATGGGAAGAGGTGGCCCCGGCCATCTATCAGACGCTTGGTGAGAAGAACGAGATGAAGGCGATTGCGGTCGAACGTCTCATCCACCGGCTTCGTTGGTGGATCAAGTCCCTGATCTGGTTCGATGACAAGCGAGAGCGCTTCCAGTTGGATGTCTACTCTGGTGACATCAGGGGAGACGAAGCGAGTTGGGGCGCATACGGAAACTCACCTTACGGCGATCCCTACTTCGCAGAGCTTCGTCTTCCCCATGTGAAAGCGATGGAGGAGCGCATCCGCGCTGATGCTCCGAACGGGAAAAGGTTGATCGAACGCATTCACAGCACGTGGTTGTGCGCGCCCAAAGTTTTCCGGTATCTGGAGAAGCTGATCGTGGAGATCGGGGCGATCGGCTCTGACGCGCCTCCTGACGAAGCGCGCCCTATCCTCCAGTGTGAAGACACATATCCGGACTTTGATGCCAACCACGAGCACTTCATGGGCCTGGTCAAACGCCTGCGATCGTGGCTCGACGGAGAAGAGGGACAGTTTCCAGAGATTCGGCCTGCGTCACCGGTCAAGAGGTGGCTTGTGCATTTGCTGTGGCACAAGTTGATTTTCCACGCCAGGTACGAAGAGAACTTCGGAAAATCAGTAGGCATGCGGCCGCTCGGGAAGCACGGTTCAAAGAAACCCGAGGGTTAACCTGTGCCTTCGAACGAAAGAAATATGTCCCACCCGAAGGAAGCCAAAATAGCTGCGCTTCTGCATGACATGATGCAAGGGCACGACATCCCCGGTATAGCAGTCGTTGTTTTTGACAGTGAGCGTTCTGTCATAGAACAAGCGATGGGAGTTTGCCGGCTGGGCGGCGAGGCGTCGGTCACTTTGAATTCCAGGTTCCACGTTGGCTCGAACACCAAAGCGATGACCGCAACGGCAATCGCCTCTCTTGTTGAAGACGATGAACTGTCGTGGGAGACGAAACTCATTGCGGTGTTTCCAGAGCTGGCACAAGTGATCCACAAATCGTTCAAGAGGATCACACTGAGACAACTGCTCACACACACAGCAGGGATACAGCCCTTTACCGATGGCAGTGAATATGATGCGCTGCCCGAATTCTCAGGTACGCCGCAAGAACAGAGATATCAATTCACCAGACACCTGCTGGCCAGCAAGCCTTTCAGTACACCCGGTGAAGGACACGAATACTCGAACGCCGGTTATTCGATCGCGGCGTCCATGGGCGAGCGGGTTGCCGGCATGTCCTGGCAGCAACTGATGAAAGTCCGATTGTTTGACAGACTCGAAACTGAGGTCTTCTTTGGTTGGCCTGCTCTGTCAGATCCGGAACAACCTTGGGGACATATGTATGAGGGTGACCTTGAGCTCTCCTTTGAAGAATCGCGCAGCAGAGATTCTCGCGCGCTGATAGCCCATCCCCCGACAGATTCATACTACCTGACCAGCCTCGGGGCCCCGGCAGGCGACGTCAGTCTCTCCATCGTCGATTTTGCGAAATTCGCGCAGGTCCATTTGCGGGGGCTGAGAGGCATGGAAACGATCCTCGAGAGCGAAACCATCCGGTTCATGCATGAGGATATTCAGGGATATGCGCTCGGCTGGAACATCAATAAAGCGGGAGAGGTCACGGTGAGTTTTCACAATGGCTCTGCCGGAACTTTCTTCAGCCAGGCCGTGCTTTTTCCTTTTCGCGATTACGGCTTCGTCTCAGCCTGTAATGCGGGCCACCCGCTTGCGTGGGAAGGCTGTGCAAAGCTGGCGCAAGCCTTGTTCGATGAATTCAAGGATGGCTCCCTCCATGTGCAAGAACCGAAAAAGAGCTCGGACGACCAGCAATGACGCTACGTTGAAGCTCTCCCCCGGGGCACTTGCCGTGAAAGAAGCCGACCATCCAGACATCCAGGAATGAATGTTTCACTTTTCAGCCAGAGCCTCTTTGCACTTCCGCTTACCGAGGCAATAAAGGTAACGGCAGATATTGGGTACCACGCGATCGAACTTGCCTGTGCCGCGCCACATCTGGACTATGAGACAGCAACAGCAGATCCAGAAAGAGTCGCACGGGAAATCAGGGACGCAGGGCTGACTGTTTCGGCTCTCTCGATGTTCAACAACTTCACTGATCGTGCGGGACTGAGGGAGCAGCTCAGAGTTGCCGAAACATTCATCAGCCTGGCGGCTCTGTTTCAGACTGAAGTGGTCAAAATGACTCCAGGTCCGCCCGGGTCTGGCGACGCTTCAGAAGAGCACTGGCGGTGCATTGCCGATGCCGTGAGCGAACTCGTTCCACTGGCCAGAAAGGTCGAAGTGAAACTCGCTTTTGAAACACACATGAAGCAACTGACGGATACCCTCGCCTCGTCCGAACGCTTTCTCGACATGACGCCGCCGGACTGTGTTGGACTCACGGTCGACTTCTCCAATTTGAGCTTCGCCGGTGAAGAAATGCCGGATACTATTTCCAGGCTCAAGGGGCGTATCTTTCACACACACCTCAAAAATGGCTTCATCGATGCTGAGGGCGGTTGGCATTTTCAGGAACTTGACACAGGCATTACGGACTATTCCGAGGTACTTCCTCTGCTGCGGGAAGCAGGTTACGATGGTTGCCTTTCCATTGAGTGCCTGGGCGCCGAAGGGCGGGAGCATCCCGCCCGGACGGCTCGAAAGGACTTCGAGATAATCAATCGCTATCTGAGCCAAGAATGAACCAGACCAGCAGTATCACTCTCGAGGGGATTGAGAAGCCTGTGTCGAAACTGGCACTTGGCACGGCCTTCTTCAGACTGGAAAGCAGAGACGCGTGGTTCAACATCCTGGACTGCTTTTGCCGAGAAAGGGGGACGGTGGTTGACACTGGCCGCATCTATGGCGAGAGCGAGCAGGTTATCGGCTCATGGCTGGAATCTCGCCGTGCCCGTGACCAGGTAATCCTCATAACTAAAGGGGGGCACGGTACCGGCCATGGTCTGAGCGCAGAAGACTTTTTGGCGGTGATTAAACGGGAGCTGACGACAAGCCTGGAAACGCTCGGAACTGAATACGTGGACCTGTACATGCTACACAGGGACAGCCCCACGGTCCCGGTGGCAACGATCATGGACTGCCTTAACAGAGAATTGGACCGCGGTAGCATTCGCGCTTTGGGAGCCTCGAACTGGGAGTATCCCCGTATCGACGAGGCCAACGAGTATGCACAGAAACACGGCTTGAGAGGATTCTCGGCGGTCAGTAACAATCTCAGCCTCGCCGTGCCGACGGGACCCTTTTATCCGGGCTTGGTTTCCGTTGACAGAGACGGCGAAAGATGGCATGGGCAAACCGGGATACCTCTGATTCCCTGGTCGTCTCAGGCGAGGGGGTTTTTCACCGGACAGTTCACTCGGGAGATGCGTGCCATGGCCCATGAGATCCAAGACGGCTTCGTCGCGCGAATGGTCGAGGTGTATGGCACCGACGATAACTTTGAACGGCTTCGACGGGCCGCGGACCTGGGGAAGAAAATGGGAGGATTCTCTGCCACCCAGATTGCATTGTCCTGCCTGCTGCACAAGTCTTTTCCTGTGATACCAATCGTAGGACCCCGGACCGGAGAGGAACTGACATCTTGTCTCCAGGCCGCTTCTCTCGTGATGACCCGAAGAGAAACAGAATGGTTGAGACTGGAGAACGAAAACCACATGGGACATTAGAAAGCAATGTGACCGGCTGGAAGAACATTGCCACAATGCGCAGTCGCTTCGGTCAACGGCAACTTTCTGGCAAGGAGACACTCATGAAAGTCAGATCAGCACTTGCCCTTGTATTAGCGGCGTTCCTCGCCCTCGGCGACAGCAGGGCCGACCACTTTGTCTCGCCCACAGGCAGTCCGGATGCAAAGGGCACGAGAGCGGCGCCGTGGGATGTTTTCTCGGTCCTGGCTGGCGAGAGGTCCGTTAAACCCGGCGACACGGTCTACCTGATGGGAGGCCGATACGACGGCAAGATGGATGGGGTCCAACGGTTGCCCTTCGAGGTGATGTTGTCGGGCACGAAGGAAAAGCCTGTCAAGGTAATGCCTGTTCCCGGCGAGGCGGCTCATCTCAACGGAGCAGTGACCCTGAAGAGCTCGTACGCACATCTCATCGGCCTGGAGATCGGGGACCTCGACTGGGATCCGTGGATGAAAAAGCACAAAGTGCCCACGGCCCTGAACGCCGTCGGCGGCCAAGGGGCGAAGATAATCAACTGCAACATCTTTGGCGGTCGCATGGGAACAGGCTGCTGGAGCAGCGCGAAGGAGCTGGAAGTCTACGGCTGCATGATACACGACTTCGGATACCTGGAGCAGGCGGGACGGGGACACGGACACGCCTTCTACGCCCAGAACGAAGTCGGCACGAAGGTTTTCATGCACAACATCGTGTATCGCGGGTGTGGCTGGAATGTGCACGTGTACACTCAACAGGGCGAGATCAAGGGCTTCGACATCATCGAGAACATCTGCTTCATCGCAGGCGCTTACAAGCCGAAGCAGACCATGGACAACTTTCTGATCGCTGGCCGTAAGCCGGCCGAGCGTATCCGTCTGATCGGCAACATCGGATACCAGCCATCCGCCGTTCAGCAATGGCGCCCGAACGCACGCCTCTCCAATTACCGCGACATAATCAATATCAAGGGCGAGTGCCGCGACAACACGCTCATGGGTGCATTCTTCGGCTTGTCCCTCGGCCCCTGGAAAAACTTGAGGGTCAGCGGCAACACGATCTGGTCGACCGGTGTGCTCGTCGAGATCAGTTCCGGGCCCACCGGCTGCGCAGTGCGGGGAAAAGCGAAGCCCGACCTCGGTGGCTACGATGTTGACAGCAACACTTACATCGCCAACGGCAGGCCGAAGCCGTTCCGATACGCGCTCCAGGAGAAAGTCGACGAGAAGGATCTCCTGACGTTTGAGCAGTGGCAAGCCCTCGGCCTCGACAGGCACGCGAAGATGCTGCCCGGTCGGAACGGTAAGCCGACAGGAACGAAAGTCTTCGTTTTCCCGAACAAGTTTGCCAAGGGTCGGGCCAACGTCGGCATCTTCAATTGGGACCGGCTGGAAAAGTGCCAGGTAGATCTGAGCGCCGCGCTGGAAAAGGGGCAGGCGTATCGCATCTACAACTGCCTGGACATTCGCCAGACCGCCAGCATGGCTGAGCCTGTGCTGGAAGGCACCTATAGCGGCGGCAAAGTAACTTTCCCGCTGCGCAGGGCGGACATATCTCCCGATTTCAACGCATATCTGGTCGAGGGAAACAGAGCGAACGCGAAGTAATTCTCACGACCGAACGGACCGCGCGGAAGAAACATCCGAACGGACCGATGAGTCACCGTCAGCATCAGAGGATTCTGAAATGAAGAACAGTGCCAACGCAGACACGTCTCTCCGACGGATCACCAACGGGCCGAAGTTCCATTGGTTTGGGTATTACGACAAGCTGCAATTCGATCCCTCCTGCCGTTTTGTGCTCGGAATGGAAGTCGACTTCGAGCACCGCTCGCCCACTGAAAACGATGTCATCAAAATCGGTATGGTCGACCTCGAAGATGACGATTGCTGGATCGAGTTGGGCGAGACGCGGGCCTGGTGCTGGCAGCAGGGCTGTATGCTGCAGTGGCGCCCCGGATCGAATGATGAGATCCTGTGGAACGATTTCGATGGCGATCACTTTGTCTGCCATATCAAGAATGTGAATACCGGCGAAGAACGAACATTCCCCCATGCAATTTATACTGTGAGTGCGGACGGCAAAACGGCCGTCGCCCCGGACTTCCGGCGTATTCAAGACATGAGGCCGGGCTACGGTTACCCCGGCCTGCCTGACCCCTGTGTAAATGAATTGGCGCCCGCAGATTCAGGTATCTATCGACTCAACCTGGAGACTGGTGACTGCGAAGAAATCATTTCAATCGCGCAGGTCGTAGAGATTCCGAACCCCAACTTCGAATTGAGCGATGCGAAACATTACTTCAATCACCTGCTGTTCAATACGGATGGTTCCCGGTTCATTTTCCTGCACAGGTGCCGTGCATCGCAGTCCGGCTTCCACACGCGCATGATGACGGCCGCGCCGGACGGTAGTGACATCCGCGTGGTTGACGATTTTGGTCGTACTTCCCATTTCATCTGGCGCGACACCGAGCACATTCTGGCATGGTCGTGGCATCCATCGAAGGAGGACAAATTCTATCTCTACAAAGACGGCACACGTGAAGTAGAGGTCGTCGGAGAAGACAAGATGCTGGCGAACGGGCATTGCACCTACCTCCCCGACACCGAATGGGTTCTGAATGACACCTATCCCATGGGCGAACACAGGACTCAGAGCCTGTATCTCTATCACGTGCCAACCGACCGGAAAATTCCGCTTGGTGATTTCCCATCGCCCGAACCGTATCAGGGCGAATGGCGATGCGATCTGCATCCGCGTTTCAGCCCGGACGGCAAGAGTGTCGTCATCGATTCCGCGCATGAAGGCTCAGGCCGGCAGATGTATCTGATAGATGTGAGTGAGCTTCTCGTATCGTAGTGCTGACGCTCCGCGGCAGCTCTGCAGATCTGTACCGTTTTACCCCGCTTACAGCGCACAGATGATGAATCCAACAGAGTTACTTCAGGCGCTCGGAGAAGAGGAACACTTTGAAGAAGTGATCTGCCGCGGCTGGCAGGAATCGCTGTCTTCGATTCCAGACTCGCTGCCGATCTTTCTTCAGCCTGACCAGATTCGTGAATCCTGTGAGTGGGGCGCGCTGGAATCGGAAGATGCCGCGCCGATGATTGAGGTGGCCGAGAGGATTGCAGATTCGCCGGCTTTGCTGCAACTTTTCTGGCACTGTCACCGGCTCTGGTCTGATGACAATGACTATCGCCGGTTTGCTGAGTGGCCCGTGCTGGAGAACAGCCTCGGGGATAAGTGCGGCGTCTTTTACTTACTGGTCATTCTGGATGCCGCCAGGACCGCTGTTGAGCTTCATCGCAAAAGTGGATTACCGGAGAAGGTGACTCGCGAAACCTGTTCGGATATTCGCATCGCCAGGAATCGCTACGCAAGTATCACCGGGGGCAGGCTCGGGGCAGAACTGCGGCTGATGGGGTGGTTTCGCATTCATGCCTGGGGGTGGCTCTTTCGGCTTGGGCGGCTGCAATACATCGCCAACCCTTTCAACGGAAAAATCAAGGTGTACAAACACAGGCAGACCGGGGAGACGCTGGCTCTCAATGAAGAGGGGATTCAGTTCACCGGCGAAGGATTCGTGGACGGCGCGCTGGGTAAGTTCGACGAAAAAGATGGCTGGACATCCCGCTGGTGTGAGGACGATGAACAGATTACCGCGTCCCCGGCCTCGCCCTTCGGCATGGCCGTCAAGCAGGAGGTGACCTTGAAGAAGCCAGATTGGGAATTGCGGCTGCAGCCTGGCGACCAGGTGCTGGCGATGCACATTCCCGAGGGGAAAGACATGACCGTCGAGGACTGCGGAGCATCCATGCAGCAGGCGAATGAATTTTTTCCTCAGTACTTTCCGGAGCGGCCCTTCAAGGCGCTGGTGTGCTCTTCGTGGATCTTCAATACGCAGCTCGAGGAGATTCTCGGCCCGCAATCGAACCTCGTTCGTTACATGCAGGAGCTTTATCTGTATCCGAATCGCTCAAACGGGAAGGCCGGCTTCTACTTTGTCTGGTACACGGATGATGTAGATCCCAAGACTGCGCCGCGGAATACTCGCCTCCGCCGCGCCTATCTGGACTACCTGGAGCGCGGTATCCCGATTCGAAACGGAGCCATGTTCTTTCTGCCCGAACACCTGGACAGCTTTGGCACGCAGTATTACCGAAACCAGCCAGGGCCAGCTGTTTGAAAGATGCAGGTTGCCGGGGCAACCCTTTCCCGCGCCGCAGGTCCTGAAGCCGGGCCGAAGAGCAGGTAACTATCCTCAGCCGATGATGTCCTTTCCCAGACCCCGTCTCACCCACATCGCTCCCGCGGCCTCGGCTGTCCCATGTCCTTCTATGTCGCCGAAGGCGAGCAACATGTCTGTGCAGGGATTGCCTCGGTTGCTGTGCATGCCGTAGGCGCTCTCGGATTCGATGCCGACGCAGAGACCGGCTTCGGTGTGCTCGCTCACCAGAAGGGCCCTGTCCAATCGGTGGCGGTTGATTCCCCAGTATTCGCGATAGAACACATTCTCATACTCAACGCCTTTCAGCAGGTAAGCCTGGAAGGTGTTTGGCCGGCCGGCATCCATTCCCAGCTCGGAAAGCGGGACCGCTGTTCCGCCGGATACTCCGAAAGTTCTCTCATCCGACCACCATTCGGCCTCACAGAATTTCATGCAGATGGCGGCAGTCGCTTTGCGGACAGGCTGGTCGCCGAGATTCGTGACTCGGATGGTAAAGGTCGTGCGGTCCTTTTCGGCGAAAACGCTGGTCTCCCATTCGACACGCTGGTCCGCTGGGATACGGATCCCGCAGCACTCGAAAGACGTCTCATCGATTCTTGGACAGTTGCCGGGCCCAACCGAATTCTCCACAGGGATCGTCTGGCGCAGTCCATCTGCCGAAGTTGACCAGTCGCCGACGGGATACACAGCACAGTTGCCAATGTTGGAGACGATGGCTTCCGGAACCCAAAGCCGGATCCTTCCAATGGCCGGGACGCCCGGATCGATCTCGACAGCGCATGAGTTTTCCACAGGTTTCAGTTCCATCTATTCTTCCTTTAAAGTTCGGAGTAATTCACACCAGCGCTCTATGAGCCAAATAGGTGAAGAGAAATACGATTGCTGAAACAGGTATGGAATCAAGACTTTTCTTTATTCTTATTCGTCTGACCCCATTCGTCTGACATTCTTTCTTCTTCTTTTTCGTCTGACATTCTTTCTTCTTCTTAATCCCCGTTTGCTCGAAGGAAGAAGTTCTTAGCGAACACTCAGTATCTTACCCTTGATAATCCAGCGAACTCCTCTCAATTATCCACAATGGTTCAATCAACTGCATGGAAGATTATTTCTGCTGCCCTCCTGTTAATCGGCACTCCGTTCTCGTTCGCCGAACAGTGGTCGGGGAATGTGGCAAGAAACCCCGGTTTTGAAGAGGACTTTGTGAATGCGGTAGCAGAATCGCATTGCATCAGCTTCAAAGGCGATTGGTACTACAATCAGAGAGATTCGGTGCCGGACTATTGGATGCTCAGGGGCAATTGGTCCCGCAGCGAATCAGGCGCACGTTCGGGTCAGCATGCCATCAAACTGGCGGATGAGAAGGCAATCGCAACTCAGCAACATTATCGCGCTATTTACCAGCACGGTGGAGGCGCGTGGAAGGGCGGGCCCATGGGTCCGATTAAGATGGATGAAGATGAAAAGGCCCGCTTCGCGGTGCCGTGGAAGGCAACAGCCTGGGTGAAAGGCGCTGGCACGATCACTCTCGGCGGCATCAAGGTAACTGCGCCGGGCAGCGGGGGCTGGAAGAAGGTCAGCGTTGAATGTCCGGCATCCGCTCAGACAGATCCCGCCAAGTCCATGACGCTCACGCTTACCGGGCCGGCCGAGTTTGATGACGTGGTCGTGCAGCAGCAGATCCCGAACTCACCCAATCTCATCGGCAACGCGAGTTTCGAACAGGTCGATGCCGGCGGCTATCCGGTGGGCTGGAGCGAGCAGCGGAAGTTCCGTGCCATCGGGCCGACCTACTACGTCTGGACCGATTGGAATCATGCGTTTCGGCCCAATCGGGGCGTGGTTACGACGGATAATCTCGTCGTACGGAGCGGCGAGCGTTCGTTGCGTTTCGACGTCTATCCCGGCGACGAGAAATACATCGAGAGCAATCTGATCGTACTCAACCAGACGAAGCCGCGGGTCATTGAAGTCGGCGTCTATGTGCGGGCAGATCGGATCAAACTGCTGGACGTAAGGCTGGTGAATCAGGACGGTGACCACATGCCGGACAAGCGACCGAGAGAGCCGGAATGGAATCGAGGCGGGTCTTTCCTTTTCGGCAATGGCACCTTCAGTTGGCGTTACGTGCGGAAGACTTTCGCCTGCCTCAACAATGAGCCGGTGAAGGGCGTCCGCGTGCGGCTCTGCGCGAGAGGCTTCAACGGACACACTCTTGATGACGGCGGTACGCGACCGTACGGCATGACCTGCGGCACAGTCTGGTGGGACGATCTCCTGGTGATGGAACGCACCTCGGATGCCGCGATATTGCGGGGCCGCGGCATCAAACCGCCGTCGCAACAGCAACCGGTCGTGCCGCGATTGGGTGATGGTGCACTTGATTTCGGTGAACGATTTTTCGGCGAGAACACACTCTCCTATTCCTTCATTAATAATGGCCGCTCCGGTTCGTGGCAGCTTAAGTTGAAAACCACGTTTCCAGGCAGAGAGCCGGTGGAGACGGCTTCAAAAAAAGTGCGTGCAGGAAAAGGGAAACCTGTCGCGCTCACCGTTCCGTACACCATCGATGAGCTCGCAGGCGAACTGCTCCAGCAGGCACGGTTTGATGTCGAGCTGCTGGACGGCAAGAAAACTATCGCCGGCGGAAGCTATGCCTTCAATACATGGCCGGTGGTCGTCGATGTGGATATAGCCCGGCACTACAGCCTGCCGAACGAGAATCCCATCTCCGCTTCGCTGAACCTCGGCGTATCGGCAACCACGTTGAAAAAGGTGAGCAAACTGACGCTCGAGCTGTACCGAGCTTCCGATCAGAAAGTTCTCGGCTCTCAAACCTTCAACGATGCGTCCGCTGCATTCAAAGAGACACGGGCAAAGCTGCCTGAGCTGGCAAAAACCAACGGGCTCGAATTCAACCTGCCCGCGCCAGTCACTCGCTGCGACCACACCAATCTGATCGTCACGAAACTCGGTCTCGGCAAGCTCAAAGTCTGGCCTCACGATTTTCCCGTGCGCGACACTGTTCTGCGTGTGCGAGGAACCGATGCGGCTGGAAAAGAAATATTCTCGCAGGAGAGCGCGCCGTTCGGCCGCATGCAGCCAGCGCCGAAGCAGGCGGAAATCAAAAAGGTGGAGATACGCAGGGACGGCGCGCTGCTCATCAACAACAAGCCGCGCTTTATCACCGGCGCAACGCACCAGAACCAGCGCATCCGGCACACGTTCCCCATCATCGACCAGCTCGACCTCATGGGGCAGCGGTTAACGCAGGGCAACGAGGGCAAATTCGAGAGCCTGCAAAAGCTGTGGAGCGTGCACGGGCTCTACGGCATTCAGATCAAACCGGTGAGTGGGCAGAACGGAATCATCGCCGTCACCGGCATGAGTGACGAGCAGAAGAAAGCTCTTGAAGGATTCGTCAAGTCCGGCGGCATGAAGAATGTGGTGTCCATCAATGCGGGCGGCTGGGAACGGACTATCGATTTCCACAACCCCGACCAATTGAAGAAACACAAAGCCAGCAACGACTGGATCCGCAAAGTCTCCAAACGCCCCATCTCCATCAGCACAAGCGGGGCCTTCAATGCATGGTGGCTCGGAGACCTGCACATCTACGACATGGTCCACGGCGAAACCGAAATGTGGGGGCCGATGGACTTCAACGTCGTGCTCCTGCCCTATTGCCGCCGGGCCGGTCGCAACGTTGCCTGGGTCTATCTCCCGCAGCTCTACGATAATCATCCTTTCGAGCGTTACCGGTTCGAGACCTACGAAAACATCATTCGCGGCTCGTGCGGTGTTTCTATGATCCAGGGCATCGGCGATCCGACCTTCAATCGCGGGCTGGCTGGCGAACTGCGCTATCTGGAAGGACCGCTCAACAGCCTCGATAAGGCGCCGGACGTCACCTTCACGCCGAACATCTCGCACAAGGTCACCCGCCACAAAGGCAAGACCACCATCCTCGCGACCAACTGCGGCCCCATCATTCTCGGCAACTGGCAATGGAACAACGAGGTCAAATACTCCGGCCGGGCCAGCCACGAAGGTGACACTGTCAACACCCAGTGGTACCGGCCGGACGGCATCCGGATTCACGGCTTTCGCGGTCTGCCTCTGCCGGAGCTGATTCAGAAGGGTGACAAGATCATCCAGCAGGTGTGGATCGATCCGAATGACAGGCCGGACTGGATCATGGTCGGTGTTCGAGGCGATGGCCGCTTCGCGCACAACGCGGTGTTCGGCAGTTTTAATTTCGATCAGTTCTGCAGGGTCGACGGCAACATCCTGATGTACTCCGAGCTCAGCCACTCGGTCTGGCACGACATCAACTGGATTCTGCCTCCCGAGAAACACAAGCGACTCGTCAAAGTGCAGCACCTCATGCACGGCCGGAACGTGGCCGACTGGATCAAGAACAGTGCGGAGGCCGGACGCCAGAAAGTGCGCAAGCACATCTACCAGTCTAGACATTTCCACAATCTCGGCCGCGTCCCGAAAGCCGGCGAATGGTATCGCATCGAAATCGATGCCGAGAAGGCAGGCCTGGTGGGTCGGCTTGTCGATGGATTCGCATACCTGACCCGAAACGGCCGCGCCTTGTGGGACTACTCGGCCCTGGAGCGCAGCGGAGAAACCATCCGCGTCTTCTGCGAAGACACCGTCGGCATAGATCGCACCTTGCTTTCCAGGGTCCGCATCAACGTCCCAGGCCTCAAAGCCGGCACGAAAATCAAAGTGCTCTTTGAAGACCGTACCATTACCGCGGAAGACGGCAGCTTCAGCGACAATTTTGAGGGCACGGACACCTACGGCTTCGAATCCGACGGCGTCATCGGCGACATGTTCGGCTTCATCAAAGACCCCAACCGCGAGTTGAACTCAATGATCCCCAGCGGCACCGGTTACTCCTACGGCCCGACGGCCGTGCATATATATGAGCTCAGATAACCTGCTCCAGCACACGTTCCCCTCCATCATTTGCCTGGTCATCGCTTTTGCGGGAATCTTTTACCCAGTGACAGCGGAAGAGACCGCGGCACCGCCACCCGGCAAATCGCATTGGATAGAGCCGTTCCGGCGAGTCGATGCCTATGACGCGTATGTTTCGACCATCGTGCGAGATGGCCGGATCGAATACTGGCACTCGCTCTGGCAACACGAGCCTGGGAACACCCTCCGCTATCCGCTCAGCAACAAGCTCGTGGTCCGTTACGGCAAGTCGATGGATGCCCTCGGCCCGCGGGAGGTCGTAGCGGATTTGAAGCCGATGATTCGCGATGTGCCTGTACCCAACCAACCGGAGAAGATGTCTGAAACACGCGGAGTCACCCGAGGTTTCATGGCCTGGTATCCAGATATTGGCTACGTCTTCCTCGGGTGTGTTGTGCATCAATACGCACCGGGAGCGGTTCCGCTCCTGCCTGCGCTCTGGACATCCAGAACGGGCAGAAAAGACACGTGGCGTTATCTGGGAAAGATGAAAGGCGAGATCGAAGAGGAGGCGGCAAAACGGATCATCTGGAGCGACGGCGGCTCAATCTTTCGACTCGAAGACGGTCGCTGGCGCGTCTACCTGGACGGCTTCAACGGAGACCTGGCAATCGCCGAAGCTCCAGGACTGAAGGGCCCGTGGAAATTCATCCACGATGCCGGGGGAAAGATCCGTGCGCTCGCACGTGTCTATTCCACTCATCCGAAGGTCACCGGCCAGGGCCTTACCTTTCCCACGGTCCTTCGTGTAGCAAGAAACGAATGGCATCTATGGAGCTCAGACAACTGGCCGGTTCGCGCCGTCTACCATCTCTATTCAACCGACGGCATCCACTGGAAGCTCTATGGCAAACAACCTGAAATCAATCCCGCCATGACCGGCGGAAAGCCCATTAAGGCACTGCGCGTCTTCGTTGAGCCGGGCGGCCAGCACATCATCGGGATGCTTTCCGTCCGTGACAAAAGGCCCGATGGTGATGAAGGCTGGGTGATTCATACCAGCCGCATGCGAACTGGACCGCCCCCGATCGAAAACAAAAGCCAGTAGTCCAAGACGGAGTCTTCAATTCGATCTGGCCACTTCCGCTTCCGCTCTTTTCACCAGGGCTTTCATGTAACCGATCGTATATGCAGCCCCCGAACGTTCGCCGACCATGCCGGGGATGTGATCGGGAATCATCACGCCTCTGAATCCGACCTCCTGCAACGCTTTGGCCACCTGATACATATCAAAGTAACCATCGTCGACGAACGTCTCCACAAAATGGGGAAGTGGCTGGTCTACGTTCCGAAAGTGGACTTTAAATATCTTGTTTCGTTCGCCAAAGTAGCGGATCGATTCCGCCGTCCCCTTACCCATCAGGTCGCCGCCCTCAAGCCAGCATCCGACACAGAAACAGATGCCGACGTTGGGGCTGTCGGCGATATCCATTGCCTGTTTGTATCCGTCAAAGCTGCTGAAGATGCAGCGCGGCACCCCGGCAAGCTCCGGCTGCGGAGGATCGTCCGGATGGATGCCGATCATGACGTTTGCCTCTTCGGCTACCGGCGCGGCCTGGCGGATGAAGTACTCGTAGTTATCCCAGATCTCCTGTTGGGAGTATTCGCGGCCGTGTGAGAGCGGCATTGGGTATTCCTGTTTGAACCAGTGCCCGGCGGTCGCTTTTGAAAGATCGAAGCCTCTTGCTCGCGCGCCGCCGCGGGTCTGCTCAGGCTCGGTGCTCCAGATGCCGTTCCCCATGTGTGCGTAAGTGGTGTAAGGAATCCCCGCCTTGCCAAGGTTTCGGAGGTGCCGTTTGTATTCCTCGATCTTCTCGTCCCGGCCAGGCAGGTTAAGGACGATTGCTTCCTGATTGTGCACATCGCGATTGCCGAGCCCGTAGAGCTTGAGCCCGGCGGATTCGAAACGCTTCCGGCACTGTGCGTAGTATTCGTACGAAGCGTGCTCAGCATCCGTCCAGGATACCACGTACTCCACCCCCATCTGCCTGACGAATGCGAGGTCGTCATCGGTGGGCTCAGGTGAGACTTGAGCGGTGACTTTGATGTTTAGGGCAATCGCATCCAGTGGGTGTGCGGCAGACATGATTGTTCCTTTCTGAAACTTCATTTCTAAAGATGAGCAGTCACGGTTGAACACGAATACCAGTCACCGATGATGAGAGCAAGTCCAGATACGGGGCCTCAGAATTGCATTCAACAGAAAGGTAAGCGTGGATATCCGAATTGTCATTGACGAACCGACCATCGAGGTCGGCGAAAGCCCGACTTGGCATCCGGACGAAGGCGTCCTGTACTGGGCTGATGTCTCGAACGGCCGGCTCTTTTGCTACGACCCATCGAGCGATCAGAACATCTGCTGCTATGAGCCCGGCAACATAAGCGGCATCTCGCTTCAGAGGGACGGTGCACTGCTGCTCTTCGGAAAATCCGGAGAACTGTCGGCCTGGAGGAACGGTCAGACTGAGATCCTGCACAGAGGCTTTGAAACCGGGTTCAACGATTGCACCGCGGATCCTCTGGGCAGAATCTACAGCGGCATGCAACCCATCGATGCAGGCGAAGGACGACCTGAACAATCAGGACGGCTCACGCGCATTGAATGCGATGGAACTCACGCGTTCGTGGACGAAGGCATCGGCGGCCCCAACGGCATAGCGGTATCACGCGACAGAAAGCACTTCTACTTTGCAGATACCGCGGCAAGCTCCGTTTATGTTTACGACTATGACGAAGAGACCGGGAGTATCGGTCCACGACAGGTTCTTATTCAGACTTCAGAGGGCGTTCCGGACGGCTTGGCTGTCGATGAAGAGGGCGGGCTCTGGGTAGCTGTCTGCGGTGGTGGCGCGGTCGAGCGCTACAGCCCGCAAGGTGAACTCCTGCTGCAAGTCGAGATGCCGACGAAAGCTGTCACCAGCGTTACCTTCGGGGGCGAGAATCTCGAAACGCTCTACGTCACTTCCCTTGGTGCCGTCTGGAGGGCGGGTATGGATGAACACGCCGGATGTGTCTTTGCATTCGAGCCGGGCGTCTGTGGGCGACCTGAATTTCGATCGGCCCTGGGGTAGGGAAAGGCTTCCAACGAATTAAAGGAGACAGCGAATGCAGAAAGGGCTTCCAACGAATTAAAGGAAACAGCGAATGCAGAAAGGGCTTCCAACGAATTAAAGGAAACAACGAATGAGGCAGATCGTTCCGAATCCACATGAATCGTGAATCCACATGAATCCTGAATTTAGTTGAATCCTGAATCCACATGAATCCTGAATCCACATGAATCTAAATCACCCCACGTTCCGCCAGCGCAGCGATTTCCTCCTCACTCATTCCCAACAGTTCACGCAGGACCATCTGATTGTGTTCTCCGAGCTCCGGCGCGGGCTTATCAACACGGGTCGGAGTATCCGAGAGTTTGATTGGTGAGGCCGGCATCAGGGTTGGCCCGGCGACTGGATGTGGCACCTCGGTCATCATTTCGCGGGCCTGAATCTGCGGATGCTGGATGACCTGTTCGACGTTTTGGATCGGACCGCTGGGGATGCCGGCAGATTCGAGACTCTCGAGCCACTCTTCGGTCGTCTTCTGTTGAAAAATCTCGTTCAGCAGGAGTTCCAGGTCCGGCTGGTTTTCAGTACGATCGGGATTGGTGGCAAAGCGCGGGTTTGTTACGAGCTCGGGGCGTCCAACGTGTTCGCAGAATTTCTTCCACGTGGCATCGTTGCCGACCGCGATGACCAGGTAGCCATCTTTGGATGTGAAGATTTGGAATGGCGTAATAGACGGATGCCGCGAGCCCAGCGGTTGGGGTACTTCGCCAGTGACCGCGTAGCGTGCCACCGCGTTCTCGAGCAACGCGACCTGGCAATCGAGCATGGCGATATCGACGAGTTGTCCTTCGCCCGTCCGTTCACGGTGATGAAGCGCGGAGAGGATGCCGATGACGGTGAACAGCGCGGACGAAAGATCGCCAATCGATGTTCCGACACGGACCGGCGGCCGGTCTGGTTCGCCGGTGATGCTGATGAGCCCTCCCATGGCCTGGATGATCATGTCGTAAGCGCCAAGGGGGGACAACGGCCCGGTCTGACCAAACCCGGAAGTGGCCGCGTAGATGAGGCCCGGATTGATTTCCTTGAGCACCTCGTAATCCAGGCCAAGACGCTTCATTGCGCCGGGCCGATAGTTCTCTGCAAGGATGTCGGCATCCTTTACCAACCCCTTAAGGACCTCTTTTCCTTCATCGCTGCGGAGGTTGAGTGTGATGCTCTTCTTTCCACGATTGACGCTCATGAAATAAGCGCTGACGCCATTCTGAAAAGGGCCAAACTGCCGCGCTTCATCGCCGGTACCGGGCAGTTCAACCTTGATGACCTCGGCCCCCAGGTCCGCGAGGATCATGGTGGCATAGGGGCCTGCGAGCACTCGAGTCAGATCGATGACCCGGAGACCTGAAAGCGACTGAATGGGCATGTAGAGAATTCCTGTGGATAACCGGTCCGTTGCTGAGCTAAAAGCAGGCTAATACCCAGAGCCTGCAAATTAAAACCGTTTGGCCAAGCCTATGTCAGAATCCGAAGCGCCCGTCCTTGAACAGAAACATACGAGCCCCTTGAAGATCCTCATGGTGGATGATGAAGATGTGTTCCCTGAAGAGATCGCCCCTGAACTCCGGGAGCAGGGCTACGAGTGCGAGACCGCCTCGGACGGTGAAAGGGGCCTCAAACTCGCGGCCAGCTTCCTGCCTGACGTCGTGCTCTGCGATCTGATGATGCCCAGGATGAACGGCGACATGGTCCTAAGAAAACTAACGGAACGGATTCCGGCCACGCAGGTGATCATGATTACCGCTTATGGCACGCTTGATGGCGCCGTCGATTCCTTTCGCAACGGGGCCTGCGATTATCTGCTCAAACCCGTCATCATCGAAGATCTTCTGGCCAAGATTGAGCGCATCAAGAACGAAAGGCAACTTCGCACCGAAGTCCAGCAGCTCCGGCAGATTGTCTCTGAGCAGCATTGGACATCGTCGGCGAAAGTGAGGCCATTCAGTCGTCAGCCTGATTGATGCATTCGCTGAAGTGGATACCCCGGTTCTGATCTGTGGAGAGACCGGTACCGGCAAAGAGCTCGTTGCACAGACAATCCAAACGAAAGAGAGGCGGCGGCCAAACAACAGAGAATCGCTGGAAACTGAATCGGGCGCCTGCCTGTTTGATAGGTCCGACCCGCCGATTGCCAGGCAGGTACCCGTAATTCTTTCTCCTCCTTTTTCCTCCTGCAGGCTGCCTCCTGTTGTTAAGGACTGAGAAGTTTCCTGGGGCGCTACATCACGAAAGTCGGCTTCGAAGGAGCTTCGAAGTCGGCTTTTCTTTTTGGCTTCAGATTGAAGGCGGCCGGGCGTGGGCTTCCCTTGCGACAGCAGTTCATATCGTTAGGCTAGACCGGGCAGACAGGTAAGAGCGCGGGAAGCAATCAGCGGAAAAAGCAGATGGGAACACAGCAATCCCAGGCATCCTTTAAAGGCCTGCGTCAGGTGGGTGAATACACCATTGAAGGCGTCCAGGATAAGGGTGCGGCCTGGGTAACCTTCCATGGCAGAACGGCCAACGGCGCGCCGGCTACGCTCACGGTGTTGAGCCCGGAATCGGCCCGGAACGAAACCATTGTTGGGAGGTTCCTCAGAGGAGCCAGCATACTCGCCGAGTTGGACCACCCCAACGTCGTTCACACCCTGGGAACGGGGCAGACACCCGATGGCCTCTACTACCAGGCCCTCGAGCATGTGGAAGGCTCGACCCTGCGGCAGTTGGTGGAACGCACAGGAGGCCTCGAAGAAAAAGAAGCCATCGCCATCTGCTATCGGATTGGACAAGGCATGGGCATGGCCGAAGCACTCGGCATCGTACATCGCAACATCAAACCCAAAAACATAATCATCGGAAACGACGGCAACCCCCGCCTCACCGGCTTTGGCCTCGCCAGACACCAGGTGGAAGATTCCACCGTCACCATGGCCGGGGCCGTGCTCGGAACACCTCTCTTCACCAACCCCGAACAGGCTTCCGGCGTAGCAGTCGATTTCCGTTCTGACATCTATTCCTTCGGTGCCACCTTTTTTTTCGCCGTCACAGGCAAACCACCCTATGACGGCCCCAACGAAGCCGTCATCTACGCCCGCCACCGAACTGAACCCATCCCCCTCGCACACGAGGTAGCCTCACACGTCTCTGAAAACACCTCACGCGTCATTGAAAAAATGATGCAGAAAAAGCCCGAAGATCGTTACCAGACCGTGGCCGACCTCTGCGCTGACCTCACCAACCTCTACCACGGCCACCAGCCGGCCTTTGGCAAGGATTCCGTTGGCTGGGCCCAGGCTGACGAGGTCGGGGCTGAAGCTGGAACAGCAACCGCAATAGATACCGGCCTCAGCCACGCAGAAATGCGTTTCCTCTCCATGTGTGTGGAGCTTCAGTACCTGAACGCCGTCCAGACCGAGCAGGCCAGAGAGGCTACACTCAACTCACGTGGTCAGGGCGCCGCATTTTACATCTGGGACACGATTCGAGAGTGGAACTATCTGGACCAGGAACGCGTCGATTACGTCCGGCAAGCGGTCATGACAGAGCTTGCCCAGCATCTGGAGCAGCCCGGAAAGCTCACTACCAAAGCACAGAAACGGACAAAAAGAGAACGGGCAAGAGCAAGCAAAGCCGCCCAGAAGAACAAGGGGAGCAACGTCGCCTTCATAGGAATTGCCGCGGCCCTTACCATTATCACGCTGATTGGCTTTCTGATCACAAAGGACATGTTTGGAGCGGCCTGCGCATTTCAGATCTCGTCCAGTCTGATTTCCATGTGGGCCGGTATCGTACTCATCATCGACGCATTCCAGGAGAGCATTCTCTGGGGTCTTGGAACCCTGTTCATCCCTTTTGTAGGTCCCGTGTATTTCTTCACCAGATTCGAAGGAGACAAAAGACTGATCGGTGTCCTCATGTTCTCACAGCTACTGATCCTGCCCATCACGGGCTTTATCGCCTACAAGCACATCTATGACGAAGTAGAGAAAGAGATATCAGTGCCACAGGGCCAGCCGAAAAAGGGCAAGAAAGGTCAGGTGAATGACATCCTCGAAGAGAAGCGCAAGCAGCTCGAAAAATTCAGAAAAGACAACACTGCAGAGCCCGGTACGCCCGGAGTTCCAGCCAATCCGCCCGTAGTGCCCCCTGCGCTCCCGCCCGCGCCGTCGCCATGAGCCGCCCCGCTCGTGCTGGCATCCTGCTGGCCCGCGTTCAAAGTTGACCAGTTTCGGGCAACCATCAGTCGTACTTGGAGACCTTCCGCTGATGGTTTTTGAAACTCTCTGACTCGTACTCCTCAAAAAGCTGACGAATGATCTCATCGCTCGCGCTGTGATATCTTCGTTTCGCGCCAGAGAGATCCTCCTCCGGGATATCGTGTACAAGCATCGTCTCGGTAAAGATCCCTGCCTCGCGCACAGCGATGCCCTGCCTGTTCAGAATGAAAGAATCACCGACTCCGACGCCCGGATAGCCCATAAAGGGCTCGCCCACCGATTCCGGAACGACCACGTTCGCCTTAATCACATACACCTCATTCTCCACCGCCCGCGCCACATGCTGAGAGCGCACAGTATTCGTATGCGCATCCACCCCTTTGTGCCCGATGTAATTGAAATGCGGAGAGAAGATAATCTGCGCACCTCGCATCGCCTCGATCCGGGCCGGCTCCATATAGGATGAATCCGCGCAGATGATGATCCCAAACTTCACCCCGTCCTTTTCAAACACGGGAAAATCATGCCCGCGACAGAAGTAATCGTAGACGAGATAGTTTTTCGAATACCGGCCAACCAATTGTCCCCTGTCAGCAACCACCATCGTATTGAACAGCCGATCGCCACGAAGCTCATTGAGACCCAGCAACAACATCGGACTGAACTTACCGAACTCACCCAGCAGTTCCTTGAACTCAGCACTATCCAGCGAGATTGAATTCTGAAGCGCGGCCTCCTCGTTATTGAAGTACCCCTGAAGAAAAGTCTCCGGCATACAGAGCACCTGTGCCCCGGCATCCTCAGCCTTTCGAAGCGCGTCCAGCGTAGTCTTCAGATTGGCCTCAACATCACCAAAAACAACCCCGGCCTGGCAAACAGCAATTCTCATGAAGAATGTCCTCGATGTAAATTGAAGGAATCGGAAATGAAGGAATGAAGGAATCGGAAATCGGGAATCAGGAATGAAGGAGTGGTGGAATGAGGGAATCTGGGACTGTGACCAGCATCCAGCATCCCAGAATCCTTGAAACCAGCATCCAGAATCCAGAATCCAGAATCAAGCATCAAGCATCCAGCATCCAGCATCCAGCCAAAACCCCGGCTTTTATGCATCAGAGGCCACCGCTAGACAACCCACCTACCCCAGCTATAATTCCCGCCTTCAATTTTGGGGGCGATCCAATTCCCTCCAAAATTGAATGGTCGGGCAGGTAGCTCAGACGGTAGAGCAGCGGACTGAAAATCCGCGTGTCGGCGGTTCGATTCCGCCCCTGCCCATTATCATCAGAGCCGCTGAGAGTGCCGATTTCGGCCTTTTCAGCGGCTCTCGCTGCTTCTGGCGTTTCCGCTGTTTTCTCTTCACTCTTGCCGCTCATTGCCACAATTTGCCGTGTTTTGGCGTTGGTTCCCGCAAGCTGTGCCCTAAGACGCGGATCCGGGTTGCCGTCTGTGCCAGTGGCTCTCAGCCCTTGCTCTTGTGACTCTCGCTTTGGCATGTCCGGCAGGACGTCCAGTGCTCCTTCCATGTCCAGCAAACCAAATCAAAGAAAACCTCTCTCTCAGGCTGGCAATTTCAGTCCACTACTTCAGAAAGATCCGTTCTCGGGCACATAACGTGAAGCTGACCGAACGGCGGGGATTACCCGCCGTTCGTGTCGAGCGCTTGGTTCGATTTGGATGACGGGCGATACGGAATCCCCTCACGGGCCAACCGGTCAATGTTCGGCGTCTTGACCTTCGTCGCGCCGTAGCAGCCAAGATCGCCGTAGCCAAGGTCGTCGGCGAGGATATCGAGGATGTTGGGCTGGCCTGCTTTCGCGTCGGAACGATGACTGGCGGCCGTGACATTGTTTCCGTCGGCGGCGTGGAGCACGGCCAGCAGGGCGGTGAGGATTGCGAAGGTGTGTTTCATGGTTTGATCTCCAGGCTGCGAATCGTCCATTGGCCGTTCTCGGCACAGGTGGCTTGCACAGGGTGGCCGTTGATGCGGGCTTCGACTTTGGTGGCTTTCGTGTTGACCGTCAGCTCGGCGCTTTCGGCATCGGCGTCGAGACGGATGCTACCGTCGGGTTGAGTGGCGACGACGAGTTTGCCAAGGGGGAAACGCTCGCAGGTCACGCGCCCGGCGGGACACTCCAGCGTCAGGGGGAGCGCAGCATCGGCGTTCGGCTGGTAGGCGACCCAGGTGCGTGAAGGCTCACAGGAGAGCAGCCACGCGGTTTTGCCGGGTGTGGTGGAGAGCTTCGCGTCTTTCACGGCAAGCTGGCCGCTGTCGTTGACGGCAAACTCGGGCGACTGCAGAAACTGCGGCCACGGGTCGTCGCGACCGTTGATCTTGCGCGTGGCGTATTCTTCGGTGTAAGCGTGCCAGCGCATGTCGAGGCGGCGGTCGTCGCGCTCGTAGGCGATGTGGCGCGTGAAGCCGTCCGCTTCATCGGCGGTGACTTTGCCGGCGAGGATCTTGTCCTGAAACG
>JASLXP010000370.1 GCA_030740295.1 Planctomycetota bacterium
AGATCATCTGCCGGGTGAGGCTGAAGATCTTGCCGAACGTCCCGAGCTGGTTGGTGGCCTTCTCTTCCTTGAGCTCACCATGTTTGAGCTCACCGTCAGGGGCGATCGGCTGCAGGTCTCCCACATCCGTCAGGCGATAACGTTCCGATTCTTTGAAGTCGTTGAGCTCACCTTCGGAGCAGAGCTTCGTGGCGATGACTGCCTGGGCCTGAAAGCTCTTGAGGAGCTTCTTGTTGGCCACGTTGTTCAGGATGCCGGGCAGCGAGACCGTGCTGAAGCCGGCACGAATGGTG
Organism: Planctomycetota bacterium; assembly: GCA_030740295.1. The sequence goes on from JASLXP010000370.1 coordinate 294, forward strand.
TCGTTGCCAAATGTGCGTGGGATCGTGACCCCTTCGAGCTGTGCGCACTGCACGATGAGCTGCTGGAGGCTCATGTCCCGATCGTGCCACGCGCCGTTGACGATCTTCTCGTCATTGGTGGTGAGCAGTTCGTCTCGCGAGAGGCCGGCCCGAATGCAGAGCGCGACCTCCATTGTTTTGGAATCGAACTCCACGCTCAGGTCATTACCCACACTGACGTGGGCGTCCGCCTGGGGCCGGTCTTCCCGAATGCCCTTAAGGACTTTCTGCGTCGTGTCCTCAACCGACCAGCCCAGCCTGATCGCGTCCCGCTCAATCTTCGGGAACTCACCCGCGCAGATCTGCTGAATGGCAGACACTCGCTCTCGTTCGGCTCGGACCGCCTTTTCTGCTTCTTGCCGAAAGTCCGCGACGGCCTGGACTTCGGTGTTCGCGTCGTCATTGGGTTCCGGCCGCTCTTCTTCCGCGTCCGGATCTTCCTCGTCAGCGGGAGTCTTCGCGGGCGGAGCTTCATCGTTTTCAAAGGCAGCCTTGAGAGCGGCGGACCGCTCTTCTGAAAGGTTGCTGGAATCGATACCGTGTTGATCGAGCCATTCCTCAAAATTCATCTGAGTTCCTCCAGTTAGTAGATTAAAACTTGCCGCCACCCTCATTCGTGTAGAGGCGTCAGCCCCGACGGCGACGACTGAGACCTCCCGCAATCTCGATTTCTTGATGTGAACGAACGGCCCGGTCTGCTCCTGGCCGTTCACGATTCGGTTCGTGCGAACCAATTCGGACTCGACAACCTCTGCACCGATGGAGAGCTGCCAATCCGCACCCTCTTTGGATTGCTCGATGATCCCTTTGGCCTGGCCGCTCGACGAGAGGATCTCGCCTTCGATGGTGAGCGTGTTGTCTTCGACTGCTGCTGTCACCAGCCCGACTCGGCTGCCCGTGCGGTTCTCATGATTGGCGAGCAGCGGTATCGACTCAGGAATCTCCATGCCGGCGAGATCGACGACGACCGGATGTTTCCAGCCCGGCTGGTTGATACGTCCGCCGGAGTAGGCCACCCCCATCACTCGGACCTTGTGCTGTTTACCTTCGCTGTCTGAAGACGCTTCGATAACAAGGAAATCTTCGGCAGCCTGGTTGATGATGGTGCCCGGAGCAGGATCGAGATTCGCTCGAATCATTGGTGGGTTAAGCGGCTGCATGGTTCTTCTTCCCCTGAGTTGGAGTTGGTGTGGCTTCGGATTCGGTCAGACCGAGATCTCGCATGAGGTTCTTCTCGCGGGCCCGCTGGCGGAGTTCTTGTTCCCAGTCTTTGCCTGCCCTTGCGTATTCGTGGGCAAGGGTAGTCGTGTGGTTCTTGAGCCGCGTTTCCTGGGCTTTGGCTTCTTTGGCGGGATCCACGTGTTCCATCCCGTCCCAGAACCACTGGTGGTCGGGGAGACTTGAGGCCTGCGACTCGAGACCTGAGTCAGAGGAAGCGACAGAGGGCAGATGAAGAGCGGCATGCATACTCAAGCCTGTCGCCAGCGCGTATTCCCAGAGCCAGGCGGAGAACAGGCGGTCGAGAACTTTCGAGGCCATGAATGCCTGGTCGACACGGATCGATTTGTAGTAAGTCTGGTGATCGAGCCTGCCAGAGGAATAGTTGTAGCCGCTTGAATTGCCGGCCGCGACGTTGAACGGCATGTTCAGGCAGCGGGCGATTTCGTTCAGGATTTCCTTCTTAAACTCGGCATACGTCGTAGACGGCTGTTTCGGATCCACCTGTCCCATCTTCCAACCGCCAGGCATGGTGAGCAGCATGTTCCGTTCGAGCTCAATCAGATCCATCGGCTCAACTGCGTCCGCTTCACCACTGGGCGGAGCATCCGTATACAGGATGCCGGCGAAGTCGGCTGCTGCTTCGGCCGCACTCAGCACAGCCAGTGTGAAACGGCGCAGTTGAGCAAACAGAGGGAGAGCGGACGTGATCTCGGGAACCCCGCGGTGTTGGCCAGGGCGCTCCTGTCGGAACACATGAATCATGTGCGCGGCAGGAACAGTCAGGAAGTCTTCGATGGCATTCCAGGCATCACCGCCTGGATGGTTCTTGAGGACGCTGTAAGCGGAAGGATTGCCGTGAGTATCGAGACGAATGCCGTCCACACGGTCGTCGAACAGATTCGTGAAAGGGCTCGTCACCTGATCCGCCTCGACAAGACACAGGTCGAGCTTCACCAAATGATCGAGAGTAGGGTTGTTCACCAGAATCCCGAACGTCTCTCCGTCCTGGGCCCGCGCCATCCGCATGGTCCGCAGCTTTTCGGCCAGGAAGACATGCTGAGCCCACTTTTCAAACTCACGCTCAATCTCACGATTGATACCATCGAATGGCGTCAGCAGTTGCAGTCTCGGGCCAGTGCCGATCGTGTCGTTCGCCAGCGTAAGCACAATACCCCGTGCATAGGAGTTGTTCGCCACTTCATAACGGGAACGATTGCGGAGCGTTCGCCGCACGTCAGCACTCGCCGCAGCATCCGCTGACAACGCATCCGCATTCGCCCAGTGCCGCCGGTTGTCGTTGTTCGTCGCCGCCGAGTCGAACCGACCCAGCACTCGCCGCACTGGCGCCCCCCTTAAGCCGCTTAACCCGATGCGTGGTTTCTGTTCTTTCGCCGCAACCATTAATCAGCTCCCGGTGGTAGAAGTTTCGTGAACCGAACACCGAGCGTTTTGGACTTGACGGCTTCCTTGGATTCGAGGTAGCGGTCAACCTCAATCTGATCTTTCAGATCGTGCTGCTCCATCTCGCCGGAATCGCCTTTGGCCCG
>JASLXP010000371.1 GCA_030740295.1 Planctomycetota bacterium
CGCCGGTTCAGCGGAATCTCATACAGGAGCTTAGCAGACGGGAGATCCCAGACCATCAGTTTCTGTCCCGTCAGGCTGGCTACTGATTTTCCATCTGGACGAAATGCGACCTCGAAGGGGGTGCGAGTATCGCCGGGCAAAAGGCCCAGCGGATTCCCCGTCAGCGCGTTGAGCACTGCGATTCCCCGGTCAGAAATCAGGGCAAGTTGTTTTCGGCCGGGGCTGAGTGCGGGCCTTCCACGGGCGCCTTTTGGAATCTGGTAAACGACCTCGTGGGTTTTGATATTCCAGACGGCAAGTTTTCCGCTCGCTCCGGCGGCCAGGACGTGATCTTCATCCACAAAGGCTGCGAAAGAAACATCCCGCTGGGCCCAGTTGTCACTGGGATACGGCTCATACGCCAGCACCTGCCTTGTACTGGTGCCGGCGACCTTCAACACCATCAGTTTGTTTTTTGTGCCGCCTTGAAATTTATCTGATCGCCACAACAGAAGTGAGCCGCTGGGGGAAACGTCCTGCACGTCCCCGGCAATTGGCAAGGAGAGCGAACCGAGAGAAACGCCGCGCGTGAGGCTGAACCTCTCCAATCGAGACCGGCCTCCCGCATTAGCTTCCTTTGAATTGCAGTAAGCAATATTGCGGCTTGTGTTGAACAACAGGCTTACAGGTCGCTCCAGAAGCGACCGCGAGGATTTGAATGCGATTGGCCTTGTGCTGACTTTGGCGGCAATGGCTGCATCGGGCTGAATCTCTCCGCCTGCATCCGTGGGCAACGTGATTTCCGGCACTGCGGACCAATCCACTTCCCCGAATGGTGAATCTGCGACACCGACTGTACCAGCTACCGAAGTCCCGGACGATGTTCCCGGGCCGGCATTCGCGAGCTGTTGAGCCTCGACACTCAGTCTTTCCAACGGGATCATCATGGTAATGCCGTTGGTTCCCTGGATATGAGCCTGACCGTTTTCCACTTTCAGCAGCATGCCCTCGGCCAGAAGGGCGCCGTCCGCTCCTTTCCACTCACGCACACCTGCGGTCCCCGAGCCGCTCGCAAGCTTCTTGTCGCTGTCGCTCAGCTTATCGAGCGGAATCATCATGGTGATGCCGCTCGCGCTGCACACATGCACCTGCCCTTTTTCCACCTTCAACATCTTTCCTACCGTGATCAGCTTGCCATCGCTTCCCTTCCAGGATCTCATCCCTGACCCGCCCGTGGGTTTTTCTGTTTTTGAGGATGTTGACCGAGGCCGTTGACCTGCCAGTCTTTTTGCCTGGGCAGGAGGCAAAGTCGGCGTCATTACCACACCGTTCATGCGGATCTTCACGCGTATCCAGCCGTTCGGCAGAACGTCCTCTACTTTTGTGGTGTGAGTCTTCCCGCCGAATTGAATCCGAACCCGGTCGCCCTTTTGAAATTCCTGCCCCAGGGAAGGGGCGGGAGACACCATGAGAATGACTGAACTCGAGAGCGCGAAAACAGCCAAGTTTCTCATCGTCATTTCAACCCCTTTCTGCAATCTGACTGATGATGTTCGAAGCAGGCTCCGCCCTCTCCACTCCCATCACCTGGATTTTCTTGCTTACATTCTTGAATGCCATCGGTTCTTTCTCTGTGAAGTAGATTTGGATTTTTATCTTGGCGATCTCCGCTCCCTTGCTGGCGATAAGTTGGTAGGTGTCGCGAGTGATCAGGATTTCATTTTTCTGCGCTGCACTGCAGAGACGGGCGGCGATGTTGGTGGTGTGGCCGAGGGTGGTGTATCCGAGCCGCTCCGGGGGGCCGATGTTGCCGCACACGGCTTCTCCGGAATTGAAGCCGATGCCGAGGCCAGGCGCGGGTTTGCCTTCAGTTGTCCATTTCTTCATGACTTTGCTGTAAGCGCTCTGCATTTCCAGTGCGCAGTGCAGCGCGAGGACCAGATGGTTTTCAACAGGGACCGGCGCGCCCCAAACCGCGAAGACTTCGTCGCCGGCGAAGCTGATGACAGTGCCGTCGAACCGGTGGACGCATTCGACCATGCAGGCGAGGTATTCGTTAATCTGCTGGCGAACCTGTTCGGGGGGGAGTGATTCGGTTAGACCAGTGAAACCGCGCAGATCGGCGAAGAGGACTGTGACGTCGAGTTTGCGCACCGCCAGGAAGTCTTCCTCGGGCCTGGAGATCATCTCCTGAAAGACGTTTTCGCTGACGTACTTGATGAGGGTGCTCTCAAGCTTGCGAAGCCGGGTGACGTTCTGGATGACAAGTTGAACGCCGCTCGGCTTGGGCTGGACGGCAATTCGATAGGTGGCCACTTCATCCCCTTCTTCAACGGTGCGTTCGACGAGTGCGGGTTCTCCGATGTTCCAGGTGCTCTCGACCAGGCTGTAAAGGACGCCGGAGCCAAGGGGGCTGTCATCAATCTGCGCGAGGGAACGTCCCCTTGCGGAATTGGATTTCGGGAGACCGAGCCACTCGGCCATCAGGTTGTTTACGACCTTCACCACCATCTGCCGGTCGAGGACCATGAACATCTCTTCGAGGCCGGCGATGGAAAGCTGGCCCCCATGGTCGGAGGACGGGCCGAGCGACACAAAGGAAACGGGCTTATCAATGCCTTGCGTTCTGAGCCGCTGGATCTCTTCACGAAGCTGGGAGAGTTCCCGCTCGTAATCTTCAGGTGTAGGGGGCATGCTCCGAAATATTCTCTATCGATTGGTCGGTCCGTGTTACTCGACACCAAGCCGCTTCAATCTTTCGGACCGGCGATGCTCGATCCGCTGGTGGTAGAGAGTGACGTCGACGCCGATACTTTTCAAACGCTCGACCTCTTTGGCTGCAACAGCCGGCGAATCCATCTCGACCGCAAGCAGGACTGCGGCGAGGCGCATTTTGTAGTTGGACGGGCTGACGGCATCCATTGCGAGCCGCCACATGCCCGAGGCGTGGAGGCGATCCCATGGCAAGGTGGTGACCTTCACTCCGCTTTGGACAGTGAGGCTGCGATCCGTTGCCCGAAATATCTTACCTGCACTTGGCGGCTCGGTGAGGCTGTCGATCTTTGGTTTCTTTTGTGTGCGATTGAGGTGCTCTATGATGGCGTGTTTCAACCCGGGTAACAGGTCGATTGTCTTTTGGATACTCAGCAGCTCGGGCGACGTTTCATATCTGCTGGCATCGAGGTATTCCGTGCATTGCTTGACGGCATCGGCGAAGCGCCACTGGGCAACAAGGCTGTCGAGAATGACAAAGTTGGGGGTATCGAGGACTGGCTCGGCTGGCAGTTTCTCTGCAGGTTGGGGTGTGGTTACTTCCGGTTTAGGCTTTTCAGTTTCCGTTCCGGCTTCCAGCAGGGCTGCGTATTTATTTCGGGCCTGTGAGACATAGGGCTCGAGGTCGTAGTTCAGGAAGACGATTCGATAAAGGTCGCGTGCTTCATCCTGGTCTCCAACCTTGATGGCTGTTTCAGCTCTTCGCGTGATCTCGCTGAACTCATCCTGTGCCCTGGCCCGAACACGCTGTGCCATCTGCACGGCCCAGTTTTCCATAGACCGGGTGGTCTGAGTTCTGGCGAAGTTTTCCAGGGAACGGATGGCTTCGCCCCATTTGTGCGTCGCTATGTTCTGGTTGACGCGATCCGTCACGGAACGTTTGATGGCCGCGGAGCGGTCGACCGGCTTTGGTTTCGGTTTCTGACGGACAGTTTTCGGTCGTGATTTGGGCACTGTCCTGCGAATTGGTGGTGGAGCAGCTCTTGTCGGCTCGGACGTGCGCATGCTCCAGAAAATGGCGGCACCGATCACAAAGATAGCGGATGTGACCACTGCGGTGATCAGGGCGACCGTCTCTCTCTCACGGGAACTGCGTTTACGCTCGTAGATGACCGACCTGCGGCGCGCGGTGGGTCGCGCCTGGCGGACCGTTTGGACCGTTTGTACGGTCTGCACCGGCAGATCGCCCTGGAGCGTCGTGAGCGGGGCGGCCGGTGTCAGATGCTGCGAAGGCGCATCGAGCTCCAGCTTGGATTGGGGTGAAGGGAATTCTGCCGGCGGAGTTTCATAGTTACCGCCAAAAGGAAACTGGATCTGCGGTTTCTCTTCGTCCGGCAACGGTTCGAGCGCCTGTTGGGTGGGCGGTGGTGCTAAGGACTGCGGTGGTGGAGGAGCCGGTAAACCCACATCCTCCGCGTCTGAGACGTAAGTAACCGTACGGTCTATTTCATCGACTGTGCCGGGCGATTGAGGCCCTTTCTGCAGGTTTGTGAGCTGCTGGGTCAGTTCAATGTCAAAGGTCGGGTCGATACTCAGTTGCCCTTGCCCCTCCCCTTCGGTTGCTGGCCTGACTGTGCCGTAGTCGACGGTAGCGTCGGTATCCGTGTGAGAAACGCTCTGCTCCATTCTGGCAAGAAGTTCCGCAGCCTTGAGAGTCTTGGCCCTGTCTGCATCCTGGAGAGTGAGTGCTTCCTCCTGGGCTTTCACCGTCTCCACATTGTCGGGATTGTAGAACGGCGACCGGGTGGGAGGCAGTGTCTCTTCCTCGGTGGGAAGCACGGCAGGTGGTGGGGATGTTTGAGGCTGGGTCATTTCCTGGGGAGCGTTGTCCTCCACAAAGCCCGTACGAGCTGGCTCCTGCTGCTGCGCCGGTGAGCCCTCAGCCGGTGGGTCTGTGCTTTTCTCGTCTGTGAGAGACTCGACGGGGGTTGCATCCGGCAGCATGCTCAGGATCTGTTGAACCGCTTCGTGCCTTTCGGTATCGGTATTGTCGGCGCCTATATCAGCTGTTTCCGCCGGCGCAGGCACTTCCGATATCTGGGTGGGGAGTTCCGAGAGTGTTCCGTTGAACAGAGAGTCCAGGTCGTCGATGACTTCATTCCAGGTGGGGTATCTGTCCTCAGGGCTGTATTCCATCATCCTGCAGATGACCTTGCTCACGTCTTCGGGCACTTTGGGGTTGCGCTCTATCGGTGGAGTCAGGTAAGCCCTTCGGCCGTTTTCCAATTCATCGAATGGCGTATAGCCTGTGACCATTCGATAGAGAATGGCGCCAAGCGAATAGATGTCAGAGCGGCAATCGATGGAATCATTCGCGGCCTGTTCCGGCGAAAGGTATCTGGGATTCATGATCCCAGTGCCGAACACCGAACCTTTCAACTCGGCAGACGATCCGGGCCCCAGTCCGAAATCAGAGACGAGAACCTTCGAATCACGGCCGAGCAGGATGTTGCCCGGTTTCAAATTGCGATGCAGAACCCCTGAATCAGACATGGCTCTCAAGCCGAAAGCGGCTGAACGCGCCACCTTGACCGCGCTCTCAGACTTAACCGTTTTCTTCTCCCCGATACATTCGGAAAGGCTCTTGCCCTCGACAAATTTCATGGTCGTGAAAACGAAACCACGATGTTCCCCGACTTGGTATACCTGCAGGACATTGGGATGATTGAGATCGGCCACACGGCGAGACTGCGCCATATACCTGGTGATGAAATGTGGAAACCGTTTCGCCAGGAAGGGCGGCAGAATCTTGATTGCGATGACGGCACATTCAGCTGTGTGTTCAGCTCGATAAACGGACCCCAGGCTGCCATGACCAAGGAGCTCAACCACCTTGCATCCGCCAAACTCCTCGCCCAATAAGGGGTCTTCAGAACCTCTCAAGCCATGCGGCTTTTTCTTGGATTTCTTGGCCTTGCCCTCCGGAGGCCAGGTGAAGTGCGTACTGCATCTTGGGCATTCGGCCCTCACCGGCCGTGAAAAATTCGGCAGCGTGAATGCCTTTTTGCATCCCGGACATTTTGCCAGGCGGGCTGACATCCGATTCTCCCCGGAAATAAAGTGATACTCCAATCCATGGAGCTGTAGTGTGGTAACGCCAGTCACTCTTCCAGGACTGGTCCATCTCTACCCGCTTAGCAAATACCATGAAAGAAGGTCCAAACTTCATACGGTCGCGTCACGCTCACAGAGCCCGATGAGATTCAACATGATACAGGAAAAGGGGTTACTGACTAACACTAAATTAACAAAAAATCTTGACTTCATTGTCCGGGAGCGAGCCAACTCCAGCCCGCCAATTGGAGAAGTAACATATCTGGAAACTGTGTCGTGTTTCGACCTCATTGCCACGGGGACCAGCCTTGTGTGACTCGGCTATCTGGGTCTGTGACCCACCGTCAACTTACGAGGATCCGGTTAGCTCGCTTCATTGGCACCGGCAAACACGGCGCATGTTTATTTTGCGTTCTCTGAGTTTAATGATTAGATTCTGAGCAAATCAGGCCAGCGACGCGCACATTATAGGAGTTTTCGGACATCGGAGACTCATCTGGATGCATGGACCACAGAGGATTGGCCACACTCCGACAGGGACACCCACTACTCACAGCCGCAGAATTAACACATGAACCGAGAAGAACTTGAACTTAATGTTCTGACCTCCATTAGTCGGGTCTTAGGTACAACCTTTGAGTTGGAAGAGATTTACGATGAGATTATGAAGATCCTCGCGGAGCAGATGGAACTGAATTGTGGGACGATTCTCAGCTTGATGGAAGGCGGAGAAAGGCTCAAGGTGGTCGCAGCCTATCAGTTGGCAAATCCTGACCTTGAGCAGAATGGTCTTAAGATCGGCGAAGGCGTGGCAGGCCGGGTAGTACAGACGGGCGAACCCCGAGTGATTGCCAATCTGGGCCGGGAGGCCGGCTATGTGGAGACCATAGGATCGCGGAGCCGCCGGTCACTCTCAGGTCGAGCACTGCTCTGTGTACCAATCATTTCGAGTGCAAAAGTTGTGGGTGCGCTCAGCGTCGAGCGAGAAGAGCCCGATGAAGAGGAGATCGAAAATGATCTGCGCCTCCTGCAGATCATCTCTTCCATGCTCGCCCAGGCCCAGCGGATCAGTCGGATGGTCCTTCTCGAGAAAGAGGAATTGATCGTCGAGAACTTTTATCTCAGAGAAGAGCTCAAGACGAAGAACAAGTTCGATAACATCATTGGGGTCAGCAAGGGTATGCAGGAGGTCTTCGAGACTGCGGCGCTCGTCGCCAAGACCCGCTCTTCAGTTCTGGTAAGAGGCGAGACGGGGACGGGAAAGGAACTCGTTGCTCGAGCGATCCACTACAACAGCGTACGTGCAAACCAGCCGTTCATTTCCGTCAACTGTGCTGCCCTGTCCGAGCACCTGCTGGAGAGTGAGTTGTTTGGTCATGTGAAGGGGGCTTTTACCGGCGCATACGCCGACAAAAAAGGGCGATTTGAAGTGGCCGATACTGGCACGCTTTTTCTCGATGAAGTGGGGGATATGAGCCCGCGCCTGCAAGTGAAATTGCTCCGCGCCCTGCAGGAACAGGAATTCGAGAGAGTCGGCGATACCAAGACCGTAAAGGTCGACGTTCGAGTGATCGCAGCAACTAACAAGAACCTTGAGGAAGCGATGGAGGATGGCAGCTTTCGTGAAGACCTGTATTTCCGGCTGAATGTAGTGCCCATCCACCTGCCACCGATTCGCGACAGAAAT
>JASLXP010000372.1 GCA_030740295.1 Planctomycetota bacterium
AGAGCTTCAGCCCTGCAATCAGTTCGTGCACCCGTCGATATCTTTCGTATGTTCACTGTATTCCATGGTTGATCGTAATCTCATGCCTGAAATCCACTGCGAATGGGGAGAGCATGGCGTTCGGCAACTGGCCGAGCTGTGCGAAGTGATCGTCATCGTAGACGTGCTGTCCTTTACCACAGCGGTGGAGGTGGCAGCCTCGAACGGATCCACGGTGTTCCCATATCGATTCAGGGATGAGACGGCAGCGCAATTCGCCGGGGAGGTCAATGCCGAGCTGGCGCGCGGCCGCGGCATGGGAGGTTATTCGCTTTCTCCGGCTTCATTGATGAAGATAGAAGAGCCGTTGCGATTAGTGCTCCCTTCGCCGAATGGTTCGACCCTGTCACTTGCCACGGGCGATGTTTTGACTGTCGCCGGATGTTTGCGAAACGCCTCTGCAGTGGCCGATTACGCACAACGCCAGGGCCGAAAGATCGGTGTCGTGCCTGCAGGCGAACGCTGGCCGGATTACAGCCTCAGACCAGCGCTCGAAGATATACTCGGTGCGGGCGCCATTCTCAGTTGTCTTGGAGGCATCAAAACTGCCGAAGCGCAAACGGCCGTTGAGATGTTCGAGGCAGCTCGGCCATGCCTGCAGGACAGGATCATGTCCTGTGTCTCGGGTATCGAGCTCGTCGAGCGCGGGTACGAACGGGACGTGCAAATCTCCTCGGATTTAGATGCCAGCGCATGCGTGCCGGTTTTACTGAGAGACAAAGCTGACCCTTCAACACCAGGGGCATACGTGGATGCTGAAACATCTGGATGAAACTCAGCAGCAGCTCATCAAAGCTTTGCTCATGGTGTTCCTGGTGTTTGTGCTTGGGACGATCGGATTCAAAATCCTGGCCCCGGAGGTCCCGGATGGCAACGGCGGTACCCGGACGGCTGGATGGCTCACCTGTATTTACATGACCATCATTTCGCTGACGACGGTCGGTTACGGCGAAAGTGTCCCTGTCCAGGACGATCCTGCGCTGATGGTTTTCACGAGCCTCCTGCTGCTGAGCGGCATCGGCGTGCTGACTTACTTTTTTGGTACATTGACGGCTTTCTTTATTGAAGGCTCACTTACCCATGTTTTTCGGAGACGGAAAATGAAGGCACAACTCAGCGAGCTCGAAGACCACTTCATCGTCTGCGGCGCAGGCGAGACCAGCATTAATGCCATCAGAGAGCTCCACACCACCAGTCGCCCCTTTACCGTGATCGATATCGAAGAGAGTCAGCTCGAAGAGCTGCATCAGAGGTATGAGATGCCGTACATCCTTGGTGACGCGTCGGAGGAAGAGCTCCTCGAAGAGGCCGGCATTGCCCGCGCCAAGGGCTTGCTCGCCTGTCTCCCAACGGACAAGGACAACTTGTTCCTGGTGCTGACCGCGAAGCAGATGAACGACAAACTGCGCATCATTGCCAAGGTGCAGGACCCGTCTAACAATCAGAAATTTCTGAAACACGGCGCGGACGGCATCGCTTCGCCGCAGGTCATCGGCGGCATGCGATTGGTTTCGGAGATGATCCGGCCGCACGTGGTGAGCTTCCTGGACATCATGCTGCGCGATAAAGATCGCACGATGCGTATTGAAGAGGTCTTAATGGCCGAGGATTCCAGCTATGCCGGGCGATCGCTGAAAGAGGCCAGCTATCGGCAGAAATTCAAGATGCAGGTCCTTGCGATTCTTCCGCCCGGATTAACGAAATTTAACTACACACCCGACGCCGACGAACCCATCAGAGGCGGCTCGACCCTGGTGGTTCTGGGCGAAGCGGACAACGTTGCGGAAATGAGGAAAGCGGTTGAAGGGGATTGAATGACGCGGCGGCAGTCTGCCAGCCTGTCCAGCCCAGCGATCGCTCATGTGAGATGGGCGGCCAGGCTGGTACCAGCCCAGGCCGGTCACTCACTGTTCACAATCAACGCTTCATCGATCATTGGCTTTCCGCGAGTCCAGTAGGAGCCGGTCTTAGCGAACGTCTCATCATCGCTCATGTGATAATCGTAAAAGACCAGGCGAAGGTATTTCGGAGGCTGGTCTCCAAAGGGCATTTCTGAAAAGAAGAACGAGACCTGCTCCGGATTTTTCTGAAGCTTCTCCAGCAGGTTTAAGAAATACTCGCGGCCGCCGGGGTATTGTTTTCTGGTCTCGTACCAGAAGTGGTAATCGTGCTCCTTACGGCTCCGGGGAACGTTGTTTTTCCATCCGCTCTTGGCGAAGGCGAGAAACCACAGCTGAAAATCAAATCTCGGTTGATGTGGTGCGACATACATCGGCGTCTTCGTCGGGTCGCTGGTCGCGTATTGAAAGCGGTACGGCTTCCAGTCAATTGAATCCATGCTCCCCTGAATTTCAGGCATGACGCGCTCACGAGTTATGCTGGCGAAGAGGTGATACACGTTCACCACGCGATAGGGCTGGTAGTATGACGCGAACCAGTTCATCTGACTGAGAAGGCCCTTCTCGATCCGATTCACATCGGCTCGTGCGTATCGCTTCCTCGTCCCGTCGCGCTCCTGGAAGATGACGAACTCATCGTTTTCAAGAAGGGAACGCCCAGCTATTTTCTGGTCATTCGCAAGTAAGAGCTGATGAGGGTTCCTGTCGAACATGAAAAGGAAGAAGGAATTCACCGAGGCTGCGAGCAGCACCATTGCACAGACGCCCGTGATGGCGCCAACAATGGTCTTGCGCCACACCGGCGTCACGTAACGCACCTCGCTCGGTATCGGACGCTTCCACGCGATGCGGGTGAATTTGTGCCCCCACCTGCGCACCAGCAGCCAGTCATGATCGTCGATGAGAAAGAGCCCGAGGATGAGCGACATCCAATTGAAGAACGCGTAGCTGCCCGTGAGCATGATCGCGATCTGCAGGCCACTGAAGATGACAAACAGGGCTCGGCGAAATCCGCGACCGGCAAAAATGAATACGGGCAATAGAAACTCGATGACCAGAGTTCCCAGCGTTTCCCATTCGTGAAACCACACCGGCAGATTATGAAACGTACGGGTCAGCGGCGTCGGTAGAGGCGCGGTATTGTAGTAAGCGTTCATCGCGGTCAGGTCGAGCCAGCCACCACCGACGCCGCCCACTATTTTGGCGAAGCCGGACTCGAAGTAGAGCCGGAAGACCAGCCACTGCATCAGAAAGACGGTCACCCAGTTCGGATTCGCCATCGGGCTGGCCGCCCGGTTCCTGGGTAGCAGAATTGTTCCGGCCATCGGCAGCAGCAGTGCGATGCAGGTGGTTTCGAGGATGAGATTGTCCCACTGAAAATTCAGGAACGGGGACGAAGCCGTGGCCAGCGACAGGTAGAGCGCGAGCTGCATTAGCAGAACCATTCGCGGAAAGACGCGCAGGAGCGTCAGCACGGAAAGCCACGCGCCGAATGCGCAACCCAGGCGCAGGTTTGCATCCGAAGCCTCGATCCAATGGTAAAGCGTTGGAGCCATCATGAATGCCCGCCACTGCCAATCGTTTTCAACAGCGGCTTCTGCTGCGCCGCTGTTCCGCATGCTCGTCTGGGCTGCCTCTTTCCTGAGCTCGAGTTTCGCTGTCGCCGGCACGAGGCCGTTTTCTCCGACCAGGTGTGTGACCTGAACATGTAGAGAAACGAAGGCGATCATATGAATGAGCGCGAGCAGATGAAGAAAGAGATGGGTGCTGGTCCTGTAGGAGCTCTGCGAGAGCCCGCGCAGCTTACCTGCGGCAGCGAACTCTTCGGCCGGTGCACCATCAAGAGGGCCGGACGCTCCACGTATGCCCTGGGGCCGAGGGCCGTAGATGAGATGAAAGAACGGACGCAGTAAGCCCACTTCGTAAATGCCGGCGAGCTTGCCGAATATCGGCCTCAACAATGCCGCCCGTGCTCTCGCTTCCGCGCCTGTGAAGACATCCACATCCGGGCTGACCAGGCAGACCCGCTTTTCACGATAGTCCTTACTTTTGTCCGCGGCATGCAAATGCTGAAAAGTATGGGCATCCCGCCATGGCCGGCATTCGGCCCGCCCCCCGCTGAGCCGCTGTAGGACTTGACCCTCTTCGTAACTGTATGGACATTTCTCGTTATAGAGAATCAGCCAGGGAGGTCTCTTGACTGCATCGGGCTCGGGTGCAAAGTCCACCTCAAAAACGGGCTCGACTTCCAGCGAGACGTCTTCATGGAAAACGCCCGCCGCGGGATGCTCCACCTCGTCTGACTGAATCTCGAGCCTGGCCGGGGCGAACTCGGTGGCTGCAATTTCATCAGCGTTGGAAAACTCCGGGAGCGGAGGTTCCTCAAGTAGTTCACTTTCAAGTTCGCCGGCCTCCGCCTCCGCAGGCGGAGATTCCACATCAAACGCAGGGATTTCGAGTTGCGTGACTTCCTCTTCAGCGTCGCTGGTATTCGTATCCGTCTCGTTGGTTTCGCCTGGAGGGTCGGTTGAGCTGTCTACGGCGGAATCGTCCTCGATGTTTGGCTCTTCGGAGGTGTGAAGATCTCCAGGACTTTTCGGCAGTTCCTTCTCCTTATCTGAATTCTCTTGGTTCATATCCGTTCAGGCACCAGGCTGCTATCACGCTGCAGGCCTATCCTACGAGCCGTGATTCACCCCACAAACAGCTCGCACACCCGACCGTTGCTTCGGTATGGATACTTGCAGCCAGCTAATGTCTCCCTTGAGTATTCAGACAGTCCATCGGAAATCCCTCACGTCACGCCATACTGATATGACCGCAAAAGAAATCCTCTCAGAGCTCGAAGAGATGGGCCGCGAAAGCACCAAGAAGATGCTAATGAAGAACCACGGCGCAATTGGGAAGAAGCGTAAGACCGTGAAATGCTGAGACATTGAAGTCCTCTTCCGCCTCAGACCAGAGGACTCATCACGAATCACGCATTACTTGGTATTCAATCTTTCCAGCGCCTCATGAATCGTTGCCGCGGCAATCGCAAAGTGCGCGGTTTGTGGAAGGTAGTACTCCGTCGGGCCGGGGTGGATGGGGTAGTGCGGCTGAAGGTAATAACGCACGTAGCCCTTGGGGAAGCCGTAGAGAGGTGGGTCGTAGTTGTCCCCGGGCTTCCACTTCACGATGCCATCGCCGGTATCGCGAAAAGCCATGGTCGGCACCATGCCATCGAATGTGAAGAGTTTTCGATCACTCTTCATCCAGTTCTGCAAAAACTCGGGTGACAGGAAGTAATGCGTACCGCCGGCCACGACGCGCTCGCCGACACCGTGAATCATCGAGAGGTCGGAAATGTTCTTTCCGAGACACCACTGAAGCTGGCGTTCGGCCAGTCTGATGATCGATTCGTCGTGCAGGAGCATGCCGATTTCCGCGAGCGAATGCGCCAGCATCGGCCAGTACCCAATTGGCCGGCTGGCGGAAGGCATTCGAGCTGGAGTCATTCCCTCTCCTGCGGTGAGCGATCGGGCCTGTCCCCACGGATCGATCTCAGAAACTTCACGGACGTGTGCAACGAACAATTTGAGGCTTGCCACCACTTGCTCCCTGTCCGCGTAGTACGGGTATTCCTTTAACAGGTGGCAAATGGTCCAGACGAAATCCTGAAGGATGTTCCCGTCGTGATGCGAGGCACGGTAGAGCTCATCCGTGCGGCGATACAGCCGCTGCTCGAGACCGGCGGTTACCAGCTTTGCATGATGGTTCATACGTTCGAGATACTTTGCTTTGCCGGTCAGCCGGGACAGGTAGATTTCTGCGAAGAGTCCTTTGGCCGCCATGAGAAACTTTTCGGGAGTCAGGTCACCCGTCGTTCGCCGCCAGAAGCGATTGAATTCGTAGTTGCGCACCGCTGTCTTCAGCAGGCGTTTACTGAGCGCGGGATCCAAATCTCTCAGGAGCAGGCTTCCACGCGCTGCCACTCCCGCGGCCTGCGGTAACGGGCCGGTGCCGACCACGTAACGGTCATTGCTGTAAAAGGGGATGTTATCCAGGCCGCGCACCTGCGGCTTTGTGCCGAGATAGTAGTTGCCTTCGAGGGCCTGGTATTTGGGGAACGAGCGATGCGCCCAGAGCAATTCGTCGAGACAGTCGTTCGAAGTGCGGTCATCGAATGCGGGGTGGATGTTCTCGTAGAGTTTCGCGGTGGCGAACAGGACGGAAGGCCAGAATTCGACATGCTTGATATCGTCGCCTGCGTCGTAATAGCCGCCCCGCATGTCCAGACGATCGGGAAAGAAAAGACGCTCGTACATGCAGAATCGTTCTTCATCAAGGCTGGCCAGCATGTTCGCGTCTTCGAGTGCCTCGGGCTCGTGGGCGCCAGGCACCACACAGTTCATGCGTTTGAAGCTCAGCCCGTGCAGGGCGATTCTTGAAAGCGTGCGATAGGCATCCTTTGAGATGGTGAACGTGCCGGATGAAACCTGCCTGGCATTCTGAGTTGCAGTACAGCGATAGCTCCCTTCCTGCTCGTATGACGTAAATTCAAAGGTGAAGTAATAGCGCTTCGACAGCCGGTCATAGCTGTGGTAGCTGGCCGCGCCGGCCTTTACACTTTTGCCTGCTTCATTGACGAGTGAACATTGTGCCGGCGTCTTCTTCAGACTCTTGATGACGATCCTCTTGTCACTTTTCGGATGATAGCCGAGGAAGCTGGTGGTGATTTCCAGCGGCTCCGCCCCGTAACCATTGAGCTCCGCATCGTCGACCCAGACTGTGCCGGTCTTATTCTCTTCGACTCGGATGACCAGGGCGGCGAACACTGCACCGTGCGGCGGTTTCGTTTTCACACTGAGCTTCTGCCAATCTGATGTGCCCGTCAGCGAGGCATTGCCTTTGGTACTGCCCATGAGCTGCAATCGTGGTGTATGCAGTGCGCTCATCTGGTCGTGGTATTTCATGTCGGCATTCATGTCCGCCGAGAACCAGAGAATCTCGGGGAAGACCTTTCCGTCCGCGCGTTCGCACTTTGCCCAGAAACTGAACTCCTGCAGCTTGCCGTAATCGATCGATGGCCAGTTGCAGGTGATACCGAAATCCTTTTCCGTCTTCTCAATCTTCATCGAGCCCGGATGATCGCGGCCGGCATCTGTATCGTGACTGAACGTGCCATCACCGGGCAGAATGTTGTAGAAGCTCAGCGTGTTCGGGTATTCGACTCGGTCCGAAAAAATTCTTCCGAGCTTCGGATCGACGGAATCGATGATCTGCTTCGGATAGGGACGGGAATTCATCTTTCGAAACTCGCGCAGCGAATACCACCACGTGGGCCGTCCCCGCTCGTCCTCGAGACTGAAGTGAGGATTGGCTACGAGATTGTGACCGTCAAAAGTTTCCGCAGGCGTCCATGCCTTCGGCTGTTCACGGGGCTTCAGCTCCGGTCTTGGACTGTATGCCTTGTAGGATTTTTTCTTGGCGAGCATGGCGCTCCATCCGCAGTTTTCTTCATAGACGGCTTTGCCGCTCTGATCCTCGATGCGGATGGAATTCAGGAACGCCTTGAAATTCTTGCCGACGAGTTTGATGTCCACGTAGTGATCGAGTGTTTCGAAATCGCCGTTGGGCACGAGATTCGTTCCCTCTGCCAAAGCCTCGTCCGCTGTCTGGTCGTCCCGCAACTCGACCGCCTGAATGTCATCAATAAAGACCGTGGCGTCCTCCCGTGAGCCAAGGAAGAAGTAGATGCTCTTCACGGGCTTCGGTGGTGTCCAGATGTGGTTGAGGGTTTGCCAGCCATCCTTCTCAGGGTCGATGGCAAGCTGGCTGTTAAAGGACTGCCACTGCGGCTTGCCGTCCACATAGGTCACATGCTTGAGGGTGAGCCCGAACGTGTATTGGCGTTTCGCATCCGGGATGGGCTTTTCCATTCTTGCCATGTACTTCAGAACGATTGGCTTCCTCTCTTTCTGATTGAGGAGCGCTTCACGTGCGAGCAATCCACCGTTTTTGCCACCTGATATCCGCAGGCAGAGCTTGCCCGAATGTGCTCCTTCAGAGTCTTCCGTGGCGCGGCGGGGCGAGAGTGCTGTTTCCGGCAGGACGCCTTTGCCCCACTTCCGCGGGCTCCATCCGGGCACGAATCCTTCCGGCGGGATCGATTTCGTTTTGACCGGATAGGTGCGGACCAGATCTGTACACCAGCCGGCTTCCTTCACGACATCCAGATCCTGTTCCACCAGTTTCCCGTTGAGCGAGACGTCCATTCGGCGCAGGCCGGGACGGTTCACATCTACGTCGTAGAAGCCCAGATTGATTTTATAGTTCTCGCCGGGCGGAAGATCGGAGATGCGATAGTGGAGCAACTTGCCGTTCACCTCGCCGAGACGTTGTGGTGCTTCCAGAGCATCAGGCTGGAGAGAATATCTTCGCGTGTCACCGGCCTTGATCGAGATTCGCGGTTCATGAACGCCCTTCACCAGCCGCAAAAACTGGATTGGGATGCAAAGGTATTTCATGAGGTAGTGCTGCCGCTTCACCAAAGCCATACTGAGGGCCACGTCGATCCGGTGCGGCCCCCTGCTCAGTTTGAGCGGCACATAATCGCGGCCCTCTGGACAGGGCCGCCACTGGCAGAGAGCGCGGTAGACTTCACGGGAAACTGGTTTTCCGTCGACTCGAATTTCGAGGACGTTCGGCCCCCAGCCAAGGCCATAAGCGCCCCAGCCGGTCTGAAACGTGTACTTGCCGCCTTCCTCCAGATTGAAATAAATACTCATTTCCTGGGGCATGCGGTTCGTGCCTGCCATGTACGCGTGCGACTTGTAATGGTGGAGCAGAAGATTCGGGAGTAGACCAGGCTCATCAGCGCCGATGAAATGCTTCGCTACACGGAGCGGCTTCTTGAGTTTGTCACCCCAGTGCTTCTTGGGATCGACAAACTCTTTGATTGCCCATTCTGTTACGGCGGGCAGAGCGGCAGCTTTCTCTGTTTCGTTTGCTTCCAGGCTCCAATTCACGGCCACCGGTGCGGTCGGCGCCAGACGCTCCAACTCGAAATCGGGACGTACATAGGGCGTCGAAGGTGTGCCGGCAAGAAAGCCCTGCGCGGGTCCGGCGTCTGTGCCATCGATCCGGATGTTTGAGAACGTGGCTCCC
>JASLXP010000373.1 GCA_030740295.1 Planctomycetota bacterium
ACAATACGGGTAATTCTGAATCGACCGGGTTTATACCGGTCTACACGAGGAGCGTTGGGGATATCACCATCGCTGGTATCACGGTAGATTACCATTCGCCTCAGAACACCGGGGTGCGGATTCGCTCGGGAAAGAACAACGTTGAGGTCCACCACAACGTCTTTGTTGATCGGGGATGCAAAATCACGAACCGGCACAGCGCGGCCGTTCGCGCATTGAGTTTTCTTGGTGACCGCGGCTCGAATTACCGCGTGCATCACAACCTGGTAAAGCGAACGCGACAGATGGGATTGCTTGGAGCCGATGTGCTCCATCACAATGAAGTTTATGTCGACAGTTGGTCGGTCAATTCCTTTGCCCTGTCGCCGTGGAAGGTCGGAGGTAAAGCCCATCACAATCGCGTCTTTGGCACTGGTGTGAATGTTCAGGGCTTTGGGTGGGGAGAGAGCAACATCCAGATTCGGAAGAATCTCATCCACCTGGAGGGCATCAATACCGGTAAGAATCGCGGGAAGGAAGGCTGGGGAGACCAGGATTCCATGAACGGTCTTCGCGTCACCAACTATGGGAAGGGAGGTCAGAAAAGGAACAAGCTGCGTTACTCAGACAATCTGGTCGTCATCAAGTGCCGAGGAGGGTCTCAGGCTCGCGGAACCGAGTTCTTCAGTGATGTAAGTATCACTGATTTACTGTGCCGCGATGTGACGCTGAAGGTGGAGGCTGAAGACGAGGCCACCAGCCAGGTTGCGTGTGTGGTCACGCACGGCCATCCGTCAACTGCAGAGACCGCCCTCCCGGTGACCTATCTCAACGCGACACTTGTCTCCAATCTCTGCAACGTCCGATTTGGCGATTACTACGGCAAGGGCTCAAACCACCACTTCATCAACTGCAAATTCATACGGACTGGGAACGACAAGAGGTATCACACCTTCATTGTGGATGGCGCCTATTGGAGTACGCGGCACGTCCTGCTCGACTGCGAATTCGGCCCCGGCACTCGATACGACGATGTCTTCTGGAAACGGACCTCACGGAAGAGCTTCTACAGCATCAAATGGACCCTTACCTTGAAGAGCACTCCCGGCGCGGATGTCACCATCAAGAACAAGCAGAATGAAGTGGAGTTCAGGGGCCGTTCGGACAAGGAAGGCATCATAGAAGCAGCTCTGACCCAATGTGACATCCGGATGCCCGAGGGCGCAAAGAGCCCATGCCTTGAACACGTGAAGCACTTCAGAACGCCACACACGATTTCCGTTCTAAAGAACGGCAAGAAAGAAACATTAGTGATAGAGATGACCCAGAAGCGAAGACTGGATTTTGCGATCGACTGATAAGTCAAGAGCAGGCGAAAGTGTGCACAGCGATGAGGGATCCAGTTTCGTTGAAGAGATTCCGCTCAAGAAACTTGTTTCCTGGCAGGTCGTCTCTCAAGGCAGTCAGCAGGAGCACCTGCCCCGACGCCAGCCCATGGTTCTAATCTGCCCGTCAGCGCTCTCAATTCCGGTCACAATGTGATCGAGCTGATGTCTGATTCGCCATGGGCCGTACGCTGGGCGGAGATTCGCCTCGCATAGGCGCACGTTCGCGTTCACCGCTTCAATGCCTCTGCGATCCCGTTCGCTATGTGATCGGCGAGGAGTTCGTTGCCGGCCCTGTTTGGATGGATGCTGTCGTACGTCAGGATGCGGTTGTGAGGAAACTTCAGGGTGCCGTCGGACTGGAGCTCAAAGTTGTGGTTTCGCAGGTAGGCCAGGTAGACCTTTCGCAGGTCAACGAGGGTGGAGCCCGTATCCGACGCTACCTGCCGCGTGACTTCGGCGTATTGATCGATTTTTTTGTCGTTGCGACTCCGGCCGTCTGGCTTCTCGCCGAATACCGAGATGGTCGCAAGAACGACTTTCGCGCCTGCCTTCCGGCTGCGGGATACCAGGTCGCGCATGATGGCATCGAAGTCTTCGAGGGTTGTGCCGGGCCGGTTTCGGAAGTCGTTGAAGCCGATGTAAATCACCACGACGGCAGGTTTGTCTTTCGCCAGAACCGCATCGAAAGGCTCCTGTGAATCACCATACATTTTCCCGCCGTCGCGCAAGTGTTCGATTTCGCCGCCGTTTAGACCGCGGTTGTGGACTTTGATGTTGAGCTTTGAGGTGAAGGGACTGGACGAAAGGCATTTCTGAATGTTGGAGACGTAGCCGTTGATGTGCGTGATAGAATCGCCAAAGATGGAGATGGCATCGTTTTTCTTGAGTGGCGGCTCCTTTCCAGAGAGGCGCGCACGGCCGGGCACTTCGTAGATGGCTTTTCGGGCCCTCTGGGCTTTGGGGGAAATATCGAACGGCAGGGCCGTCTCAGGATTCTCCTGCTCAGTCGTGAACGTCCACACCGGGCCGTCCGTCGAGCCAATCTGATTCTCAGCGATGACCTGCCAATGGTAAGTCGCCGCGTAATCCAGATAGGAATCGGGCGTAAAACGAGTCTTAGAGAGAGACGCGGCAGCTTGGGCCGGTTTCGCTGCGCCATCTTTCCAGAGATAGAGCTTATAGGCGTCGGCGCCAGCGGCTTTCGTCCAGCGGAGAGGCATCCATGCGAACACCTTCGAGGTGTCAGACGGGATTGACGGGTGTGCCACCATCGGGGCTCGTTCGAGCTTTGCATTCCCCGAAAGGAGAATTTCGGAAACGAGCCGTTCAGGGTCATTGGTTTCTATCCTCAATGCCGCGGTCTTCTTGCCAGCCGACAGGGGCGCGAAAGCAATCTTCAGTTGTTGTGAGTGTCCCGGTTCAACAGTGCTCTTCGCTTTGTTCCAGGTAGGCACAAATTCACCGGCATCCTCCCCTTCGATCGCGGTTCTCACGACGACCAGTTGCCCCTTACCCTCAGTCCCAATCGTGACCGCTTTGGACGGTGTGGGGCCATCGGTGACCTCCCACTCACCGAAGTCGAAACCGTCAGTGGCGATAACTGACTTGCCTGGCGGAGGGCCGCTCAGTGCCCCGGACTTTACGCGGGCGACCGCCGGCCCGGTTGGGTGAATCTTCCCGCTTCCGCCAATGGCTGAAGAATCGAAAATCACTTCAGATGACCCTGTGTTGAATTTGAAATAGCCGCCCAGGCCTTCCTCATTCCCGGTCAACTCAGTGTTGTAGAAACCCAGAAGCTCTGTGTCCGTGCGGGTGGTATTCCATATGCGGAGTTCATCGATACATCCGGAGAAATATCGATTCGGCACCCTGTTCTTGTGATTGGCTTCCGGGCTGCGGCCAATGTTGGGGGTTCGTCCCTTCTGGTTCGTGTCGGGCCAGTCGAGGCGGCCACCCTTAAAGGACCCGACCGGTTTTCCGTTGACGTAAAACCTCGTGGTCTTGCGGACGCCTTTGATTCCCTCGAAAGTCACAGCAACGTGAGTCCAGACCCTCTCCTTGAGTGCGGGCTTCGTGACGTGCATGCCGATGACCCCGATGTTGTGGAAGGTCAGCGCCACGTCGTCGGTCTTTGTGCCACGCAGGCCGAAGTAGTAGCCGTACCACTTGAAATGGTTGGCAATGACTGCCATCTCCACACCCTCGCGCAGAGGGTCAACTTTTATCCATGCTTCGAGTGTCAGCCGGTTGTTTCCACCGCCTCGCTCCGGCGGGTTAGGGAGCTCGACCCACTGGTCGATGCCGTTCAATCGCAGGGCCGCCCCTGGTCCGGCTGGCACGTCCACTCTTGGCGCCCGCTTCCCTGCTGAGGAGTTCGCCTTTGCGGGGCCTTTGGCGGCCACCACGGGCGATTCGACTGGCTCACCCTTCTCATTCAGCTCCGCAACAAGATCGTTCAGCGATTTCAACGGCAACCATTCTGCCCCCGTTCTCCGTGTGCGAATCTTCAGGTTCATGGCATCCCTGGTCCCGCAGTAATTTATATGGATGCCATGGCGTCCCGGTTTCAGCTTGATGGTTTCGGACGTTCGGCTCCAGTCCGTCTTGTCCCGATCGAGGAACAGTTTCCCGTCGATGAATACCTTGCTGGTGCCGCCAAAAGAGTTCAGGTTGAATTCATATTCGCTTTCCTGCAGCACGTTGAACACGCCTTCCCATGAGATCGCGTATCGGGCGGGCTTACGTACGTGGGGCAGTCCACGCAAACTGACCCAGGGCTCGAGCCCTTCATGGACTCTGGTGAGGCCCGAAACATCTGCGGGCATCTTTCGGACTTTTTTCTTTACTGAATAGATTCTGCACCTGAATCTCTTCGGCTCCTTGCCTATCCAGTTGTAACGATAGGCTTCGCGCTGGGAATAACCGATGGGCTGCCCGTCCTTGAAAATTCTCGCCTTGACCACCAGCTCGGCCTTGTGAGGAAAGTTGGCAACCCACTGCTTTTTTATGCGACTGCCGTCCACATCGATAACTCTCTCGTAAACCGGTGATTCGGGGGTTGGCTCGGAACCGTCGAGGGAATAATGAATCTTCTCACCGGGACGGAGAGGAAGAGCAGGCACGAGCGACACATTCAGAATGCCGTCGAAGAGGTGAGGGTCGAATCCCTTCTGGTGCTCAACGTAATCAACAGGTTTCAGATCCGGCTCGCGGAGGCCTTCTGCTCGAATCATGACGGGGCGAATCAGCCGAGTCAGCAATTGATCTGTAAACTGGAAGCGCTGATTGAGACTATCGAAATCTGATTCCGCCTGCGCGTTCCAGATGCGTTCACTCATCGGAGCAAGCCGGGAGCGCAGGCTTGGAATCTCCTTCCAGCCCGGTTGTTCCCAGGCACACATCTGCGCGCCGATGATCAGTGGAGTCGGCTTCAGCCGAAACCACCTTGCCCTTTCATAGACGCGGCCCGTGCCGAATTCATACTTGTTCCATTTGTAGATGTGCTCGGGGCTCTGCCTCGAGGCATTGACCACGTAGAGTGGACACCATGCGGTGTTGATCATGGTGTAGCCGTGCTTTGCCAGGCTGGGTGATGGGTTGTAGGCGTTCTCAAAGGGCATCACGATGATGTCCTTCGGAATCTGGGCGTTTCGGCTGCCGCTCCCGCGAAAGCCTTCCCAGACGATCGTCTGCTTCCCGTGCTTCTTGACGATCTCATTCATCCGGATGATGAAATGGCAATACATGCCATGCGCACCGTCGAGGTCGAATTCCTTGTAGTAGGCTTGGGCTTCGGGTGTCTTGGAAACCCGCGCCAGCCATGCCTCGTCGGCCCCGATGTGAAAATAAGGGGAAGACTTGAACACATCGCATATCTCGCCAATGAGAGTATCCATGGCCGGATACAGTTTTTCGTTCGCCATATTGAGACAGCCCAGGCGACGGGGCTCGCCGGCTTCATCAATAGAGCCAAAGACCTCCGGCATTTGCTTTTCCATGATTCCCGCATGGCCGGGCATGTCCAGCTCAGGAATCAACGTGACCCCACGCTCGTCAGCGAACCGAACGAGGTCGTTCAGCTCTGCCAGCGTGTAGTGCCTGCGTTTCTGCGGCCGGACCGACGGTAGCTTCGGAAATGCTTTGCTCGGAAAAGTGAAGGACTCCGAATCCGTGAGGTGCAGTTGGAGAAAATTAATTTTGTAGACGCGGCAAAGCTGAATGCACTGCTTCAGCGTGTCGATTTCATGCCACTGCCGCGCAAGATCAATGAGTAATCCCCGGTAGGCCGAGTCCGGAGAATCGTTCACGGTCATGCTCGGGACTGAGAGTCTCTCCCCTTCAAGAAGAAGCGACTGCAGCAGCGTCGAGGTCCCCAGGGCAACGGCCTGGTAGCTTCCTCCAAGCACTGTGGCTCTCGAATTCACTTCGATTGAGTATTGCTCGCGGTTCATCTCCTTTTTCAGCCCAAGAGCCAGATCGCCGGCAGCACCTTTTCCCGATTTCGGCTCAAGGGAGAGCATCCTTCCGCTCGTCATAAAGACCTCGCGAGCAAACACTGTCGCAAGCGGCCTGAGCTCATCATCAGTGAAGACGATCGTGGAATTCGGCGACAAAGCCATTTCCCCGGCCCTCTTCACTACAGACTGGGGCCACGGAACGAGTTTGAGCGATTCATCCGCTCGAAGAGCAACGTGACAGAATGCCAGGATGCTCAACGCAGCAATCGAGGATCTGATGGGTCTTGCCGAGGTCATGAAATCGCATCTCTTTCTGGTGATCTTCAGCGGCACACGCCACCGAGTTCGTGGGCGTGTTCCATGAAGCGTACCAGCAGTTGAATCGTTGCCTCCACGTCGTCCTCGTGGCAGAGCTGTACAGTCGAGTGCATGTACCGCGTGGGCACACCAACGGTTGTACAGAGGCATCCGCGGCCCATGCGTTGAATCTTGTGTGCATCGGTGCCACCGCCAATATTCTTCTGGCAGGGGATCTTGTACTTCTTGCCCAACGCAAAAAGGAGCTCGATCAGTTTCGGGCTGCCGATGGTGAGCCCATCGATCAGGTAGATGCCGGCTCCCTCTCCCATTTCGCAGGTCCGTTCGGTCCGGTCGCCATGGGCGCCGTTAGGCATGCTCCCGTCAATGGCCAGGCCCACATCGGGCTGGATGACGTAAGCCGCGGTCTCGATGCCTCGCGTGCCGACCTCTTCCTGGGTCGTGCTGACCGCATAGATTTCTGCCTCTGTCGGACCGACCCGGCTCATCGCCTCCAGCAGACAGAATGTGCCCATGCGGTCGTCGAAATTCCGTGCCATCAGGACCTTCTTATTCAGATGAACGAACTCCTGGGCAAAGGAAATGGGATCTCCCGGCTCTACCAGCTTCTTCACTTCCTTCGGTGGCAGGCCGGTGTCGATCCGCAGTTCCTTGATTTCCGGCGCTTTCCCCTGGCTGCCGGCGCCGGGGGCTATCACTCCTTGAATCTGCTTCCTGCCATGGATGATGACGCGCTGGGAGACAATGTTGATGGCATTCAGGCCACCTACCGCGTTTACGTGGATGTACCCCTGGCCGTCGATGTGGCGAGCGATCATGCCGATTTCGTCGGCATGCGCGGCCAGGATGACCCGCACTGGCTCCTTCCCTTTCCTGCCTCGAAGCTTGCTCTTCTTCCGCCCGATCACATTCCCCATACGGTCGGTGTGGACCTCATTGCAGGCCTTCTTCAGGCACCCGGTCACAACCGCCTGGATCGGATCTTCGAAGCCCGGGATGCCGGGCGTATTGCATACCGTTTCAAGTAATTTCAGATTCATATCTCCACCTTTCCGTGCAAAGGCACTGCTGTGGTTGTTTTTGGAGGCTCGCAATCATCAGAACTCGTAAACCGCTCGAGGTGGCCGGATCTGTTTTCTCACGCGACCCGCACTCAGGCGAGGGCGAATACATACCGATCAATCAACAGACAGCAAGCGGCATCTGCAGGATGTAAGCGACTATGTCGCCTGCTCACCTGCTCGCCATTCACGAGCATGAGGTCTGGATGTCGCGTTCGATGGTGTGTTCTCTCAGCTTGCAGGAGTTGTCCGACATGGGGAATCTGTCAGCGACTCTTTAAGACTTGGTGGACGGCGTCGACAATCCTCGACGGATCTGGCCGGTATGCGTTTTCCAGAACCGGGGCAAACGGAACGGGGACATCAGGTGATGCAACTCGATGTACGGGGGCCTTCAGGCATTCGCTGAATCTTTCGGCAATTCCCGCGGCCAGCTCGGCACTGACTCCGCCTGTCTTTGGGCCTTCCTCGACGATGACGACGCGTCCGGTTTTTCTTACGGATTCACCGATGGTCTCGTAATCGAACGGCGCCAGGCTGCGGACATCGATCACCTCGGCCTCGATACCCTCCCCGGCGAGATCGCGTGCTGCTGACATTGAAAAGTGATGCATCAGCAGCCAGCTCAGTAGAGTCACCTGATCGCCCTCGCGGGCAACTGCGGCCCGATGGAGGGGCACGATGTAGTCATCGTCCGGGACATCACTCGACCCATCGATCGCTCCCGATTCCGCCCGGGCGCCTTTCGAGCCATAGAGCAGTTTGTGCTCGAAAATGAGGACCGGATTGTCGTCACGCACGGCAGCTTTGAGCATTCCTTTAGCGTCGTATGCATTCGAGACAGCCACGACCTTGAGACCCGGTACCCCGGTGAAGTATCTCTCCATGCTTTGCGCATGCTGCGAGCCGCGGCCAGTCGCACCGATGGGTGCCCGTATCACCATGGGTACTCGGACCGTGCCGCCCGACATGTAACGCATCTTCGCCGCGTTGTTGATGATCTGATCCGTCGCCAGGAACAAAAAATCCCCATACTGTACATCCACGATCGGCCGCATCCCCATCATGGCCGCGCCGACAGTCGCTCCGAAGAATCCGAGCTCGGCGATCGGGGTGTTCAGCATTCGGTCAGCGAAATTCTCTTCCAGGCCGAGGGTGACTGTAAAGGCTCCGCCAAAACCGCCCGGTATGGCGATGTCTTCACCGAGACAGAAAACCGTCGGATCTCTTTCCATTTCCTCTGTGATGCCTTCGCGTAATGCTTCGGCAATGCTGAGGCGTTTCGTGCTCGAGGCCGTCTGATCCTTTGAAGTCACCGTTAACACCTGCCCTTCCTCATCCTCCTCAACAATCACATCCGTAACGAGGTCATCTACGGAAGGGGCAGGCTCATTGCGTGCAACTTCGAGCGCCCCCTCATACTGCTTAACAACGCGGAGGCGAATGCCATCAAGGTCATTCGCTGAGACATCGGACCTCTGCAGGAGTGCAGATTCGAGCCGTTCGATCGGATCTCGTTGGAACCAGATTTCCTTTTCTTCATCGGGCTGATAGTGGCAGGCATCGCGGCGCGAATGCCCGGTCCGGCGATAGGTGAGCAGCTCCAGCAGGACCGGGCCTTTCCCTGCGCGGCATTCCTCCGCTGCCCGGTTAGCGGCCTCGTAAACCGCGAGGACATCATTTCCATCAACCGTATCACCGCGGATTCCAAACATCGGGGCCCTGTCTGCAATGCGCGGTACCCGTGTCACCAGGTCGAGCCGGGTCGATGCGCCGTAAAGGTTGTTCTCACACACGAAGATGGCCGGCACGTTCCAGATGGCAGCGAGATTCAAGCCTTCATAGAAAGCGCCTTCGGAAGTGGCCCCGTCGCCAAAGAAGCAGGCGACCACCTGGTCCGTCTTCTTCATCCTATAGGCCAGGCCCATTCCAGCCGCGAGAGGAATGCTCCCTCCGACGATGGCAATCGCCGGTATCATTCCTTTCTCCATGTTCCCGATGTGCATCGAGCCACCTTTGCCTTTGCAGCAACCCGTCCCGGCCCCGAACAACTCGATCAGGATTTCCTCCGGCGTCAACCCGCGGGCCAGTGCATGGCCATGGCCTCGGAAGGTCGAGGTAATGAAATCTTCCGGCCGCAAAGCCGCGCAGACTCCCACTGCGGTCGCCTCCTGCCCCTGGCACTGATGAATCGTGCCGGGCATAGAGCCTTCGAGAAAGAGAAACTTGACCCCATCCTCAAAATCTCGAATGAGCACCATCCGTTCGTAAAGCGACAAGAGAAATTGTCGCTCGTATCGCATGATCGATTGGACAGAATGCGCGGCCGGGGCCAAATCGGGCATCAAGGTCCTGCTTGCTGCCGGGGGAGCTTCTTCAATCGCAGCAGGCGCTTTCGCTACTTCCGGGGAAGAGCAGGGCGCCGTATCCATGGCAGTAATCTCGCTCTCGAAGACGGCAACAATAGAGCCCGTTTCAACCGTCTTACCGGCCTCCGTACAAATCTCCGTCAGCACGCCACCGACGATCGACTCCACTTCGACCGCAGCCTTATCCGTTTCGACGACCATCAACGGCTCACCGCGAACAATCGCGCTGCCCTCTTCGATGAGCCACTGGGAGATCGTAACTTCACTCTCGGTAGCCGAGAGATCTGGCATTCTCATTTTTACTTTCATGACTCTCTCGCCTTACCACAACAGCCAAGAATCTCCATACGCTCCATCACTGCGTCACTGATCGCACGGCGGCCCTTCACCAGTAGGTCTTTCGGGCCGCCCATGCCAAGCAGGGCGTGGGGATTCGTCTCGCCAGAACTCAGCGCATCGGCGAGCGCAATCAGATAACGCTGTTTCAAGTAAGTTCCATAGTTCACTTTGGCCACACCCATGGCGATGGCATCGGCCAGCGCGTCTGCGGCAATCCCGCTTCCGCCATGTAAAACGAACGGTAATCCAGTCTCCTTACGAATCGCTTCAAGCAACTCCAAGTCAAGACCTGTCTCGCCGTCGGTTTTGACATGTACGTTACCCACGCTGACAGCCAGCAGGTCTATTCCGGTAGTGCGAACAAAATCCCCTGCTGTCGCCGGATCGGTCATCGTTCCTGCTTCCCCCATTCCCGATACATTGCATGGAAGGTTCCCGACTTCTGCTTCCACCATCACATTCCTGGCGTGGGCGTACCGGACGATCTCCGCGGCCTCCGATTTAAACTCGCAATCCTCCTCCCCCGAATCGACAGGCATCACCAGGTTGAATCCGCAGTCACAAGCCTGCTTCACCCAATCGGCGCGTGGGCATTCATTAAAGATGAATCCGCAGGGCACGGAGGCCGAATCTGCCGCTGCTCTTCCCAATGCCCCGTGCCAGGACAGTCTCTCCTGAACGACCCGGTCATGACTGCTCAGGAACTCGCCATTGAACCCAATGATGACGGGCGATTCTGTTTTTTCGGCCGCGTCGATGACTCCCTGCAGCGATTCAAGGTTCCAGCTTTCGAAGTAGCCGACTGCATAGACCCCACCGAGCGCGCGGGTCATCATCTGGTTTACGTCCTGAAGGGGCATCGCGAATCAGTGGCTGGCATCGGCTCTGTGGAACAGGAACGTACTATACCGGGAAGGGCCGACAATAGAGAATGGAGTTCCAGGGCCATCGCTTTACAGGAGCCTGCGTCCGCAGCCGAAGAAGCCACTCACTGCATTCCGTTTACATGATCGGTTCGAGATCTGTTTTCGGATTGCGGGGACAAGCCTCTTCTCAGGATCTTGACTAACCATGCCTGCGCAACATCAAGACGAGAAGAAAGAGATCAGAAAGAACCGACTCTATCGTGGAGACAGGTCTGCAACCCAAAAGTGGGGCAGGCATCTCTGCCTGCCAATTCGCGGACAAGGATGTCTGCGCCACGATGTTCTCCGCGCTGCCGTAGGAAGTTCAGCTCTAATTCCCTTCGAACTCGTGTGCTGTTCGGATAGCCGTGCGAATGTTCTCCCAATTGACATCACCTGGCAGTGTGCAGTCTGCCGCGAGGATGTGACGGTCGCTTGCCTCGCTCAACTGTTTCCGCACTTCCGCTCTGATTTGCTCCTCATTGCCTTTGGCGATGATCCCATGCCGGTCTATGCCTCCCATAAATGGCCTGTCGAACATCGAGGATACATCGCCGGGCGTGAGTCTTTTCGATCCGACCTCCAGGCTGCAGTTCACCACATGTCCGGGGTAGTCCAGAAAGTGTGTGAGCTCATCGTAGCTTGCGTGGTAGTCGCAGATGTGGAGGACGTTGAATACGCATGACTCGTTGATTTCGTTCTGGATCGCCTGGTCGTACGGCTTGACGCATTCGTGGAAGGTTTCGCTGTTCCCCAATCGATGTGCCTCGCCTCCCTGAGTGCTGGCATAAAAGCCGTCTACGCCCAACCGTATGCATTCTCTCACGAAGACCAACAGGCTCTCGGTCACGATTTCCATCCCTTTCCTTGCCTGCTCCGGAGCCGTTTGGAAATGCTCGAGCAATCGTTCCGGACCTGCCGCCTTACCCGCGAGCATGAACGGCGAATAGAGAGTCTGTATGACAACCGCTTCCTGTCCCACTGCTTTGACCAGACCTTCGACCACCGCCAGTTGCTCCGCATAGAATTCCCTGCCGTGGACGGGCATTTGAGACCAGTCCTCCGGACCACGGATTTCAGGATGGCTTGGGAAGCCGGCCTCGTACTGGATCTTCACGAAGTCCATCTCAGTGAAACGAAAGAACTCCAGGTGCCTGTCGATGGCGGCCTGTCCCGTGTGGCATTCCTTATCGAAGTGAATGAAAAAGCCTGCCGGGATGTAGTTACAGGGCTCGTTCTTATCCAGTAGTCCAAGGACCAGTTCACGCTTGTTTTGGGATTTGCTCATTGGTTGTGCCACTTGCCTGTGGAAAGATCCTCAATCGGGTGTCTCAGTCATTATGCCAATTGAAATCATTCAAGCGTTATCTGCATACGAGAACGGCGTTGTCACGAATCAATTCCGAGTTCTCGGAGTCTCTCATCATTCCCCAAGTGAAACCCGATTTCGAGGAGTTTTCTCTGAAGTTCCTTAACATCTAACTGTTTCGGTGTGATGCCCTGCTTACTTGCGAGGGCTGCTGCAATCCCGCCCGCTTCTCCCATGTGCATGGCCTTTGTGCGGCCACGGATGAGCGTATCGGGGATTGCCGAAGCACTGCGTCCAACGGCGATCAGACCGTCCAACCGTTTGGGCAGGAGAGCCCGGAAGGGGAGGTCCGTCCACTTGCCTTCGCCCGTCTTTACGTCACGTCCACCACTGACGTGGCCATAAATGTACAGCACGTCGGGGAAACGCCGCCCTGTCTCGAAATCTTCGAGAGTAACGACGTGTTCCCCTTCGATGCACGGCCCGCCCCTCTCTCCGAAATACGGGGCAATGCAAGCCAGGTACGAGTTTTCGAAGCCGGGAACATACTTCTTCAGGAAATGTGAGAGCTCATAGATTGAGATACGCGAGCACGCTTCCACTTTCGAGATGACAGCCTGATCTGCCCAGTCAAACCGTAGATTCGAGGTGGCGCCGCTGGCTGTTCCATTCTTTTCGATGATTCGCAGAAGTAGCGGCACAATACCGATGCCAGGGATCTCACGACGGAACACTCCTTCAGAAAAGAGTTCTTTGAATTCATCATGCTCAAGAGCCTGCCGGATGTATGGCGCAAGCCACGAATGCCGTTCATTAATGGCGCCAACATTCTGGTTCACCCATTGGATGTCTTCTTCAGGAACATTCTCCTTCAGCGCCTCACAACGATCTGCGTCCAGCCCTGCCAGCTCATAGTAGAGCCCTTCTCCATAAGGTCCGTGGTTGGGATCGATATCGCGGTATTCGGGCTTCGGATGAATAACGGGGCCGCCCGCTCTCCGTGCGATGTCGGCCTCCCCCGTTGCGTCGATGACAACTTTGGCCAGGACCGCCTGCCGGCCGGACTTGTTCTCCACGAAAAGGCCACACACCCGGTCTCCTTTGAGTATCGGATCGGACGCGTACGCTGACAGCATAAGAGTGACGCCATTCTCCTCCGCCATCTTCAGCGAGAGATACGAAGCCACATTGGCGTCGACCATGTTTCCAGCTCGCTCCCCTGCGATCTCAACGTGTCTCTTGAGGAATTCGCGGGCGAATCCCTTCATGCCACCAAAGACTTGGGTCTGTTCCGGCCAGTCATCTGTACCCGGCTTCGGCCGAGAACCGATGCCCCCTTGAGAGATCATACCCGGCCCCATGTTTCCCCCGAGGGAACCGAAACGGTCAATCAGTACCGTTTCGGCACCGGCGCGGGCAGCGCCAAGAGCGGCAAACACGCCGGCGATCCCACCACCTGCTACAACAACGTCTACGTCACAGGCCGTTTCCCGTTCCCTTGTGGGTTCGACAACTTGAGTATCACGACTTTCGTCTGTCATCTATGGACTCCTTCCTGAAACGAACTTCGCACACAACTGTTCCTAATCCTCACTTCCTCTGCGTCAACCACTTCAAGGCGTTGATCATCAACTTTTCATGGTCACCCTTTGCTGCCACCGGCTGATTCCCTTTCGGTGTCAACAGGATAGTTCCATCGTAGAGGACGCGCCCCTTGCCGACTTGGCCGGCGACCCAGATGGCACCTTTCTCTCCCATGAGGATTGAACGGCCCGCCTTCCTGTTTCGTCGAAGGAACCAATGATCGTAATAGGAGTGCTCGATGGTGGCGTCTTTCTCGAAGCCGGAGGTGATTGCATGCCGGACGATTCGAGCCTGGTTGGAGTCTGCTCTTTCCCGCGCACCGAGGCAGACCTCAGGAAATGTGGTGGTCTGCCCGAACTCGGATCGTGTGGTGCCCACCGAATCGTGCATGAACCAGACGGCGCCGCCCGCTTCCTCGACGTAACGGCGGAGTCCTTTGAAGAAATCATAGCGAGTGGATGAGCGGCCGAGCTTGCACTGCGGGTAGATGATGCAATCGCTCTTGACGAGACTGCCAAGTGAGAGATCGGTGATGAATCCGGCCTCGATACCGGGCTTATCCTTGAAGGTCATGAGGACGCCCTGTTGGCCGATGGCGCTGCCACCGTCGAGGCCCCCGTTGTAGATGCCGACTCGAATCGTTCCCTCATGCGCGAGAGGCACGAGTTTTCTTCCCTTGTCTGAAAGCCTTCTCTCGATGGATGCCAAAGACTTTCGGTACGATTCGAAGTTGAGATCTTCCTTGTGAATAAGGCTGAATCTCGCCTTGCCATAACGAAACCGTGTAGTGATATGAGGGAGCTTCTCAGTTTCGGTGGCCATCGTTTCAAGGCGAGGCAATTCTTCGGCCAGGAACTCCTGTCCCGCTTTGACCTCACTTGATGCTTCGGCGTCCCGGTCAGCATCTGCCAGTTCTGTTGCCTTCTGAATGTGATGCCGGACCTTGGCCAGTGCATAGATCAGGCGGCCCCGGCGGTAGTAGTACAC
Source organism: Planctomycetota bacterium (assembly GCA_030740295.1). The sequence goes on from JASLXP010000373.1 coordinate 14,697, forward strand.
AGCAAGCCTGAAAGCGTATTCGTCCATGGAAGGGCGATCGCGGACGACTCTTTCCAGCCCTACCAGAGCCTTCTCCGCGCCGGCCTCCTGGTGCGCCAGCATCTGGGTCGTCAATTCGGTATCGGCTTCGCCACGTGCCCGGCGTGAGCGATTGATGCGGGTCAGCACAGTTGCTGTTCTTGAGAGCAGTGCGGCGTTCAGCCCCTGCTGAAAGACGGGAGCCAAGAGCGGGCCGGCAACAGGTCCCCAGATGTTTCGACAGGCGCGGGGCACCCACTCGTCGTAGACGACTTTTGGCTCACCAATGTGACGGAGCAGTTCATCTTTACTTCCGTCGTAAGATTCGAAACCGGGCGCCCTGGCATTCCACGTATACTCCGCATTACTCAGAAGCATCATCAGATTGGGACGGACCCGGGTGTGCATGGCCGACATGATGTCTCCGCTGTTATCGAACCAACTCGTACCTATGAATCGAGAGATAGAAGTGAAGTATGGCTGCCGGTGGTATCGCGCGGCGAAATCACACCAAGTCAACAGCGGACGAGGCAGGAAGTACTTCCGATAGGCTTCGAGGTGATGGCGTTTCCCTTCTCGGACGAGCATGTATGCGTCCTTCGGTATCAGCTTCCTGATCTTCTCGTAATACCCCGTGACGTTGCGGCGGTAGATCTCCGGAGTCAGCTCCGGGCTGGCCCTCTTCATCAGGTCGTAATCCAGGTATCCCGCTGAGTAAGGGTAGATGGTGAAAGCGACTTGGATCTCCGGCTGATGCTTTCTGGCCGCTGCATAGAAAGTGTTGAACACGTGGGCGTCGGCCTCGGCGCGCTGGTCGTCGCTCCAACGCTGACGATCGAAGGCGGAGCGTTTACTGAACTGCGAGGGATCCATCACTCCTCCACCATCGGGAGGATGTAGTCCAAGCACGTTGAAGCCGTTGTTGGCGCAGTATTGGGCGAGGGAGTCAGCCTGTTTCCGGAGTGCTCTGTCATCGGCCCAGGTGAACCATTTGCGGGGATTAACCTGGGCACAGTTCTTCAGGTCCGGATGCGGCGGCTTTGCAGGAGGGGTTGCGATGGCCGTCATTGTCAGGATGAAACTGAGGAAGCCCCGCTCGTGTGCGTAGTCATTCAGCTCGGCCATCCAGTCGACACGGGTTGGTGGTGTTGTGGCCTGCCGGTAGTAGGCGTAATCCCGGAGCACGTTAATTTTGCGGCGAAGAAACCAATCCACGCGCGTCTTCAGGGACTTCGCACGATCCCTGGCACGGTTCGTGGGAAGCGAACCCGTATAGAACAGGATGCTCGGCGCGCCGCGCCATTTGAAATCCGGCCAGTCCCGGATCGAGACTCGGCTGAGGCTGGCCCCGGTCTTCGACTTTTCCAGCATCCATCGAAAGGTAACGCAGGCATACAGCGCGCCCATCTCGTCAGAGCCGGCGAGGAGAATTTCCTTCCGACCGTTCCGTTCGGCAGAATCGATGACATAGCCTTGTTGTCCAGGTGATTCTGGTGTGAGCTCAGGCTTCTCACCGGGCCATGCCTGAAGCTGCGCTGGATACTTCGGAGGGCAAGTCACGCGAATGACCATCACTGCGTCAGCGGGCACCTGTTTCAGTAACTGGAGCCTGGGATGGCCGAGTCTCTGCAGGCGTTCGTTGATTTCATCCCCGCCGATTTTCGCTTTGGGAAAATCATCAATCACAATGACCGTCCTGTCGGGCAGGTCCCAATCTTTGCCAAGCAGTCGAGTTTCTTTGGGCTTGGGAATGATGTCCTTCCATGCCTCGCCCGCATCGAGCAGGGATGAAATCAGGAAGAGTGCTACAGCAAGCAGAGACATCGAACCGATCTTGGTTTTATCTGGTGTGATCATACGGGAGCTGGTCCGGGGGTCTTGGGTGTGACTTAGCAGGAGTGCAGTTCCAGGTGGCGATTCCGAACGGTTGGATTTTCCTCATCGGTTTAATCTCTTGCATCATACGGCAGCCGTTGGCCGCAACCGAGGGATTCTTACCACAGATGGCCAGGCCATCCCACGGATCAGAACAGTTCTAATCTGCGGGATGGTATCTGCCTTGCCAAAAGAGGCTGACTCCGGGGCAGAGCTTTCTATGGGTTGCGTGTATTCAGCCGTGCTTCCTGGCCATGCGGAGGTAGTGGATGAAGTTTTCTGATGCTTTGGGTGGCAGTGGCCTTTCATACGGCGATGCGCATGGACAAAGGATGAAGCCGCCGCCCGACGCGCCCTGTTCAATAGCTTCCGCGACCAGGCGTTCGATGTGATCTTTGCTTCCGCGGGCGAGATCGTCGTACTGAATGTTGCCGATCAGACAGACCTGGTCGCCGATGCGCCGTTTCGCATCGGCGAGGACGGTGTCGCCTATGGGAGGCGGCTCGAGCACGTTCAACCCGTCCGTTCCCATCGCGGCGAAGCGCTCCAGGAAGTCGTTGACTCGGCCATGGCTGTGGACGATGACACAGCGGTCGGGGTAAGAGTGGACAAGCTCTATCAGTTCGGTGTCGTAGGGGACGACGAATTCGTCGAAGTCGTCAGGCGACATGAGCGGCGGGAGGGCGTACTCCGGGCCGTTGAAATAGAAGATGGGGCCGAGGCCATTGTCGAGGCAGTACCGGAGCTGGTCGAGCAGACGCTCCTGGCAGGTATCCAGAAGCTGCCGCAGCAGGTCTCGCTCTTCAAGTGTCCAGATGGCGATGGCCTGCTCGTCGATAAGACCAGCGATGCAGATCGGGTCCATGAAGGTCACTTGCGCGACGCAGCGCGGTGAGAGCCGTGCCCGCGTCTCTTTGATTACGGCCAAATCAGGGCGAGGAGGAACGTAAGGAACGGAGAGAAGCCGTTCCGCGTCTGCCGGGGTGGTGACCCAACGCTTGACGGTGCCCCAGCCCCGCCAGTCTGGTTTTCCAATGGTCGATATCTCGCCCGCGGGCGTCACGCGAACTTGCTCCGTCAGTCCGTTGCCGAGTTCCCTTGTGTAGGTCTCAAGCTCAGCAGCCGTGCAAAAGAAGCCCGAAGGAAACCCCCAGTCGTAAATGATGTCCTCATACTCCTCGCATACCTTCAGCACATCCGCATACGGAGGATCATGAACATACCACGCATCCGAATACGGGTTCAGAAACAGCAGGACAGGCACCCGATCCGGCTGTTCGCAGCGAAGCGCCGTCAGGATTCGTTGTTCTGTGGTCATCGTGTCAGTGGATACCGTGGGCATGGGCAAAGGAGGTGTCAGGAAAGAGGTGGCCAGCCTGGCGCTGCTGCGCACTGAAACTCGAACACTGACATCCGGTCTCTCACTCCTCGAAGTAGCCTACCTTGATGACGTAGTCCGTAAAGAAAGCTCCGCCTCCACCGCCGTTCGCATCTGTGTCCTGGACAAGGGCCAGTTCCTCGCCCGGTTCCATTGGGATCACCAGGTTGATTCGGGGAGCACGACGCTCTTTCGCGTTCGTCTGAACGTAATGCAGGGAGCGGCCCTTGGGCTGATTCATTCGGAAGTGGATGACGTTGAGACCAATTTGCTTATGTTGCCCCCACAACGAGACGCGACCGTTCTGCAGGTAGAGAAGATACCTGCCTTTTCGTGGAGCGATGAAGCTGAGAATTGCCCGCTCCTTTCCGTGGGAGCCGATGCCGTGTCCTTCACGCCGGCCAGCAGCGATGATCACTGATGGGGCCGCCTCGTCCGTATCTGCGAAGTGGCTCTTGTCCTCGTTCCATACCATTGTCCCCTTCCACTCCTGCCGGTCGCACCCAACGGTCTCATTCAACGGGCCGCCGCGAACGAGGCGGGATAACTTCCAGAGTGGTTTTCCTTTATGGCTGTAAACCGCATCGTCTTTCCAGTCCGTCCCGATGAGAGGCACACCAAATACTTCGTCAGCCTGAAGTATATTGCGCGACTGTCGGGGCTTTGGGAACCGCGGCTGGTAAAGCCGTTGGAAAGTGCCGTCAGCCAACTCAACTTCGACCATTGCCTTCGTCTTGTTTTGAGGTTCGACTTCCATTCGGAAAGCCCCAACAGACCGTCCGGTATCGGCAAAACGCGGGAGACCATAGAAATCGTGGCGGACGAGCCGTGAGTATTCATTCTCCACGCCGAGCCGATTCGCCGGGCTGTCAGCTTTCAAACGGTAGTCGCCGGCCTTCGGATCGCTGAATTCAGGGTCTGTGTCCAGGTGAGCGGCTCCAGTGCCGCGGTCAGTGATGTTGGCCTCGACGATGTCATTCTTCTTTGTTTTTAAAGCACTGTGCGAGCCGGTGATGATGTTGTTGAGGACGATCTACCGCCGGTCTTTGAGCGGAACCCAACGGGTCTTTCGATCAGGGCCGCCTTCACCCAGATAGATGCCGCCCGACCCCACCTTGTTCTGCCAGGCAGGAAGCGGATTCCATCGGCCGTCAAGAGTGTTGTTGATGGCGTAGTTGCGGTCGCTGCTCCAGGAGAGCAGCGCGTGCCGGAACCACACGGGGCCCGGACGAAGGTCGATAGACAGATTATTTGCCATGAGGTTTGGACCGGGCGATGCTTCGATGCCGATGGCAAGGGCCCATCCGTTCAGAAAGAGATTCCCCTCCAATCGGTTGCCGTAGTGTTCCCAATCCAACCAGATGCCGGGACCGCTGCCGCCGATGACGGTATTGCCTCGGATGATTGCACCTGTCAGTCGAAATACCTTCATCCCGCCAGATGCCCAAAAAGAAGGGAACCCGGCCCAATTATTGTTGGTGACCGTGTTGAATTCGATGATGATCGAGCTTCGACCGGGGGTGGTTGTATTCTGATTCTCAGCGGTCAGCTTGTCGGAGGTGCCCACGCCGGTGATGCCCACGTTGCCCGGGTTCGCAATCCAGTTGTTGCGAAGGATCAACGGTGCGGCAGATCGATCTTTGGTGCACTTGAAACCGATAGCACTCACCTCGCTGTCACGGATTAGACAGCCTTCGAGAAGAATCCCTTCGCCTTCAACCGCTACCTGCGCACGCTGCTGGAACTGTGCCCCGTGACGGATTTCAAACCCTCGAACTTCCACAAAATCCCCGGTGACAGAAATCAGATCGCTCCCCCTCGCAGCGAGATCGATCTCTTCGAAGTTTGGATTCGTTCCGCCGGGCAGCCGCACATACACACCCCTGTCCGGTTCCGATTCAAACGGTCCCAAAACAAGATATTCCGCAATAAACGGCCTCTGCGCGCCTTCTCCAGGCTTCGAGCGATCTGCTGGAGGGATTGCCGATGTAACATAGCTGTCTATACCCCTGGGCACGCCGAATCGGAACTTCGACTTCGCCGGTCGCGTGGTCGTGTCCCATTGGAACACGAGATGATTCCAGCCCTCCTGAAACCGGAAGTACTCCCAACGGTCGCTGAAACCGTAGTTGCGGGTCGGATGAGGGAGTTCAAGCTGAAAGTCCGATACCGATGAGAAGATGACCGATGGCAACAGTTCGCCATTGCACCAGATTCGATACTTGTTGACCTGGGCGCCCAGGCTGGAACCAGACATTCGAGCAGCACGAAACTCTCCTTTTACTTCCACCCGTCCCGTGATGGGCTCAGGAAAGTCAGGATGCCATTCCGTCTTCCGCTTCTTCTTCGGCGGCACCCAGACAAAAGTCGAAGCCCAACTGACCGCGTTTCTTCCGCTCTCCCCGAAGGCTTCCACAAGGTCGATGAAGCCCTCGTCGTTAGTCCGAATTCGTTTCCATTTTTTGCCAAATTGCCGGGCCCCCTCGGCGGGGGCCATCTTCCCGTCGAATCGAAGATTCACGAACTCCTTCGATGCCCGGTTCAGGCAGTACTCTCCCTCTTTCAATTCATGTGGCACGCTCCGTTCAGTGAGCGTTTTGCCGTTGACCGATGCCGTCCCAAGCCGCCCCGTGAACAGGTCGGCGCGGTAGACGCCAGGGAGGTCTTTCACCGGCTTCCACGCGTTGCTCGGGAAGATGTCGTTGCCACTGACAACCGGCATCTGGCCGTCAGCGCCCTGTACGCCCTCAAGCCGCAGCGGCTGTTCTTTCGTACCGCTCTTTTCGATTTTCACCGATTCCCGATAGACACCCGGGTACACACGGATGGTCACTCCTGCCTGCGCCCTGCGCACTGCTTCACCAATGCTCTTCAGCGGCGCAGCCTTCGTTCCCAGATTCGAATCCGCGGCTTTCGGATGTCCCGCATGAACGATCAGGTCCGGCTTGCCTGAAACGACAATGGGTGCCGGGCCGCGCGGCTTCGACGGTTCCGCGGCCGGTTTGCCCGGCGTCTTGAGATACCAGTTCTTGATCTCCATTCGCGTTCGGCCGAAGAGGATGTCGGCGATCTCGTCTTCGGTCTTACCTTCGAAGCCCTTG
>JASLXP010000374.1 GCA_030740295.1 Planctomycetota bacterium
GCGGAATTTTAGGGGCTTGTTTCCCGTATCGCCATCAGGCCGGAGCGAGGTGAACGGGCAGAGGAACAGCCAAGACAGAAGAAGCGCGATGCGGGAAGCTGGATGCGTCATCTTAAATCCTGACTCCATGACTCTAAATCCTGAACATTCCACCTGACCTATCTCCTCAAGCCTTGATGTTCTCTGAACTCTTCCTATCTTCTGTGCCTCGCACAGCATTGCCACTTATTGAGAAAACAAATGCTAAGCCGTGATCAAATCGACCATTATCACGAACGGGGCTACCTGGCGGTGGAGGATGTCTACTCTGAAGATGAAGTCCAGTCACTTCGAAGGGTAACGGATGAGTTCATCCAGAAGTCGGCTGAAGTAACGGACCACACGGATGCCTTCGATCTGGAGCCCGGTCACTCGCCCGAATCACCGAAGCTCCGTCGCTTGAAGGGCCCCATCTCGCTGCACGAGGTCTACGCAAGAGCCATTCGACAGGAGAAGATGCTGGACATCGTTAGCCAGCTCATCGGCAGCGGCATCCGCACCAACGGCAACAAGCTCAACATCAAATACTCGCATTTCGGAAGCGCGGTCGAGTGGCATCAGGACTGGGGATTCTACCCGCACACGAACGATGACTTGCTGGCCGTCGGTGTGGCCATCGACGATATGAACCTTGAGAACGGATGCATGATGGTGATCCCCGGCTCCCACAAAGGGCCTATCTTTGACCATCACCAGGACGGCCGTTTCGTTGGAGGAATAACCGACCCCGGTTTTTCGCCTGAAGGCGCGGTACCCGTACAGGTGAAGGCTGGCGGCATCTCTTTACATCACGTGCGAATCGTTCACGGCTCCGAACCCAATAAGTCGGCGAACCCGCGTCGCCTGATGCTGTTCCAGATGGCAGCGGCCGATGCCTGGCCGTTATCGGGCGCGGGCGAGTGGGGTGCATTCAATAGAAGCCTTCTCCGCGGCGAGCCAACGAATGTTCCAAGAGTCGAGCCAGTGCCCGTAAGGATGCCGCTGCCTCCGGCGGAACTCGGTGGCTCGATCTATGAGATCCAGACGCTGATGAATGAGAGGCCGCTGGCGACCATGTAGCCCTCTTAGGCCATCTGCCGCATAAATCGCGCGTTCGCGTTGCCTGCGGCACTTCTTTGCCCCGTCCGAAGATCTCCTGATGATGAACTGCCGCATTGAAAGAAACCTGTCTGCGGCAGTTGCGCTCTTGCTGGCTCTGATGTCCCTCGCGATAGCTCAGCCGCTGCGGTTGGACTTTTCGCCTTCAAAACTTTCACGGACTGAGAGACCACCTGCTGGGACGCGAAAGCTTGAGTGCCCTCGGTGTGCCGAGCCTCCGACGATTGACGGTGAATTTGACGACGCGGCCTGGGGGGACGCCGGCGAGATCGGTGCGTTGAGCCGGGCCAAACCGATTACACGCGTCAGAGTCTGTTTCGATGATGCGGGGCTGTACCTGGCGGTCACCTGCGAGGAATTACCGGGGAGAACGTCGACCGGGAAAGCTCACGAACGTGACAAGGGCCATGAACGGAAATATCCAGTGATGCGCAACCCTACACTTTGGCGCGGGCCGCTCAGGTAGCCCGTAACCAAGCCAAGGCAGGATGGTCATTTCGCTGGCCATCCAAATCAGCACACAGACTGTGAGCGAGCTCCAGAATTCCATTGCTCAGTCTCCTTTGTGCATGTAGCGAAGTATCAGAGTGACACCAACCGCGTCGGCCGCGAGCATGCTAAGGCCGATTGCCGCAATGATAATTATTGAGAACCAGGAGCGCGGATAATCAAGCATTCTTCTTCATGCCAGCATTCTGCGTGATTCAGTCAACGAATCAAGATTGTGATTCCTCATCTTCAATCTTTCTTGCTTCCGCCAGTGCTGTGGAAATCATACCTGCTGGCGCTGATACCAAACGGTATCGGGAGGCGAGGTGATGGACTGCACTGGTGCCAAGATTTTAATTTTCATCTCCATAGGACTAATTCACAGACAGGCGAGCTCCTGCTTCGTGAGTTCATTTACTAGCGCTGGGTTCGAGCGCACGATTGATGGTAGCAGCAACCTCCTGATGAAAATAGGATTTCTTAACTCGGAAGCGAATGATTGGAAGTCCTGCTGCACTCAAGGCATCGTCCACGAATTGATCGCGATCTTTACGACTCTGCTTGTTATGAGAAGAATCGTCGAGCTCGACTGCTGCGACAGGGGAAATGTAGTCAGGGTCGCAGAGGACAAAATCGATATGTTTAGCTTGGATCTTATTGAAGTATGACTGCCTCGATTCAGTATTGCTCCGCACCTTGATTAGATCTGCAAGACGAACTTTCGCGAAGATCCTGTATGACCCACCTACAGCTTTTTCGAGGACACCAAAGAAAGACCGCTCGGCTTTGCTGAGAAGGAACGGATGCTTGTCATAAGGCAGCTCATCTATTGATTTGCTGGGGCTTCGACCAGAAAAGAAGCTTAGAACCAAAAATAGACAACCCGGTTTATCACTCTGAGTATT
>JASLXP010000375.1 GCA_030740295.1 Planctomycetota bacterium
ACGGACTGGTCGGCATCGGCCGCGCCATTGATGAGAAGGATACGTCGGGAATTGGCGACAACGAACGGCACTCGGAACTGATTATCCTCCTGGATGGCGTCCTTGGCGTTGATGGCGACCGCAGCGAAACTGCGCGCCGGACGATCCACACGGGCCGTAAGGTCGATGAGGATCTCTTCGTCCGGTTCGAGCTGGAACTCAGCCTTGGGCGCTTCCTGGACACCGGGAATCGCGAGCGAAAGACGGGCTTCACCTTTCTCTTTTCCAAAATTCTTGATGCGAGTGAGGACGTGCGCGTCATCGCCTATGCGAGCGCGCCGGCCTCGAAGCTCGGAACTGACGATAGCAAGGTTTTCCGCCTTCGAGCCCGACACATTGACGAACACTACTTCGAGCTTCTCGCCCATGCTCTCCTGGATGGATTGAATGGATGCGATGTCCCGCTGGTTCTGCGTCGCGAACGCGCTCTTGGTGAGATCGGAAAGCACCACGACCTGCGAACGGATCTCCTGCCGGCCCTGCACCATCTCGACCGCCTGGGCCACCGCGGTAGCAATGCCCTGTCCGCCGCCATCGCCAGGCTCGGCATCCTTGATGAGGTCGAGAGCAAGCGAAGGATCGGAAGACCAGCCGGCGGCGACTTCATTGCGATCGCCCGAAACAATGAGCGCACATCGGCTCGGTTGTTGAATGTCCTTGAAGAGATCCGTCGCCACTTTCTTCGCCGACTCGAAAGGCACGAATTCATTGCCGGATTCGTCCGCGGTCAGCATCTTCATGCTGGCGGATGTATCGAGCACGACAACAAGATTGCGCGGCGCAAGACTCTCGGAAGACATGAAAGGCCGCGCCATGGCCGCGACGAGAAGCGCAATGACCAGAAGGCGAATGAGCAACTGGAGCGGATCGACGAGACGGGCGGCGAAGACGTTGTCTCTCTTTTCGGAACGCAGTAGCCAGGTGCCGGGGAATTCCTGGACGGGAAACCTGTTGCGCGCGATCAGATGGATGATGATCGGCGCGGCAAGACCCGCGAGGCCGGTAAGCATGGATGCGTAGAGGAAGCTCATGCTGCCATTCCTCGAAGATTCAGAGCTTGGCGGAACCGGGGTTGGAGTAACGCCTTCAGGCGGGCTCTTCGCTTGCGGCAGGACGCACAGACCCGGCTAAAGCCGTTACTCCAACTCCGCGCTTCGGGGTTGGCATGTTGGAGTAACGCCTTCAGGCGGGCTCTGCGTGCGTGGCCAGACGCCCAGACCCGGCTAAAGCCGTTACTCCAACTCCGTGCTTCGGGAGTGATGAGTATTAGGCTCACTCTCATCGCTGTCTCCGAAAGATGAGATAGTCCCGCAACACCACTTCGATCGGGTCGCTTGTATTTACCAGGCGGTAGTCCGCGCCTGAACCTGTGCTGCCGTTGCGGATTTCAGTGCAAAACTGGTTAAGTCGATTCAGGTAGTCCTGGCGCTGGCGGATGGGATCGAGCATGACTTCCTGGTCGGTTTCGATGTCCCGGAAGTTGGAGAGATCCTCGTAGGGGAATTCGATTTCGTCGTGATCGAGGAGATGGAAGAGCACGACTTCGTGTCCCTGGACGATCAGGTGGCGGATGCCGTCGATGGTCTGCTCGACGTCGCCGTGACAATCGCTGATCAGAACGAAGATGCCGCGGCGGCGGAGGCGTTGGGCGACTTTCTTCAGGACATTGCTGAGGTCGGTGACAGACTCTGCCTGTAAGTCTTCGAGTCTTGAAAGCAGGCTGAGGAGATGGCGCTGGCCCTGTCGGGGCGGGAGAAAATCAACGATGTCGTCTTTGAACGTGATGAGCCCGGCCGCGTCCTGCTGCTTGATGATGAGGTGACACAGCGAGGCGGCGAGGTAGTTGCCGTATTCGAGTTTCTTGAGCCGGCGGGGATCAATCGGCTGGTAGTCCATCGACCCGCTGATGTCCAGCAGACAGACGACGTTCATGTTCGATTCCATCTCGAACCGTTTGACGAAATGTCTTTCCGTTCGAGCGTAGGCCTTCCAATCGATGAGTTTTGGAGCGTCGCCGGGCGCGTATTCGCGGTAATCCTTGAACTCGACGCTGTAGCCGTAGAAAGGCGAGCGATGCCGCGAGGCGTAGAGTCCCTCGACTAGAAATCGGGCGACGATTTCTATGTTGGGGAGAGAACGCAGGATCTCAGGATCGAGGAATCGGAATGTTGAGGAAGTCATTGGTGTTCATTAGACGACACAGGGGTTGGAGTAACGCCTTTATTTAGGCGGGTCTGGGAGGTCACCGGCGCGCGCCCGGCTAAAGCCGTTACTCCAACTCCGGCATCGATTTCTGTAACTGCACCACAAACGATAAGTCTTTACTCCTCTCCTTCCTTCACAGCTTCCAGCAGACCACTCACGACCTGGTCGTTATTCACGCCGTCGGCCATGGCGGCGAAGTTGGTGACGATGCGGTGGCGGAGGACGGCGTGGGCGACGGCTTTGACGTCTTCGACGGTGGCCTGGAGGTTTCCTCTCAGGAGGGCGCGGGACTTGGCGCCGAGTGAGAGGTACTGGCCGGCTCTTGGGCCGGAGCCCCAGGCGAGGTATTTCTTGGATATTTCTGGTGCGTTGTCGTCGTTGATGTGGGTGGCGACCACGAGACGGGAAATGTAATCGAGGACGTGCTCGCTGATGGGCACCATGCGGACGACTTCACGCAGTTCGAGGACTTCGGAGCCGCTTAGAACGGAATCCGGCTCGCCGAGGCTGCCGGCGGTGGTCTGGCGGATGATCTCCTTTAGGTCGTCGATGGGCGGGTAATCGATGTTGATCATGAACATGAACCGGTCGAGTTGGGCTTCGGGCAGCGGATACGTTCCTTCCTGCTCGATGGGGTTCTGGGTGGCCATGACGAAGAAAGGCTCTTCGAGTTTGCGGGTCTCGTTACCGGCGGAGACCTGTTTTTCCTGCATGGCCTCCATCAGCGCTGCCTGGGTCTTGGGCGGCGTGCGGTTGATTTCGTCTGCGAGCAGCAGGTTGGTGAAGACGGGGCCCTGGCGGAAGACGAATTCCTTGCGACCCGTGCTGTGATCCTCTTCGAGGATCTCCGTTCCGGTGATGTCGGAAGGCATCATGTCGGGCGTGAACTGGATGCGCTTGAAATCCATGGAAAGGATTTTGCCCAGCGTGCTGACCAGCAGCGTCTTGGCCAGGCCGGGCACGCCGACGAGGAGGACGTGTCCGCCAGCGAACATGGAAGTCAGGACGAGGTCGACGAGGTCTTCCTGGCCGATGATGACCTTGCGGATTTCAGCGAGGATCTTGTCGCGGGCCTGGTGGGCTCTTTCTACTAGTTGGAGATCTACGTTTTCAGTGTCAGGCATGATGAAGAAGAATGGAGTGGTGGAGTATTGGAGTGTTGGAAGAAAGGAGCGCAGCGTAACGATTAACTGTTCAACCTGATTCACCTGCCGCGCAAGGGACTTGTCGATTTAAAGATGCCACCGGCTTGCCCGACGGAGGCTCACATTTCGGATTTGCGGGCATGCTGATGACAGCTTCCAAAGCGTGAAACTCCACTGGGCAAGCCCGTGGCTTCTCTTGAATGCCTCCTCATCTGTAGTTTCCGTTGTCCTTGAATTTTGCAGAAACGCGGGTGACGGATTTGAGCGATCCGCCCATCCGCTGGCGATCGATGCTGTCAGTACAGATCTTCAGAACTTCACGCACGTCATAGCCGAGGTGGCGGATGGGCAGCTTACCCTTGGTCACCAGGGGCAGATTGCAGTGGGCGATGACATCGAGTTCTTCCGGAATGCGGACGCCCGCGTCCATGAGGCCCTGCACCACGTGCTCGGCGAGATTATCGTCGCCGATGATGAGGGCATCGGGTCGTTCCTTCTGTTTCTTGTGCACGAGCAGATGGCTGAGATGGCGGGCCTGGGCCGGGTAGTCCAGGCTGACTTGGTGAAGCCAGTAATCGCGGGTGGAAAGCGGGGCACCGCGTGTACGGCTTCGGATGCTGCGGCAGTAGGAAGCGAAGTTGCCGGGACAGGTGATAAGGGCCAGGCGACGCCGTCCTCGCTCGGAGAAGCTGCGGAAGGCGTTGTCCATGAATGAAGGACCGTCGAATTCCACGACCGGCAACTGTGGCATGTCGGCGTCTCGTGTCATGATGGCGATACGAGGCATGCCCGGATGTTCCAGCACGGGGGGCCCGCGCCAGTAATGGCACTGGGTGGTGAAGATCAGGCCGGCGACCTGTTGCGTCAGGACATCGGTGACGAGTTCCTGATCCTGTTCGGATCCCGTGTGGTCATTACTGCGGAAGTAAAGTCGGACCCTGCGAGGGGTGTCATCGGCATTAATCGTTTCGGCCTCCGCGGCAAGGGAGCGATAGAACAGCGAAGTCTCCAGATCCGCCGCGTCGCTGAGGAAGACCATGCCGTAACAACATAGGTGCGGCGGATGTTCAGAGACGAAAGTTCCGAGCTTTCCCCGCGCCTGAACGAACCCGCCTTCGATTAGGCAATCCAGGGCCCGCTGCACGGTAACCCGACTGGCCCGAAACTGCCTCTCCAGCTCGGTGCGCGTTGGAAGCCGTCCACCGGTGGGGAAGGCACCACCAACGATCTGACCGCGAAGGGCAGTTTCAATTTCCTGACGTTTACCGTTTTGCATCCGAATCTGACAGCGCAGGAGCTATTTCAGCCGAAGCCGTGCTGAAATTTGTAGTTTACTCGCGAGTAAACTATATAAAACATATCTTTAAGGAAGACAAACGCTGGAACTTCGTGAAGGTTTGCCGAATCCAGTTCTTGTCTGGATTGCAGAGGTGACAGGTGTATCATCCACCGAAACTCCTTGACGCGATCTTAATCCGATGGCGAAGAAAATCGGCCCTTACGAAATCATTGAGAAGCTCGGCGATGGGCAGATGGGTATGGTGTACAAGGCGAAGAAGGACGACGGTACCCTCGTCGCTCTAAAAGTGCTCAAATCGGAACTCGCCGAGGCGAGCTCCTTTGTCCGGAGATTCGAGAGAGAGGCCAAGGCTGCCCTCACGTTTGATCACCCTTACCTGGTGAAGGCCTTCGATGTGGGCAAGGCGGAAGGTTACTACTTTTTTGCGATGGAATATGTGGATGGTGAAGACCTGCAGTTGAAGCTCAAACGAGGCGAAAGTCTTGACGAAGGGCAGGCACTCTATGTTGCCAAGTGCGTGGCAGAGGCCCTGCAGTTCGCCTGGGAGCGCAACATCGTCCATCGAGACATTAAGCCGGCGAACATCATGATTCAGGTGGATGGCCGTATTCGGCTGATGGATCTTGGCCTGGCCAAAGACGTCACAGACGAGAATGCCACCGTCACCCAGGCCGGCGGCGTCCTTGGCTCGCCGGCCTACGCCGCGCCGGAGCAGCTCGAAGGTAAAGTGGACGTGGATGTGCGCGCGGACCTGTACGCACTGGGCACGACGCTTTTTCATCTCACATGCGGAAGGCCCCCCTTTATTGGGCCGTCCGCCGGTGTCGTGGCATCCAACAACCTCACTGAGCCGTTGCCCAACCCAAAGGAGATCAACCCGGATCTTTCGGAGCCATTCTGTGAATTGCTCGGTGGCCTCACCGAAAAGAAAGCTGACGACCGGTTTCAGAATCCGACCGATTTCCTCGAGGCCATCGAAAGAGTTCTCAAAGGCGAGTCCGTCTCAAAGAACCGGTCTACAAAGGCAATCCCCGGTGCTGTCAGTCGTTCGCGGATCAAAGCCAGCGCCACCCGGGACGAGCCCGGCTTGCCCTTCCCTCCATACGCTGCGGTCTTGGTTCTTATGATCGGACTGGGAGCTGTTTACTTCTTTAAACAGAGAGACTCCGGCCCCAGACACCTCACCAGGGCCAACAAAGGAGCGACCCCAAAACAGGAAACCAAATCAGTCAATCGGAGAGAGGTGACACCAGATCGCGGCAAAGCCACGGAAGAGGTCCATAAACTTCCGGCCGCAATGACGGCGGGAAAGAGTGGAGACGACCACAGGCAAGCTGAAAGAGACGCGCCCCAAACAGCGGATTCGGGACGCCTGCAACAGACAGACACAAGCCAGCCAACGTCGGCGGCCAAAAACAGAACTGAAGAGGGGAACGGGGCCGCGCTTCAAACCGAGAAGACCAAGCCCGTCGATCCGCAGAAAACTGAGCAGGTGAAAGTAAGCAAAGTGGTCGTGCCTCAATGGGCTCCTCTGATACCGGAGGTGGTCAACGTCCAGAATGGCTCCACCCTCTCCCTGCGGCCTGATTATTCGTTGCTCATGAGCCGTGCGAACGCCAAGACCGAAGTCTACGGAATTCGCATGTCTTCTCCGCTGGACAAGATCACGGGCGTACGGATTGAGGTCCTGCCTGATCCAGTATGGGGTGGCCAGTTGTCGCCCTGCGCGGGCGGCAAATTCGCTCTTACAGAATTCGAAGTCTTCAGGCGAGTGAAAGGGGGAGCATTGGAGCGCGTCGTGATGGGTGCAGCAGAAGCGACGCACTCGCAGGGGGACCAGCCGATCTCCAATGTCATCGACGGCAAAGCTGAAACTCCGTGGGGTATTCATCCCAGGGGCAAAGAGGCCCAAACGGCCATGGTGCTGCCCAGGGTGCCTGTCAAGGGCACCAAAGACGAGCTTCTCCTCGTTCGAATCCGGCAGGAGGCCAAGGATCCGGGGCGCTTGATAGGGAGATTTCGGATTTCCGTGACGGATTTTGAATCTCCCGATTTGACTGCGCCTCTTATAAAATCTCCGCCAATTCAATTGCCGCCCCTTACACCCCGGCTTCTCGGCAACACAGTGCTGGGCAAAGGCAAGAAGGACCTGCAGCAAGGCACACTTAATGTGTACGCAGGCAGCCCCGTTCCCGCTCCGGGTTTTATTCGTGAGATACTGATTCACACGGAAGGACTGGGCGGGCGCTTCGGTTTTCACATTCTGCGTCCATCCAATGGCAAGCATCAGCTTGTGTACTCACACACGTTCGAATCTAAAAAGAAGGGGATCGTTACTTTCAAACTGCCCGCGCTTGTCGTCGTGGAGAAGGGAGATCTGATTGCCCATCATGCACACTTCGGTGCCACCTATGTGGTCAGGAAAGACAGTAAAGACCTCACCTTTCATCCCTTTAATGTGAGTAAACTGAAATCTGCTGCAAAGCTCGATCTGAGTAAAGAGAAACGGACAGAAAGTCCCAGGGCCTATCTTCTTTCTGCCCACTTCATCCCCGACCCCGTCCGTCTGCCGGCCTTTCGTTCAAAGAAAGAGCAGGCATGGCACGTCATGATGGAGAGCTTCTGGGATCCTTACATCGAGAGTATGAGGTCGAAGGATTTCGATGCGGCCATGAAAACTCTCGGACCCGTGAAGGAACATCCGATTTTGCATAAGAATCTCAGCGGCGATGTTGAGCACATGCGCGGATTCTTTAAGCGAGTGGACGCAGGCATGCCCACGATGATTGGACGAACCGTTCGTGTGAAAGGGATCGGTATGAAGGTCCACAGAGTTGAGAACGGCAGACTCAAACTGAAACAAGGTGCGACCGAGATAGACCTTGGCAGCGAAATCCTGGACCAGACGATAATTCTGAAATTGGGGCTTCCGCAAGGTAAGACGCAGACACACGTAAAAGCGTTGTACCACTATTTATTCAGCCCATCCGCAGCCATTCGGTCTATTGAGGCAGCAATAGAGGCAGGGAGCCACATGGGAGTTTACCTCAGTCGCATGAAACCGCGACTTCTCCTGTCTTGCACTGCGTCCGGGGCCAAAGCAGAGGTGCACGCCAAATCGCGGGGACATTGGGTGCCCTTGAGAACCAATGAAACATTGCCTCTCGAGTTGGAGATGCGGTCCGGGGGCACTTTCCGTGTCACCGTCAACAAGACCGGTTATTCTCCTGAAGAGATCCAGGTCGTCCCGAATCGCAAGGGTGATTTCATTCAGAAGGTCACGCTCCGGAAGATCCGGCTGCCGGCAGGATTCAAGCGCGCTTCTGGTGGCAAAGATCGTTTCGACAATCCCATCAGAAAAAAGGGAATCGGGGCACTGCCCGGAGAAATCGTTCACAGAAAGTCTGACATGCACATGGTGCTCATGCCGTCCGGCGAATTCACCATGGGTTCGGCTGCCGACAAACCGAAACACAAGGTGAGGATCTCGCTGCCGTTCTACGTAGGAAAGTACGAAATGACTCAATCAGAGTGGGCAAAGGCAATGCCCAAAGAGAAAAGTCATAGCAGCCCTGACATGCCGGCAACTTCCGTAGACTGGCACAAGATTCAGGAACTCGTGCTTGCGTTGAACAAGGGCCTGGGATCCTCAGGCAGGTTCGCTCATGTATCGGAAGCACAGTGGGAGTATGCGTGCCGAGCCGGATCGACGGGTAAGTACTGCTTCGGCGACAACGCGGCCAAGCTGGGTGAGTACGCCTGGTTCAGTGGAAATTCAGGCGGAAAGATGAAAGTGGTCGGAGGAAAGAAACCAAACGCATGGGGCGTCTACGACATGCATGGAAACGCCTGGGAATTTGTCTTCGACGGATGGGGTAACTATTCCTCGAAACCTCAGAGAGACCCGTTGGGGCCTGAGAATCCAAAGGAATGTGTAGTCCGTGGGCTCGGAGCGAATAAGAGCGCAAATGATGTACGTTGTTCCATACGCCAGAAGTGGAGCAAGAAGAACCCCAATGGAATGATCGGATTCAGACTGGTTCTGAATCTGAGATAGGCGGAAGCCTGTCCGTCAGTCACGCGCCAACTGCGCTCCGCACAACCGGCCGCTGGTCATGGCCCACGCGATGTGCAGGCCATGCCCCCAGAGGATCTGGCCTCCCAGACCATTCTGACCAACTGCGTAAAGACCGGGGATCGGTTTTTCATTCTCGTCCAGGACACGAAATGCCTGGTCAATAGCGGCACCACCCTCGGTGGTCGTGAAGTAGGCCTTGGCCGGGCCGAGCAGACACCAGCGTTTGCCCTCGAGGGGAGGCCGGCCATTTCGATCGCCACTGTTGTATGTGTCCACCGTTTTGATGAGCGTATCAGTTGGGATACCTCTCACTCGGGCGAGTTCGTCCAACCTGTCACCGGCGACCGCGACATCCGGGCGCAGGCGAAGGTAATCCTCCACATATGCGTAGGCAATTTTGGGCGCTGTCGAAATGAAGTGAGGCCATTCGCTGTAATGTTGGATCAGTCTCTCATCGAGAAGGATGTAGGCCCTTTTGTCCGGCTGTTCCGCTATCGCTATTTCACGCTCTGTTTCCCTGGTCTCGTCACAGAAACGTTCGCCTCTGGAATTAATCAGGATCGCTCCGTCATCGAAAAGCGAATCTTCCGGATGCTGCCAGGTGACCAGAAGCCTCCGGATCATCGCCTGCAGAACGAAGCCAGGCACAAGCGGCAGCAGCAGACCCATGAGCTTGGCCAGAAAACCGTGCGTTGGCAGGACCTGCTGGAACGTGCGGCCAGGTGGCGGAATGAAACGGAGCTCCGGCCCGTACGTGATGTCCATGTTAAGCAGCTTTGCGCCGGCCTTCTCTGCGAGGCGATGGCCGTCGCCGGTGGAGTGCGGATTGATGCCCTCGACGCTGGTAAATCGGTCCCCCTTGAAGCGTCCGATGAGCTCCGGTGAATTGGTGTAATCTCCACCCGCGAGGATGACCCCGCGCTTTGCGGTCAGAGTAGTCGGACTATTATCGATCAACGCTTCCACGCCTGTGACGCCCTTCTCAGACTGAATGAGTTCCCGTGCATCCGCGTTACACAGAATGGTTCCGCCCAACCGCAGCAGGTGTGATTGCAGGGCGGCGATGTACGCCTTGGCACCGGGGACGACGTTGTGCATTCGCGGCACACGATTCGGCGGCTCGGGGCTCGGGCCGTGGAAACTCAGCCCCATACCGGTCAGCCAGTCCAGAGTGTCGGAAGCATTCTCGAGCAGAAATCTTCGGAGCTCGCCGTTGTTGCATGCCTCGATCTCGGGCGCGGCAAACTTGCCTGCATCGACCGCATGGTCGTCAGGATTGTCGTCGATACCGGCCCTCGTCTGGAAGGCCGTCGAGTTGGCCGTAAACGACCCCACTGCGATCCCCGTTGTTCCGCCAAGCTGTGGCTGTTTCTCGAGCAGAACGACACTGCACCCATGTTCTGCCGCGCTGACCGCGGCAGACA
This sequence comes from Planctomycetota bacterium, assembly GCA_030740295.1. The sequence goes on from JASLXP010000375.1 coordinate 10,192, forward strand.
GCCCGCTGCCTCCGCCGCCCACGAGGCTTCCGGCGAATGTCAGGAGCAGAAAAGGGGCAAAAATATGAAAGGCAAAAATATGAAAGGCAAAAATATGAAAGGCAGAAATATGAAAGGCAAAAATATGAAGGCAGGGGGATCAGGGCAAGAGGGTAGGAAGTGGCAAGCCGGATGCCGATTCCTGAATTCTGAATCCCAAAAGCAGCTCCGCTCCTCAACTCTGCTGGTTGTCCGTGGAGACTCCTTATAGAATCCGAAATTCCAAAATCATCATTCTTAAGAAGGCATCCAATGAAAACCATCGCTTATGCGCTGACTTCGCTTTTCCTGTTCGCGTTGCTTCCATTCCAGGACGCCACGGCCGATAGAAAGCGGAAGAAGGCCGGTATCGAAAAAGAAGAACCCACATGGCGCGAGATTATTGACAAGCAGAAGAAAGAGAAAAGTGACTATCGGATCTACGTGGCTCGCGGCCTCATTCAGCAGGAAGAAGGGGATTTCAAGAAGGCCCTTGATTTATATAAGAAAGCTCTGAAGTACAACCCGAAGTGTACCCAGGCCCATATCCAGAGCGCCTACTGCCAGGATCGGCTCGGAGAGACAACCGAAGCAGTCACCTCATTGCGAATCGCCGTTCGAATGGAAGAAGGCCACGCAGACGCGCATTACCTGCTGGGTTACCTGTATGTGAAACAATATCGAATCTCCTCGGCAGAAGAGCAATTGGCATTGCTCAAGAAACTCGATGCCGATAAGGCGGCCAAGCTTCAGACCGTTCTGGATAACAAGAAGAAGCTGCTGGAGTCTCTGCAAAAGTAGTCGGTGGCAATCGGGTATCCGAGTCTGGATGTCAGGCACCATCGGATTACGTGCCCGAACCGGGACAAGCGGATGCGTCTTTCATGCGCAGGGTTGGCCCAACCACTCTCGAACCATGGATACCTACCTCTATCGCCACGATGAGATCCTGACCGAACGGCCCTACGGATTCGATGCCGATGAAGATGGCTGGCTATGGGAGGGCTGCGGTACTAATCGCCTCACAGGGCACAATCTGGATACCGCGGAATGCATTCAGATACCGGTGCCTGAGATGGGTGGCCGCCGTATCTATGAATCGTTCTGCTGGCACGGCAAAGTAGTCATGGTTCTGGGCGATGGGCCTTTCTACCTGGTCTATGACGTGAGCAAGCGCGAGGCTACCCGAGTCGAGATCCCTGCTGAGCAGCCCATCACCTGGTACGGCACTAAGACTCAGGAAGACAAACTGATCCTCTTCGAACGCTCCGAATCCAGGGCGATCATCCTGGATGGACCGGACGCGACGCCTCGCGCTGTGCAGTGTCCGTTCGAAGGGCAATTGGCGAGTGGGTCGCAACAGTCGGATGGTCTCATTTATTCATCACTGTCAGATCCCAATCGTATTATCACTTTCGACCCGAAGGCGGAGAAGTTCGTTGACGAGTTTGCCTCTCCCTTTCCCGAGGCCGGATTGTCCGGGCGGCACGAGCACAACGGCGTGATCTACTTTGCCGATTCCAGTGGGGGTAGATTGGTGCCGTTCGATATGAACCGGAGGCAGTGGCTCGATCCGGTTGCCACGCCCGACCACGGCAGCGTTTACGGTTTTATCGGGGGAGCGTTCAGCTTTCAGGGCAAGGGATATTACTGCCTGAGCTCGTATGCAGCGCAGAGCCGCCTCGATGTGAAGACGCGGAAGATCATCATTCCCGATGGCCCTCTCAGCGTGGATGGCAAACCTTTTCGCTTTCTTGAACGCTACCTCGTTTTCGATCCTGAATTGCAGAGCTTCGAATACCTGGCGGCGCCTGAACAACCTGACGGGGTCCCGCTGTTGTGCTACGCATGGGCCGATGAGGACCGATTCGCGATCACGGGAATGATCATCCCCTTCGCTGAGCCGGGCGAGCTCGGACGAAAATACGGCCATTGGATCGTGCTTCAATCTGAGCCGGCGAAGGACGAGCCGGGGTTCGGACCGCACGACATCAACTTCGACCGCAAACAGCACCTCGCGCAATACCGCCGGACCTATCCACGTTCGCATTCGGTTTTCATCGTTCAGGAGCAGTGGTCACCTGCGACCAGAAATCTCATCGGACCTGCTCTCCGCTATCCGCCAGGCAGGCAGGCGGAGCTGATCCGGCGCGCGGCTGACACCGATGCGCCCAAATACTGGAACGAACTGGCTCTCAGTATCACCCGCAACTGCGAAACGGACGCGGAAAGGGTTCGCCGTGTGGGCGGGTTCATCCATCGCCATACCTATTACACGCCCAATCAGGAGCCTGAATCGAGCGACCCAATCGTCGCGCTTGAATCGCACGATGTCTGCTGCGGGAATGGCGTCAACATCTCTATAAGACTGCTGGAAGCACTCGGCATTCCTGTCCGAAGCGTCGGCCTCAGCCACCACGTGGTTGCCGAGGCCGAATACGATGACGGCTGGCATTTATTGGACGCCAAGTTTTTCGGAGCGAATCAGCCGAACCGGGATGGCTATGTGCCGACGGTAGAGGAATTGAAAGCGGATATCTATTTCGCGGACGCATTCTCTCAGGATTGCTTCGTCTTCGATCCTGAGCTGCTCACAAGCGAAGACGGTTTCGGCATCCAGGGCTATGTCTTCGGACCGTGGGGCAGTGAGCCTTTTTATTCCTACTACCTCGGGGCGGATAAGGAGCACCCACCAACGCTGCCTCATTCCCTGCCCGCGGAGCGGCTGCCGGAACAGCGCGTCCGACTCAACTGGTCTCGCTCGCTCAAAGCAGGTGGAGGGGCAATCGAATACGAGGTCAGCGTCTTCGGGGACAGGGAATGTAGAGTTTGCCTGTTTCAGGAAACGACCAGTCAGACCTCCCTCGACTATGACGTGCCCGAAGAAAACTGGATGTATTACGTGGAAGTCCGGGCGAAGTGTGACCACCGTGAAAAGACCCCGGAGACTTGGTATCCCGCGGCGAGATCCAATTTCGTCTACGTGCCCGAGGAACAGTACGGCTGGTATGGGTTGGTGTGAGACTCGAATGATCCCGTCACGCCGCCGAGGCACTTGAACTGTCCGAGTTACCCGCAGGCAGACTGAAATACCCGAAAGTAATTTTCGCCAAGGACTTTCTTGATGATCTCGTCTGAGTGCCCTCTCTCTTGAAGGGCCTCGGTGATGGACGGCAAATGGGTGGCATCACAGATCAAGTCGCCACCTCCATCGAAGTCGGAACCGATGCCGGCATGGTCCGGGCCGGCCAATTGGATGATGTGATCGATGTGATGAATGAGTTTTTCAAAGGTGGGCTCATGGTCGTCGACGAAGTCGCGCACGAAAGTCACGCCGATCACTCCGCCGTTTTGTGCGATGGCTTTTATCTGTTCGTCTCTCAGATTGCGCGGGTGATCCCAGAGAGCCCGGCAGTTACTGTGGGAAGCGATGATCGGGCGAGTGGCGGTATCCAGTACATCGTAAAAGCCTCTTTCACTTATGTGCGAGACATCAACGATGATGCCGATCTCATTCATCTCTTTGACGAGGTCGGTGCCGAAATTGGTAAGCCCGGCATTGCGATGTTCCTCTGCGTTTCCCGTGGATGCCCAGGTGTTCAGGTTGTGGGTAATGCCAATGGAGCGAACGCCGACCTCGTATAGTGAATGCAGCGTATTGAGGCTGCGGTCGATGCCTTCGCTGTTTTCGATGGCGAGGATGGCCGCGAGCCGGCCGGCGTCTTTCGCATCGACGATGTCATCCGCACAACGGGCAATCTGAATCACCTCAGGATGTACTTTTACCTCCTGATGGAAGAAGCCGAGTGCATCCATCGCGTAAGCCAGGTGATTATGCCAGGCCCTGGTGACATCCACCGCGAAGAAGGCCGCGTCCAGGCCGCCCTGTTTCATTTTGGGAAAGTTGAGCTGGACATTAGCGCTGGCAATGTGATCGCGCAGGTACCTGACTGTGCCGCTGTGGCCTGCGGGCGCCTCACCGCCTGCAAAACTGATGTTGCGGCGGATGTGGGCGACAATCGAGTCGTTGTGGGAATCGATTGTGAGGGCGTTCTGATGGAGTGAATTCTTGGGCATGGTTCAGCCTCTTTGAAAGACGGCGCTCTGCTGCGCTACGCGACGGCCTTCTGGCGTCCGTTATCAAGCTGAATTGGTAGAGGCGGAGAGCGGCAAGGTCAAGGCAAAACTTGCGCCTTGCCGGCCCCCGTTCTCCAGTTGGAGGTCGCCGCCGAGCTGGCGGGCCAGGCGTCGGGACAGGGCGAGGCCGAGTCCAACGCCTGCTGCAGTGTGGGCTGCTTCTGCTGCAGACTTCGTGAAAGGCTGGAAGAGGCGGGCAGCATCGGGTCCTTCGATACCGGGGCCGTGGTCGCGGACGCGGAGGATGCCCGCGGTGCCGTTGCGGCTGGTTTCAACGTGGATGGTCTTGTCTTCGGCCTCCTGCGCGTATTTGGACGCGTTGTCGACCAGGTTGAAGAGGATCTGCTCGACGGCCGATGCATCAGTGCGCACCTTTGGCATGTCCGCTTCGGCGGTCACATCAACGAGCATCCCGTTTTGCTCGGCCCGGGCGATTAGGCGTTCCTTGACGCGCTCCACTATTTCAGAGAGTTGTATCTCTTCGATCTGGCCGCGGGCGCGGCCTCGCTCGAGGCGGGCATAAGAAAGAACATTCTCGACAAGGTGGCTGAGCCGATCTGCCTCGACACAGAGCGTGTTGAGGTACTGTCTGCGTTTCGATTCGTCCTTGACCATTCCGTCAGCGAGCATTTCGGAATACATGCGGAAGGTAGTCAGAGGAGTGCGCAGTTCGTGGGTGACGGCCGAAACAAACGCGCCGCGGCGCTCGCTCAGGGTAACGACTCCAAACAGCAAAACGATCACCGCGACCGTGGCGACGGCCAGGCACGCGGCGGCAATAAAAAGTGTCAAGCGGATAGGCGAATCACTGGAATCGATGCCGACGACGGTTTGCCCCGGCACCAGCCTGGCGGGAAGTGAGGCAAGCATTCGCAACGGCGTAGCGGGATTTGTCTCCTTGACCGGGTCGAGTCGGACTTCCTCAAACAGATCCCTGATGTCATCGAGCAGCCATTTCTGGACGCCGGGCCAGTCGATCCAGAAGCCTTGAATCGTGTCTTTGCCGTTCTGCGAGATTTTGCGGGCATAGACGAGCTCGTCGCCGATCCAGATGGGTTTCATGATCCCTGTCTGTATGGGGGACCGCTTGACCTGAATGTCATTGCTGGCTTGTTTCCGGTATCCGGCGTAAGCAGATTTTGAACGCTTCTGAAGCTCGAGGTTGTTCCGGAAATTCTGCCACTGGCGGGGGGTGTCATTCGCTATCTCCTGCTGTTCCTGTTGCCCTTGAGAGATATTGTCGATGAAGTCGTTAGTGGGAGTCTGAAGCGCGGCAGCACACGACATCGCGGGGGAAGGCACGAGGCTCTGGAATTGCTTCAGAGACTTTTCTGATTCGACGATTTTTTCGTGACTCACATATTTGACCTCCGCGATATCACGCATGTTTCCAGACGGCACTTGAGGCGAAGTTACTTTTCCATCAGGGCCGATCTGAAAGTGAAGTTTGATGTGATCTTCTCTCCCCACCAGGAGTGGCGAAGGGACGAGCACTTCTCCTTTCTGAATCTCGGTGTACAGCTTGGTGTAGGCCCGCTCGGTCTGATAGAAGGAGTTGTACGCGGAATGGGGCCGGGCGTTTTCAACCCCGATGAGCTCAGCCATGGAGGCATCCATACGCCACAGGGCCAGGCGGATGCTCTCTTCGAGGCGGGCGTTAGCACGGGCCTCAGTCTCGGCGCGATCGAGCCGAAGAACCGTGAAGCTCGTCCAACTCATGGCTGCCACACCGATGGCGAGACAGATGCCCGCAACGACCCAGATTTGCCAGGGGCGACTCATGGGAAGAATGGTTAATGGTTGATGGCTGACGCCGAGGGCGTAGCGAGCATGTAGCCTTTGCCGCGGACGGTCAGGATGACTTTGGGGTCCTGCTTGCTGTCGCGGAGTTTTTCGCGGAGGCGGGCGATGTGCATGTCGATGGTGCGGGTCTCGACGCCGCGGGTGCTGATGCGCCAGACACGGGTGAGGATTTCGTCGCGTGAGATGGCGCGGCCGGCGTTGCGGGCGAGATAGGTGAGGACCTCCATTTCCTTCTCGGACAACGCCACGCTTTCGCCATCTTCGAATTGAACTTCACAGCGATTGAGATCGGCACGGCCCCCGGGGAATTCTATTTCTTCGACCTCGACGGGGCGTTCCGGGCTGCGTCGTATGACGGCATCGATGCGGGCTAGGAGTTCTTTCACACTGAACGGTTTCACCACGTAATCATCCGCGCCCAGACGAAGGCCCTGGACGCGATCGTTTTCCGCGCCGCGAGCCGTGAGGATGATCACTGGCTGCGTCGGCCGCAGCTTGCGGATCTCGCGAAGGATGTCGAGTCCTTCGATGCCCGGCAGAACCAGATCGAGCAGAAGCAGGTCGTAATCGCACTTGAGGGAAAGTTCGAGCCCCTTGTGGCCTTCGGCGGCCTCGAGGGTCTGGAAGCCATCGAATTCAAGCGCATCAACTATGCCCTGGCGGATGGATGGGTCGTCTTCGATGACAAGGATGCGGCTCATGAGGAATGGTTGATGGTTGACGGTTGATGGAAGAATGCAGAAATGGAAGAGCGGAAGAATGGAAGCTGGAGCAATGGAGGCCATCTCCATTGCTCCAGCTTCCCATTAATCCATCCCTCCTGTCTTCTTCCTACTTGAAAGTATAAGCTTTCTTTTCAGCCTGTTCGCGGACGGTCTTGATCATAACTGCATCGAGGGTGTCCTCACCTTTTTTTGCGGCGAGGGCTTTGCTCTCTTTTGCGATGTAAGTACGGCGCGCTGTATTGAGATCGTTTATCTGCTTCTGGATCTTGGCGCGGGTGGCCTGCTTCTCCTTCACGTAATTGCCCAGCTCCTCTTCGGTGAGCTTCTGCAGATCGGCAGGGAGGTCCTCCTTCTTGAGCTTTTTGAGATCTACCTTGCCATCTTTACACGCGTCGACGAGATCCCAGGATGCATTGCGGTAGTAGCCAGATGCCTTGGATACCTGGCGCTGGACAAAGCTGCCCTGGCCGGCTGACTTGGTGTTGGCTTCCTGCTCCTCCTGTCGCTTCTTGTTTTTCTCGCCTTGGGCGCCGAAGGGAATGTAGGTCTTGTTGAGCTCGAGGCCGAGCTGGCCGATCTCTTTATCCTGCGGGGCGGCGATGGCGACGACCTGCTTGTTCTGGTCGATGTTCATGTAAGAACCGTCAGCAAGGAGTGCGCCGTCCTTCCAGTGTGTTGAGATGCCTTGCGCCATAGGGCCGCAGAAGATGGTGTTGACCATGATGCCTTTGGAGATGGCGATTTTGCACGCGTCCTTGTAGTTGACGTCGCCCTGGGTGAAGGGCTCGTTTCCCGCGATGAAGATGACTTTGTAGTCCTTGGCGCCTTTGCTCCATGACAGCGATTCCGACGCGGCCTTGATGACCTTGCCGCAGTATTCGTCGCCGCCGTTCGTGCGGAGCGCGAAGAGTTGTTCGGAAACCTTGTCGAGGTCGGTAGAGAGCGGAACGATCATGCGGATGTAACCCTCGGAGGCCGGTATTGAGCTCTTGCCGTATTCGTAGAGCGCAACCTGCAGGTCCGGGCGCTTGCCGTTCTGTTCGGCGAGGGCGAATTCGTTGACGACTTTCCAGAGCTGGGTCTTGGCCTGTTCGATGAGGCCGGACATGCTCCCGCTGGTGTCGAGCAAAATGGCGACCTGGATGGTCGGGCCCTTCTGTGCGGCGACGGTGGTTTTGACTTCGGCGGCGTTTGCCCAACGGCTTACTGCCAGCAGACAGGTGATGGCGAGGAACTGCTTCATGATAGTTCTCCTTTGCAGTGGTCGGTGGTTCAGGGGTTAACGAGAGATCTTGTTGTACTTGATGCCCTTCTTGGCGGCCTGGCCCTGGATGGACTTGAAGATGCCATTATCGAGCTTGGGATCTTCTTTGGTCTTGGCGACGAGGTCTTCCAGGTGCTTTTGGCGTTTGGCGTCGAGGGCATGGATCTGTTTCTGAATGTCCTGGCGTTTCTTCAACTTGGCCTCGCAGAATTCCTTCTGCTCTTTGGCGGACATTTTCTGCAGGTTTTCAGGCAGTTTCTCTTTCTTGATCTTTTCGAGCATTACCTTGCCGTTCACGATGTCGTTAATGAGCTCGTTGTTACCCGCGAAATTCCATGCACCGGCAGCGCTTCCGTTGAAGACGCTGCGCCGTGCCTGGGATTCGACGGATGCCTTGCTGTAGATCTCTTTGGCGACCTCGTCTTTCTTGAGGCGGGTCTTGATCTCCTTCTGTGTGCCGTAATAGACGCGTGTGGTGTCGAGGTCTTTGGCCAGTTTGGCGAGCTTTTTATCAAAGGGCGTAGTCGGCAGGATGGCGCCGCCGGATTGCTCGACTCGAAAGTAATTGCCTTCAGCGCGCTTGGCGATATCGCGCCAGACAGGCTCGGTGCCCCCATTGCTGCCGCACTGGATGGTGTTGATGATCAGACCTGCCTTGGCCGCCTGCTGGCAGGTTTCCGGATACTTGACGTCGTCCTTGTAGTCCATGTGAGGCGGGCAATCGCCGACCAGGAAGATGACCTGGTAGGTCTTGGGATCTTTGCTCCAACTGATATCCGCGACCGCTTCATGCAGTCCCTGATTGACGCTTTCGGGAGTATCACCGCCGCCGCCGGCCTGGAACGCCATCAGCTCTTTGTAAATGGCATCCAGGTCGTCAGACAGATCGAATCGTTTGGTGATATAAGCGTCGCGCCGATCGCGGTAGCCGATGAGGCCGAGCTTGATGTAGGGCGTGGGTTTGGTGGTGGCGAGGGTGTTTGCGATGGCCCAGATTTTATCTTTGGCCGCTGCGATAAGGCCGCTCATGCTGCCAGTGGTGTCGAGCACAAAGACGACCTCAACCTTGGGCTGTTCATTCACCTGGGTTGGCTGTTGCTTGTCCGCGTGGGCCGGACAACTTAAGGCAAAAGCGATGGCGACGATGCATGAAAAGACTCTCATGACTGTTTTCCTTGGGGATAGGGGAGGACGATTACTTGGCTACTTTTGCCTTTTTCAGGTTTGCGAAGGGCGCATTCCTTACGAGCACCGATTTGCCGTCGATGGACAGCAGAATATCGCCCCGCAGCGAGACACTGCCCTGGCGGCCCTGCTGGGCGAGAGTGGCGGTGAGGTCGTTGAATTCTTTGCTGCCGAATTCGATGACCTTTTCTGGCTTGGCCTTTTCGTCTTTATCGACGACCCGGCTGTCTACCCAGCGGCCGTTCTTGCGATAAAAGCACAAGTCGTTGACCTGCTGGACGCTGGTGATCTCGACTCGCTTGAGATTCTGGTCGAGATAGCCGTTGCTGATGTTGAGGCTCTTCTGGCCTTTCTGAAGCTGGCGATTGTAATCCTGATTCCATGAACCGATGCCTGATCTATTGCCATGGGAGCGGCGGACGAAATTGCCTTCGGCTTGTTTGAGAATTCTTTCCTTATTCTTCAAATCCGTTCCCTCACGTGCCAGGAATGCGGTGTATTCGGTCAGGATGCCGAACTCTGTAGAAAGACGGACGACCTCGTCTACAAGTTCCTTAATTTTTGGATCTAATCTGCTGGCCTGATGGATGGGCAGCGGGCCGCCGTTGGCGCCGGCCATACGGATGGCATCGAGCAGAATGCCGATCTGCCGGCTGGCCCACAGGCGCGGCACAAAGCCGTTTTTTGTTGTGGCGCGCTCCAGGCCAAAGTCGAATTCAAAGGTCCGCCTCTTGCCAAAATAATTTCCTTCGAGCTTGAATTTCAGCGGCTCGTTGCCGATGTACTGGCCGAGCAGGATGAGTTGGTCGTCCTCGAAAAGATCGGGCAGCTTGTTTGGGATAAGGTCGCGAATGCGGCCGAGATCGGGCTTGCCACTTTTGGTCAGCGAGAGGGTGGGCGATGCGAGCACCGGGCCCGAAAGACGTTTGAAGACCTGGCCGACTTTTACTTCGACGTCTTCTTTGGGCAGCACAACGGTGGTGGTAGCCCGCGTCTGCGATGCAATGTTTTCGAGAAGCGGGGTGTTGACATCGACGCCGACGCCGAAGGTGAAAACTCTTCTGTTGAACGGATTGGATTTGACCGCGGTTTCACGAATGACCTTTTCCGCGGTCTCTCCGATGGTCGGCAGGCCGTCCGTGAGAAACAGGACGATCGGCAGCGTGTCTTCGATTGGTTTCTGTTTGAGCGATTCGACCAGCGCGTCGTGGATATTCGTGCCTCCCCGCGGGTAGACGCTCTTGAGGTAACGCCGGGCCGCGGTAATGGTGGCGTCGCTCTTGATGACCGGCTGCGCCGAAAAAGATTCGACTGCCTGGTTGTAAACGATGATGTTGAATGCCTCCCCGTCTTCGAGCCCGCCGAGGACCTGCATCGCCGCCTCGCGCACCTGCTTGATCTTTTCGCCATTCATGCTGCCGGAGCGGTCGATGACAAGAGTGACCTCGCGGCGGATTCTGTTCTGGACAACCTTGGGGCTCGCGGGCAGCCCCGCCAGGAGAAGAAAATAGCCCCCGCCGATCTTGGGATCGGGATAGGCCATCAGCGAGGCGGTCACACCGGCCTTATCCAACAGGTATGAAAGCCGAAACGGGCCGGGCTCGGTCGTCGCGGTCTGCACGACTTTCGCAGCCATGAGATTGGGCCCCTTCCGCACAAAGTCGATCTCATGGCTGGGCGAGTAAACCGTCGAGATCGGCTTCTTGGATTTGATGGAGACCGAGACATTCCACGGAACGCGGTAAGCGAGGGACTCGCTGCGGGGCAGGTAGTAATCAATTCGATTGGCATCCGCTGGAAGGAGGTTTTCGTAGGTCAGCCGAATCTTTTGCGTGCCCCGTGGCTCGACCGGAAAGACGCTCGAACGGATCAGATTGAAACCGATGAATTCCAGCAGGGCCGGGTCTTTCACCTGCGCGACGATGGAATTGTAGATCCTACGCGCCTCTTCCTTTCGGAGGAGCTGCGCGGTCGGCGCCTTGGCATTGCCCTGGAAATCGAGGCCTTTTATTACCGCTCCATCAGGAACGGGCACGACCATCTCTGCTTCGAGCCGCTGATTGGTCGGGTTGCTGAGCGCGATTTCCATGGTCGTGGTGGCGGCCTGTTCGACAATGACCACGCCCACGTTGACGCCGGTAATCAGCACCCGAGCCGGTTGGGGTCGAACGGAAAATGAACGGGTCTGCGGCACGACGATGTGCGAGGCCCACGCACGGCGAGCGCTGGATGTGAGATTCTGGGCTGCCAACTGCGGCAGCAGAAACCAGATGGCTGCAAGGGCGGTTAAGAGAGACTTCATGACGACCTCCATGATTTGATGGTTGTTTTCAGTTCGCTGCCAAGCGTAACATGGCTTTGCCCGATCCCGCGTAACAGCTTCGTAACAATAAAATGTGCAAGGCGATTTAAATAAGCTTTACCTGAACTCTTAGTGTAAGTATCATTCCCCATCCCGGTTGGGAGGGGAATTGTTTGTTACCTGAATTGAGCGATTCTTGAAGACCCCATTGGGTTCATCCCAATGGGGTCTTCAAGAATCGCTCAATTCAGGTGTTAGTCATTTGATGCCTGGGAGCGTCAGATCCTTTTTCAGGGCCGAAACTGAGGGTGCTGGCAGATGCCCGATGACAAAATTCGAATAACTTGCCCGTACGAAGACTGCGGGCAGCGATTCAAGCTGGGCGCGAGCCTTGCCGGTAAGAAGGTGAAATGCGCCAAATGCCGGCGGCGTTTCTTGACACCCGCGAAACCCGGCGCCCCGGCATTAAAGGTGGCCGCTGACTCTCAAACGAAGACGGGCGCCACGGGCGCACTCGAGCCCGTGACCAAAGGCACCGGTGCGCTCGAACCCATCAGCAAAGGGACGGGCGCGCTCGAACCGAAAACAGGCGCCCAAAAGCCAGCCACTTCCGCGCTCGAGCCAATGAGCGGAAAAGCACCCGCGCAGCCCGCGGCAGATGACATGGGCTTGTCGCTCGATACTTCAGCGACCACAGGCAGCGGGCCGCAGCCGGCGGCGGATGACGACATGTCGCTGGCGGGCATCGATGTCTCCAAGCCGCGAACCACACTCCCCGATGATGCTGGTTTCGCCGACCCAATTACCAGTGCAGAAGAAGCTGCAGGCGACATGAGCCTTGGTCTCGCCGATTCTCCTCCCGCCACAAGCAGCGCGCCTGGCCTTGATGATGACATGCTGGAAGGGATCGATGTCAACAGACCTGCGACCACCTCGGCCACTGCCGGCACTCCCCTGCAGAGCGTCGATGACATGGAAATGGGCCTGGATACGCCCGCACCCTCTACCGGAGCTGAACCGGTCCAATTCAGCGATGAACCGGAGCAGGAGGCTAGCACTTGTCCGAAATGCCACGGCCCCGTCGTTGCCACCTTTCAGCGGTGCCCCACCTGTGGCACAAAAATAGGCGGAGCGGCAAAGAGTGGCGCGGCAAAGGGGCCCAAACGTAAGCTGCCCATCTTCAAGATCGCGGCCCTGTTGATGCTGGGGACATTCCTTTACGGCGGATACTGGTTTTGGAATCGCACACGACTGGTTGGAATCGCAGGCGCTATCCGGGAAGGCAAAGTTTTGGTCAAGAAGGGGCTCACTAAAGTCGGCGTATCCGAGGAGGATGTGGATAAGGCATTGAACGCGGTTGAGAAAAAGATCTCGCAGGACCGCATCGTAGTCGCAACCGAGGATCAACTGGAAATCGAAGACGCGAACAAGAAAATGAAGGTCAGGCAGGGCCAGCCGATGATCCAGAAAAAGGTAGAGGAAGGCCGGGCCAAGGTGATCCTCAAAACTCCGAATGGTGACATTGTAGGTTGGGTGCCCGCGGAGAAGGTGGTCGAAGTTGTCGATTTCGATCGATCTGACCTGCTCGGCGTTAAGGATGAGCAGCCGAAGAAGCACTCCGGACCGGTTGCGGATCTTGTGTTCAAAGACGACGGCAAGTTTCTTTCAAGCGTCGCCTCGAGCAGCGCAGAAGTAAACATCTGGCATGCATCCAAATCCCGCCTCATCCGGTCATACCAGGGCCATCAGTCTAAAGTGGTCGGGGCGGCCTTTTTATCGGACGGAGCTGTGGTGTCGGCCGAGAGCGAAACAGGCGCCAAGGTGTGGGATCCGCTGACCACCGCTACTCTGCGGAAGCTTCCCGATTTCAAAGGTTTCTTCAGACCCATTGGAGACAACAGATGTATCGAGGTCCATGAAGGCAAAATCAAAATATGGGATCTGAAGCAGGGCCGGATGGCTTCTTCCGCAGAGGTGGCCCTCGAGACCAGCACGATTCGCATCAGCCGCACAAAGCTGCTGGCCAGGAATGCGGAGGGAAAGTTTCTATCCATCAAGCTTCCGAGCCTGGAAGCAGGCGGCGAATTCGAGGCGCCCTTCGAATACTCAGGTTATGACATCAGCCCGGACGGCATCCTTGTAGCCTTTGTGCCCGCCGAGCGAGGCCAAATCGTGTTGGTGGATAGCAGCAGCGGTGAGGAGAAAGCCAAGTTTTCCTACTCCGGCGCCCCTGCCGCACAACGGGGCCAGCGATCCGTGCAATTCTGCGGATCGAGCGGTCACCTCGCAGTGGTGAAAAGCGGGAAGCAGGTGGAAGTCATCCAGATTTCCAAAGTGCTCGGAGTGGAAATCAAGAAAACCATAAATTCCAAAGCCGGAACGCAGATCACAACCATCGCCTCGGCACCTTCTGGCAGGATGCTTGGAGTCGGCTATTCGGATGGCTCGGTTCAAGCCCACTCACTGGATTTCATTAAGACGTCGACCGGCAGCAGTGGGGGAACGGCAGTGGCTGCCACTAAGGCGGAGAAGACCGCCCTACGAAATTACACCTTTATCAAACAGTTCATCCTTAACAAAAAACCGGAGATGGCCAGGATGTATTTCAAGGGGCTCAAGCGGGCCAACCCCGACAGCCCGCTGGTGGCAAAGGCCAGAGAACAGATGGTGGCCGCGGGAATCGATATGGACTGATGGGGTATGTTTGCGCGCATCTTGCCAGCGTAGACAATGCTATCGCGACGAGATAAGAAATAGATCTTCGACTTGTCCGACTAACCCGCAGTTACTATCCAACATAATGAGGTGATTGAAATGCGTAAGACAGCAATGATCGCTCTCGGTGGGGTTGCCGTGCTTGCCCTGCTGACTCACAAGAGCGCAGACGGGTCCGACCTGCCCTGGGCAAAAGATGTGAAGACCGCCATTCTGACGGCAAAGAAAGAAAAACGGTTGATGATGCTCGACTTCACCGCCAAGTGGTGAGGCGCGTGCAAAGAGCTGGACCGTGTCACGTTCGGCAATAAAAAGGCAAAAGATATTCTCAAAGGCATCGTCATCGTTAAAGTCGATGCGGATGAGCAGGTCAACGCGCTGATCTATAAGAAATATGACGTGCAGCTTCTGCCCACTCTTCTATTTGTGGACCCAGACGGCAAGAAACTGAACCTGGTGAATATGGCAAGCATTGATGAGCTGGCCAAGGCAGTACAGAAAGCCAAGTCAAAGATTAAGTAACAAAGAACTTCCTGTCCGTTAGAGGCTTCCCATCCGGGAAGCCTTTTTTTGTGCCAAAGCCCTATTTCAATTCATTCTGAAACTGATAGTCTGGCGGCCATCAGGGCTGTCTGTCAGGTAGTTCGCTATGAGATCTCCAGACCCGCATTCACTATCAGCTGGATTTCAGGTCGGGAATTGCCGGATCACCGAGCAATTGGGAGTGGGCGGTAGGGGCGTGGTTTACAAAGCAATTCAAGAGCCCCTCGATAGGGAGGTCGCGGTAAAAATCCTGGCACCGCAGCAGGTGAAACGCGGCAGAGACTACGTCAGCCGTTTCCTGCAGGAAGCAAAGATGGCGGCCCGCCTCCACCATCCCAATATCGTCGACGTGTATGGCGCGGGCGAGGAGGACGGACTGTATTACATCGTGATGGAGTATGTTAAAGGAAACAGTCTCGATCGGCTCTTGAAGGGCGATCTGATCACGGATACAGGATTCTGGCTGGACCTGATGTCCCAGGCATGTGAAGCCCTCGTGGAATCTCACGAAAACGGGATCATCCACCGCGATATTAAACCGGCGAACATGCTCCTCGATGCAAGAAACTCCGTAAAGCTGACAGACTTCGGTCTTGCGGTCTGGGCCGAAGGCGGAGTCAGCGGCTCGCAAGACGTGGCCGGTACCCCGTACTACATACCGCCCGAGGTGATGAACGACACGCCATTGGATGCTCGAAGCGACATCTACTCACTCGGAGCAACCTTCTTTCACTGCCTGACCGGGCGTTTCCTGTTCCAGGGCGAATCGCCCATGATCGTAATCCTGAAGCATGCCAAAGACCCGCCTGTATCCATCAAAGAATGCCGGCCGGACCTGCCCGATGCGATCTGCAGCCTCATCATGAGCATGATCCAGAAAGATCCCGACAGCCGGCCGCAGAACATGAAGACCATCCTCATGGATGTGCAGTCACTCAGCATGCCCGCCACACTGAACCAGCCCGCGCCCATCTTGCCCGAAGACATGCCGGCGACGCTCGTCGAACGACCCGCAGCCGCGGCCCCGCCGGCACCGGCCGAGATTTCGAGCCGCTCGTCTGTCCTCGTCGGCCAGGAAGGCAAATTCAAAGCAAAGAGGTTCTCCGTGGCGGTCAACGGTATTACCACTATCGGCCGCCTGAGCGACAACGATATCGTGATGCCTGACGAAACCATATCGAGGCAACACTGCACCATCGAAGCCAGAGGCAAGGGCTTCATACTCCGAGACAAGGGCAGCTCGAACGGCTGCAGGATCAATGGAGAAAAAGTGGCTGAGGGAACTGTCTCGGCGGGCGATTCGGTGAGAATCGGAAAGGTGGATTTCAAATTCTTCGTGATGGCCGTTTCAGAAGATGCTTACCAACTGGCCGAGCTTCTCGTTCAGCGGGGGCTGCTCAGCCCCAAAGAGGCCAAGGATGCGCTGAACGAGCTCGCCCAGGAGCGCAACCGTAAAGCCCAAAGCACTCTCGGACAGATCCTGGTCGAGGGAGGCAAAGTGAGCAGCATCCAACTCGATGATTCGTTGGGCAAACTGGATAGTAGTTCCAAACGCAATTACACCGTCAAGGTCAGGTTGGTCAAGACCTCCGGCCCTGCCGCTCCCACTCGTGGAAACCCAATACCTGATGCCATAGGCGGCCAGAAGACATCGGTCATCCGAAGGCCCGAATTTGAAAAACCTATGCCACTTCCTTCAGAGGGAGATGAAATGGAGCTGCTGGACGACGTCGCTCCGCCAGCCCCAAGGACCGGCAAGCCAACCCAGAGCCCAGAACCACCGCCCGAGCCAGCCGCACCTGAGCCAGCGCCCGCGCCTGATTTCTCCGACGCGGAGCTCAGCCTTGACGACGATTCCAGCCCGTCCCCACAGCCGGACATGAGCTCTGAAGATGATGATGAGAACGCTCCAGCCAACCTGAGCGGTTTTGTGAGCGAAGATTCGCTCTTCGGCCAGGTGTCCGTGTGTTCGAAATGCAAGGAGATCATTATGATGAGCGATGTCACCAGCGGCGAGGCGAAATACGTGAACAGCAAGCTCTATTGCGTGAAATGCGCGTCAGCGCAGTAGACTTGCACGAAACCCGACACCCATGGAGATAGCAATGTCTAGAGTCGTCACCTTCGGAGAAATCATGCTCCGCCTTTCGCCGCCGGGCTTTCAGCGTTTCGTGCAGGCCCAGTCCTTTGACGTTACCTATGGAGGCGGCGAAGCAAACGTAGCCGTCTCGCTCGCCGGATTCGGGCTGCACACGAGCTTCGTCACCTGCCTGCCCGACAATGACCTCGGCCATTGCGCCGCCAGTGCCGTCCGGGCCGCCGGCGCTGACGTGTCACACGTGGCCTGGCAGGGCAACCGGCTTGGAATCTACTTTCTGGAAAATGGTGCG
The DNA here is from genome assembly GCA_030740295.1 of Planctomycetota bacterium. Next base: position 27,274 of record JASLXP010000375.1, read on the forward strand.
TCTCAGAGGCCCTCGAAGGTCGTTTACGACCGTTCTGAATCCTCCATCTCCCAGGTCCAGCCGGGAGACATTGATTGGGCCGCCACCTTCGAAGGCGCGACCTGGTTTCATTGGACAGGAATCACGCCCGCCATCAGCCAATCCGCGGCGGACACTTGCCTGGAGGCGTGCCGGGCCGCAAAGGAGGCAGGGCTGACAATCTCCGCCGATCTGAATTTCCGCAAGAAACTCTGGAACTACGGCAGGCCCGCATCCGAAGTCATGCCCGGCCTCGTGCAATACGTTGACGTGGCCATCGGGAACGAAGAGGACGCGGAAAAGGTATTCGGCATCAAGCCGCCCGAGGTGGATGTCGAAGGCGGCAAAGTATCAGCCTCCGCTTACCAGCATGTCTGCGACGAGCTGACGGGCCGCTTTCCCAACCTGAAGAAGGTCGCCATCACCCTCCGCGGCAGCATCAACGCCTCTCACAACACCTGGAGCGGCCTGCTTTATGACGGAAACGAGATGCACATCGCCCGCGATTACGACATCACCCACATCGTCGACCGGGTCGGCGGAGGAGACAGCTTCGCGGCCGGCCTGATCTTCGCGCTCATCTCCGAAAAGAGCGCTGCCGACGCCATCAACTTCGCGGTCGCCGCAAGCTGCCTCAAGCACACCATCCCCGGGGACTGCAACCTGGTAACGGCCGATGAAGTTGAAGCTCTGGCCGGCGGTTCAGGTTCGGGCCGCGTGCAGAGGTAGGGGAACGTTCGTAGTGATCCGCTTCAGCGGCTGAAAGAAACCGGTCACTGTCCTATTCTATCTGTGGCTTGAACTTCCCCTCAGATCTGCTTCCCATGAATCGCAGGAAATTCATTCGGCGCGTGGTGATGGGCACCATCGCTGCCGCAGCGGGAACGACTTTCTATACCATCAAGGTTGAGCCTCACTGGGTGAAGGTCATAAGAAGAAATCTCCCGATCCGGAATCTGCCTGTGGATCTGGCTGGCAAACGGATCGTGCAGATCAGCGATCTGCATATCGGGCCGATCGTGGATGATGCCTATATGAAGGAGATGCTCACCAGAGTGGCGGGCTTGCTCCCCGACCTGCTCGTGATTACTGGCGACTTCCTGACGTATCAAGACAAAGAGAGCGTAACGAAGGCAGTCCACACCATTGAAAGCCTCGGCGATACGCTCAAGAAGTGCGTCGGTATTTTCGGAAATCACGACTACGGCAACGGCTGGTCTGACGAGGGCATCGGGAATAATCTCGAATCTTCTTTGAACGCTCTGGGCATGCGCATTCTCAGAAATGAGATCCACGAATGGCAGGGATTGCAGATAGCGGGGATGGACGATTACTGGGGGCCGAACTTCGACGCAGAGGCCGTGATGTCGCGCGTGGATGCTGACCGCGCCGGGCTGGTCCTGTGCCACAATCCGGACGTGGTTGACCTGCCATTGTGGGGTGACTACAAGGGATGGATACTCTCCGGCCACACACACGGGGGCCAATGTAAACCTCCGTTTCTGTCGCCGCCGATCCTGCCCGTCCAGAACAGTCGATATTCTCGTGGAGAGTTCGCTCTGGAAGGCGGAAGACGCCTCTACATCAATGCCGGCCTGGGCTACCTGGCCCAGGTCAGATTCAACGTGCGTCCGGAGATCACCGAGTTTGTATTGCAGCAGAAGGTCTGAAGCTCGGGCATCAACCATCAACCATTAACCATCAACCATATGTTATATGCCGTCATCATGGCCGGAGGTTCCGGCACACGTTTTTGGCCCCGCAGCAGGAAGTCGCGCCCCAAGCATCACATCGCCATTGCGGGCGATAAGACCATGATCCAACAGACGCTCGAACGGCTCGAAGGCGAAGTGCCTCTCGAGCGGACCCTGGTGGTCACCATCGGCGAACAAGTCGCGATGACCCGTGAGCAGTTGCCGGAGCTTCCGCCTGAAAACATCATCGCCGAACCGCAGGCGCGCAACACCGCGGCGGCGGTTGGGCTCGGTGCGATTCATGTGAAGGCGCGCAGCGGAGACACGGACGCCACCATGCTGGTGGTGACTGCGGATCATGTCATCCAGCCGAAATCCGAATTCTGGCAAAACGTCAGGCTTGCAGAGTCACTGGCTGCGGATGGCAAGACACTTGTCATCTTTGGCATTCCACCGACCTGGGGGAATCCAGGTTTCGGTTACATCCACCGAGGTGAGGAAGCGGAAAACGCCGGCAGCTACCAGGTGGCACGATTCGAAGAGAAGCCGGCCCCGGACATCGCCACGCAATGGGCCGAGAGCGGCGACTATTATTGGAACAGCGGGATGTTTGTCTGGAAGACGTCGACCATCCTGAGCGAGCTGGAACAGCATGAACCGGAAATTCATGCATCGCTGAAACGTATCGAAGACAGCTTCGGTTCTGACAATGCGGAGGAGGTGTTGGTCACCGAATACAGCAGTATCAAGAAGCTGCCTATCGACAAAGCCGTGATGGAGCGTGCCGCGCAAGTGAAGGTGGTGGAAGCGACATTCGGCTGGGACGACGTTGGCTCCTGGAAAGCTGTGCCCAATCACCACAAACCCGACGAGTCGGGTAACACCGCGGTCGGCTCTCATGAAGCCATCGAGACTAGTGGCTGCATTGTTGCGGCCGAGCCGGGACACCTCGTCGCCACATTCGGCGTGGAGGATCTGATCATCGTCCAAACAAAAGATGCCACCCTGGTGTGCCGCAAGGACGATGCTGAAAACGTCAAGAAGATTGTGGAACGAATCGAAGAGCGCGGATTGGAGGAATACCTCTGAGTGGTCGTATCCTTGCCATTGATTACGGTCGGCGCCGCGTCGGTTTTGCGATCAGCGACGCGCTGGGGATCACTGCGCAGCCTTTAGAGACTCAGCGTCCTGCCTCGCGCGCAGAGCTCCTGGCGCATATCGGTGAGCTCATCAAGGAAAAGGAAGTGCACAAAATCGTTCTCGGCCACCCGCTGAATATGGACGGCACAAAGAGTGAGATGACGGACGAAGTCGAATCTTTCGCCGAAGAGCTCGAGGCAGCAGCCAATCTTTCGGTCGAGTTGTGGGACGAGCGCCTGACCTCCTGGGAGGCCGAGGAGATCCTCGGCAAAGCAGGTCTGACGAAGAAGCAACAGCGTGAGAAAGGCGCCGTAGATCGGATGGCCGCACAGATTCTTTTGAAGAGCTACATGGAAGCGCATCCTTGAAATGATCGCGCTATCAGGAACCGGAACCTTTCGATACGAGACCGGCAGCGACGCTTTTCTTCATCAGCGCGGCTGTTGCCCGCCCGGTTGTTTTCTCCGTATCTTTGATTCAATTGCCAAGTTTAGTATTGTCGCTGCCCATCAGCCGAAGCAACAGAATGAGCCATTCTCAAACTCAGAAGATCTATGTTGCCGCCAGTCTGCCGGAGGCCGTTACGAGGATCAGAGAAGAACTCGGACCGGCGGCGGTCATCCTTTCAACGCGTGAGGTAGAAGGCGCGAATGGCAACCAGGTCGAGGTAGTCGCTGGTGTGCCCCACACCCACCCTTCGGTCAGAGATCCTTACATTGGCTTTTCCAGGGTCGGAGGGCTTGCGTCCGAGCTCATCAAGCTGCAGGAAGCCGTCGTTCATCCGCTGCGATTTCCGGATATGTATCGGCGGCTCGGAATTCGGCCGCCGGGCGGGATACTGCTGCACGGGCCGGTGGGCTGCGGAAAATCACTCGTCGTGCAGACGCTCATCGAAGAATGCGGTGCGAGCTTTTTCCCGCTTCACGGCCCTTCAATGCTTGCTGCCCATGCCCACGGGAACGCGCCTAACTTTCAGGCACTTTTCGATCAGGCTCACCAGAAGGCGCCTTCGATTATCTTTCTTGATGAGATTGAGGCGATTGGTTCCAACGGGGCAGATTCTGCAAGTGTGGAGCATCGTCTGTTAACCCAGGTTCTCCATCTGATGGACCGGATATATCTGTCGGACGGGGTCATCGTCATTGCGGCAACCAACCGGCCTGAAGATCTTGACCCGGCACTCAGACGGCCGGGGCGATTCGACAGGGAGATCGAGATTCCTGTTCCAGATTCCGAGGGCCGACTGGAGATCCTTCAGATTTACACGGCCCGAATGAGCCTGGCACCCGATACAGACCTGTCCGCTGTTGCCGAAAACACGCACGGCTTCACCGGCGCGGATCTGAGCAGGCTCTGCCAGGAGGCCGGTATGACTGCAATTCGCACGGGCGCCTCTCGCCCCGTCATTCATGCCAATCATTTTGAAGAGGCCCTGGCCCATAGCCGCCCCGACGCTCTGAAATCGCTGGCAACGAAGCGGCCGATGACGCGGTGGGACGACATCGGCGGAATGGACGAAGTAAAAAAAGCGTTGGAGGACGCGATCATCCTCCCGCTTCGGAAGCCCGAGCTTTTCGAGAAAATGCGGCTCAGACCTACGAACGGGATTCTTCTCGCCGGTCCGCCGGGAACAGGTAAAACCCTCATCGCACGCGCTGCGGCAAACGAATGCGGGGTAAATTTCATCGTGGTGAACGGGCCTTCACTCGTTTCGAAATACCTGGGCGAATCGGAACGAAATATCCGTGACATGTTTGAGCAGGCCAGGCAGGTTCAGCCTTGCATTGTCTTCCTGGACGAGATCGATGCGCTCGCCCCTGTCCGGGGCGCGGACGCGCAGAATCAGCACAACAACCGGCTCGTCTCGCAACTGCTGGTCGAGATGGATGGCTTCTCTCCTTCGGAAGGCATCTTCTGCCTCGCGGCGAGCAACCGCCCCGATGCGATCGACCCCGCGCTTAAACGTCCCGGGCGCTTCGATAAAATAATCGAGGTGCCGTTGCCCGATGCCAGAGCGCGCAAAGCGATCGTGGAAATCCATCTCAAGGGGAGGCCGATGGAACACAACATCGACTGGCTTTTCGTCGAGCAGCTTCTCGACGGTCTCTCCGGTGCGGAGATTGAAGAGGTTTGCCGGCGCGCTTCGCTTTCGGCCATCAGAAAAGTGTTGGGCACGGAGACCAATATCGAGCCGTCTATCTCGCAGAAAGATCTGTCCGAATCCATTCTGGAGATGCGCGAAGCCAACGGCCTGGCGAGGCTGTCAGATAAAGCCCCTTCCATTCTGGTGGTGGATGACCTCCCGGAACAGTTGGAAAAGATCCAGCACAGCCTGGAGGGAAAGGGGATGTCAGTGGATGTCTTTCTCGATCCGATCGAGGCGAACGAATCGTTCGGAAACGTCAGATTCGATCTCGCTCTGATCGACCTGAACATGGAACGCATGCCCGGTCTGGAACTGCTCGCACACATTAGAGAACGGCAGCCGAATCTACCTGTCATCATGATGTCGACCACTCATGACACCACGACGGTGATTCATTCTTTCAGGCTTGGCGCCGTGGATTATCTGGAGAAGCCATTTGATGCCGACAACTTGCTCGAAGCTGTGAACAGGGCACTGGGTTAGTTAGCGGATACGTGTTAAGGCGGTCGGACCTGATGAGAACAGGATTGTTAAGGCTCAGCATTTTGTGACGCCTCTTCAGGGCTGAGGCACACATCTTCATCTGAACCCAGGGCGGTGCCCCGGGCTGACATGTTTGGCCCCTTCGGGGCGAGGAGTGTTCAGAATCGACTTCTTAGGAAGGAATGTGTCAGCCTGTCTTCTTAAATTTCTGAAAGCTCCCAACGGTTCAACCAGCCAACGCTTCCAGTGCTTTCAGTTCCTTCTCGATGGGGCTTTCTTCTGACACACCGCCCAGGCGTGGAAGGAGAACCGTCATCGCCCTCCGCAGCATGCGGATGCCGCCTGCGAATTTGACCAGCAGTTGCAGGAGGATGAAAGGCAGTATCCATACTAGCAACAGCGTGAAGAGGGCGTGCCGGAAGTAGTCATCCGCCAGATAGTTCGACGCAAGGAAGGAGACGATGCAGGTGTAGGCGACCTTCCCGCCGATGACAATGAACGGCAGATTCAGAATCAGTTGAAGCGAGCTGTGGCTGAGGGCCTGCGCGGTTTTCTCGATGGCTTCCGTTAATGAATGCACCCAGGCCGATGCGACCCGGTGTCGGAGCTCGTCGAGATCGGGAGAGATGTTCTCTTTTGCCAGAATCTCGCGGCTGAAACCTGCGTGGATGAGGGTGTCGGCGATGTCGGGCCATTGGCGATTCAACGCGGCCCGGTATTCGCGTAAGGCGTCTTCGACCCATTGGCTGTCCGATGCCTGGTCGATCGCCTGGGTGGTCTTCTTGTGCTTGACCGCGGACGAGATAGCGCCCCATGCCTGCATCACCGGACTGCCGATGCGGAGCACGCCTAATGCTCCGCTGCCCCACGAAAGCAGCTTTGACCAGATCGCCACCAGCCAGCCTACCGGTCCCCATGAAAGCTGGGCCATGCGCTGATAGAGCATGACATCCATGGCGAACAGCTCTTCACCGCCCTTGCGCTCCATGGATACGACCGCGGCTTTGAGCGCGTCCTGCTGAAGCGCGGCAATCTGTTCTGTTGTGTCCGCGGAAGCCTGAATTGTTTCAGTGGCCTGCGCCGCCACCGAATTCTGAACATACTCCGCAAGATGTTCGGCCTGCTGAATCCGTCGGTCTTGAACCACACTGCCGCGATTGAGCTCTCCGAAGAGTAATTCCTGAACCTTGTCGAATTCATCAAAGCTGTGCAGAGGGCCGGCACCTTCGGACCAATCCGGTTTGGACAGATGGCTGCGTCCGGACGCACAGAACACTTCGATGGATTCGCGAGACCATGCGCGGCTCAGATGCTTCTCGAAATCGGGTCGGATGGTCTCTCTGAGTTCTGACTCCGGCCTGCGATCGCAATGGGTGAGAATGGCGTACACCGAATCCCTGGGGAACAGGTCGACGAGCGGGCGAAGGAAATCGATATTGTCCAACCGCTTGGGATTCTCCGAATTGAAAACGCACAGCAGAACATCGGACGCGGCGATCACCTTCTCGACCAGCGGGCGATGCTCCGGGCATTTTTCACTGTCGGTGTCCGGCGTATCAATGAGCAGCACGTGCTCGAGCGAGTGAGCGTTCGAGCTCGTGAGCACTCGAACTGTCTGCTCGCCCAGCGTATCGACTAAGGGGGCCGCGTCGTTCCGCTCTTTGCAGTAAACCGCGACATCACGAGTTGTGGGGCGGTCAATTCCGGAAGTAGATAGCTCATCTTCGCCGGAAAGCGCGTTGAGGAGCGTGGATTTGCCCGCGCCGCTTGGGCCGATAAGGGTGACGACGAGTTTTCGCTGCAGTCGTTGCTCAAGATTGTCGAGCAGCTTCAGTGCCTCTTTGCATTGGGCGGTCTGTCCTGCTGCGTGAAGCCAATGCGGAATGATGTCCAATTGGGCCTGGCTCGACCTGATTCTGGCGCGGCAGTTCTCGAGCGTGGCCGCCACTACCAGTTGCCGTTCGTGATTGGATTCATCCACTGCTCAGTTCCTCGATAGCCTTTTCAGCATTCTCGATCAGTTCGGTAGATTCCTCCAATCGGCGCCTGGCTTCGTGGAACAGATCGCCGGTGATGTGCTCCTGAAATAGTCTACCAATCAAGCTGGAACGATGTTGAAACCATTTTTGCACAACCGGTTCGAGCATTCCTTTGAGTTGCGCCTGGTCTGCTTCGCTGAGCCCTGTATTCGCCGGCAGCGCGGTAAGGGCCCAGAGATCGTTCAGTCCGAAGAGCCCTGTCACTTTCGCAGAAATTGTTGCAGCCGCGCCGGTCTGCGCACTGGCCACGGCCGAGCCTCCCACCACATCGCCAGTGGCAACGACGTAACTGATAGCCAGCACCGGCGGCACAAGATGAAGAGAGGCGAACAGCGTCTCCCGGATCTTCTGAGTGAAGCCCATGTTCACGCGAAAGTCATTCAAGACATTCACTAAATCCTGATCAAATGAATGGTCGAGATCGGAAGAAGTGGCGGGTACATCGATGACATCTTTCGCCCTCTCGTGAAGGCCCTTCAGCCGTTCCTGCCATTCCCTGCTCTGATAGTTATGGCGGGCCTCAAGGAGAGAAGGATGAATGTCGACAGTAAAATCGAAAGCACCACGATTGCCGGATGTCACGTTCGGAGCTTTGTCGCCCGTGATGCCCGCTGCTTTGCGAATCTCATCAATGAGCTCTCGAACATGGCCGCCCGCAGGATCGCTTTCCGTGGAACGTGAGGCGAGCTGATCGATGATGAGATGCCGATGCAGCTCACCCGCGGCCTCTTCGAGCTCCTCGATGCGTGCATCAAGAGTTTTGCCGGCCTCCTGCCTGCTGCTCTGCTTATTTGTCATCCATCGAAACGCCTTCAACCCGGCCTTGACAGGGAACCCCAGCACTCGGCTCGTGCCGCGAAGGAGCTTGATGCCCGCGGGACTCGATTCCTCCCACAGGCGATGCAAACGGTTACCGACATCCTGCACCGGCAGACTGACCAATCCCCGATAAACGCAATGGCTCTGAACGATGCGAAGCGAATCATGGTAAAGCTGGAGCTGCTTCCGAGAGAGGCCCGACTTCTCGGCCACCGAGCCAGCCTGCTGCAATACGTCATCCAAAATGAGGTTAATCTGCTCCTTCCGCATTTCGTGGATATTCAGGCCGCTGAGTAGATCCAATAGCGGCGGCACATCCTCGAGCGGCAACAGCTGCATCGGCTGGTTGCCCGCGGCGACTTCGTTCGAATCGTGCGCGCGGTAGATGCCGAGAATCTGTTCTTTCGATTGATCGCCGTAGAGATTCCGGGCCACCGTTGCTGCGTGTTCCAGGACCTGCTCGTTCGGATAACTTTCGTAAGCACGGTAAACCAGCACGCACGGCCTCTGCCCGATGTCGGTCAGGACCTTTCGAATGAATTCCGTATTCGCGAGATTGTTATAGGTGGCGTTGGTGAAGAGGTAGATGAGGACGTCGCACGCCTCGAGCACAGGCGCGGCCAGATCCCGGTTGGAGTATTCGCCGCCCGCGCCCGTATCGAAGTCCGGCGTATCCAGAAGAACGAGCCCTTCGTGCAGACCTTCGCAGGGCGCGTAGAGCGGGTCCCCGGGCGCGGTGAGTTGCTCTGCGTCTGTCAGCTCATCCGGATGAGTGCCGAAGGGCCGGAAGATTTCCTGAATCAGATCCCTCTTACCCAGCAGCTCAGGATGGGCCCCCACCAATACCCGCCGATTAAGCCCGGCCTTGCCGCCGACAGGGGAATAACTGTTCTGTGAAAGTGAATTGAACAGCGAAGATTTGCCGGCCGAGCCGCCTCCGCATATGGCTGCCATCAAAGGAAAATCAGGCGACAGCCGGGGCAGCAGCCGCTGTTCGATAGCGTGGCTCCAGCTCTGCAGATCTATGCCCGGTTCGAGCCTCAGTAAATCGACCAGGCCGGTGATGCTGTCGCGAAGCGATAGAAGAGCTGCTTGCATTGGCTGGTATGAACCACGCTGGAGAAACTAGAGATGTTCTGTGGATCATTCGATGAGCAGGAAGTCTTTGCAACCGCCTCTGCCTCACACCGAGGGCTCGATGATTGCCGACATGGAGCCCTTACACCTTTCCATCCTGGGGTCTTTACCGTAGGCGTGGATCTGGTCGCGCTTCAGTTCGGCATGCTCCATTGTCGTGGTGAGCACGATCACTCGACCCGTTGTGTCCACCTCTTCAGCGAGCTGGAAGCCCTTTTCTTCCGGATGGCCGAAGAGGGCTTTCAGCATTTCGATCACGTAAGCGTATGTATGGTCATCGTCATCCAGGAGGACGACGTTATATGGCGGCTGCCGCCGGGCTCTGGAATCTCTGTCCGTCACCGTCTCTGTCTCGGTGATTGTCCCATCGAGCTTTGCCATGCCAGCTCAGTTCCAGGGAGAGAAGTTTTCGCGGTTGATCATGTCATCCAGATCGGATGACGCGGATTTAGCGACCATTTTGCCGACGTAGACGAAAAGTGACAGGGCCCAGATATCCACTGGCCCGGCGCACAGCCCCGTATGATGATCGCCCGACCTATCGAGCTCTCGTTCGTAATGGTCAATCGCCTTCTCGAGCGAGCCGCTGTAGACCTCCATCTGGTTGGCAATATTGCTGTACTTTCCGGGCGGGAAGGATGCCATTCGGGCGAGGGCCATGAACGCTCCGTTTTCTTCGGAATTGTCCTCGTATTCGAAGCCCTCGAATTCCGTCGGGTTGTTAAGGAGCAGAAGCTGCGGCTTATCGACTTTGACGACCCCTTTGCGCACAACGGTATCGCCCACGTTCATCGCAGATTCGGACAGGAGTACATAGGCAAGCTCGGTTTCGCTTAATGTCAGCAGCGAGGATTGCCGCTGGCGAATGATCTGCGTTTCACCGAGGGCTCTCATGAAATCTTCCCGTAATGCCATTGCGTATCTCCGTTTTGCCGCAGAGCGACTGTCAAATCTGTTGAATTGGCCCGGCATTCTAGCACAAGGCACCGACAATGCTTTAAAGTCCGGCTTAGCCAGTTTCTCGGCATTCATGGCTCTTGATTCGATTTCTTCCATCGGAGCCGCCTGAACTTCGAACCGGCACACCCCCACGAATACAAGGCAATTTTGCCGCTGCCTAATGTCGAGTCGGTAGCTGCCAAATCGAGTTGATCGTCAAGAAATATTTCGATGTCCGGCCCGTTCAATGAGACCTTCAAGTCATACCACTTGTTCCTCTGATAACGTTTCTCATTCGATGCGAGAACCTTGTAGGTTTTGCCATCCTTGAGTGCCAGCACGTGGAATCCGCGCTGGTGATCCATGGCCCACAGGTAATAGCGGTCATCCGCCTGAATGCGGAATGCAACACCGAGAACATCATCGTCTGATGAGGCGATCTGGAGCAACATCTCACCATTGCCGGCGTCGGAAGAATGAACGCGAAGGGAGCCGGGACGTTCCATCGCCGGGTCCGGATCCTTGGCATTCCCCACACACAGATTGGAGAGCTCGGTCAGATAGTTGCCTTTCATTTGCCAATTGCTCTTCCCTTTGCCGGCGTCCTGAGTTCGCCAATCGGGTCCGACAAGGGGGATCATGTCCGGATCTATGATGAAAGTGACTTCTGAGACTGCGGTTGGTTGCCCGCCCATATACGAACGTGCCCTTATCGTTGTTGTCTTCTTAATTTCAATCTTCCCCGTCCATTGAGGCGAATTCCTGTCCGGCAGGCTGCCATCGTCCGTGTAGTGGACCTTCTGCTTTCGACTGCCGGATGCTAAACCCACCTCGAGGGGTTTGGCCGAAATCTTTCCGTCGGGCTCGAACAGTGGCGGACGAATACCGCGCGGCTGCAGGGCGATAGATGCCTTAATCGGATAGCTGCAACTGCAGCGGGCCGTGTAATCCGGCACGAGCACCAGCCCGCCTGCGGGTATCGCGTTAATCCAGCAACCGGGTCGAAGTCCCCCATAGTTTTCCGTGCCGAAACTTCCAGTCAGGTCGGTGTAGCCAAGAGTGGCCGATCGGAAAACCATCAGATGCTTCGAACTGGCGGCGATGCCACATCCATAGGAACGGGCGAATTGGAAGTCCTTTTTCTCACCGGTCAGCAGATCCCATGTCCCCGGCTCAGCGTAGATGGTGCGGTTATTAATCATCGGTCTTGAACGGATCTTCCTGGAATCAAAGGTCCACAGTCTTTTGCCCGTGGATGCCCGGCAGGCGAACATCTGCGAGCCCGTCTCAGAGGCGAGCCGGAATCGAGTCTTCTGATACGAGACCAGCAACACGTCATGCTCTTTACTCACTTCGAGAACCGTGCCCTGAATTTTTTCGGTGTCTTTCCACACGGTCTTTCCGGTGGAGGCGTCAAGCGCCAGCAAGAACGGAATCGGTGGCGGCGGTGGTTGTGGTGGCGATTGTTTTTCCTCTGTTTCGTTCTTGAGCTTCTCTTCGAATGGATCATCGGGCTTTGTTTCTGCATCGACCACCTTCGGCTTGGCGGGCCCAGATTTCCCGCGCCGCTTTTCTGCTTCCTTAATCTGTTCCCAAAGGTCTCCCCCGGCCAACGGTTGATCGATCAGGAAAACACGTTTGCCATCAAAAGCGATCGCGTTATGGCGAAGAGAATATTTCGCCTGGTAACGCCACTTCAGTTTGCCTGTGCCGGCATCCAGTGCGAAAAGCGTGTTGGATTCGGTGAACATGCCTTTCATGTCGCTCTTTCTGAACCGCCACTGGACCAGGTGTTCGGTATTGGCAGTCGTACCGAACAGAATGCCACCCGTGCAGGCGACGATGCCCCACTTGTTCTCTTCCTTTCCTCCAGCCCCTGGAGCGTGGTATTCGGCCAACACTTTTCCGGTCGCCTGATCGATTTTCAGGCACAAGCCTTTTGTCGCCACGAACAGGCCCTCCTCGGCCACGCATATGTTGCTGCCCGTTCCGGCGGTACCCATCAGATGGCTTTGATCCAGCGGCCTCAGAATGCCTGGTAGAGGCATCTCCCACAGGAACCGCCCGTTGTAGGCATCCACGCACTTGAGCCCGTCCATTCCTTCAATGAACAATCGTCCCTTGAAAAAGAGCGGTGCTGGCGCACGGCCGTGGCGACTGGGCATGCCCAGGCTCAGGTCAGAAAACCAGAGCAAGCCCAGAGGACCGCGCACGATTGAATCCTTGGAGCAGGCGGTGTTTCCAGGTCCGCTGTATTGATGAGTCCACTCGCCGGCCCCCGGTAATGGA
>JASLXP010000376.1 GCA_030740295.1 Planctomycetota bacterium
ATGGTACTGCAGCGATAACGGCGGACTTCCAGGCATTAAACCCGATACTGTGGGCGGGCTGCGCGGCAAGAAGGGTTCGGTGTTCGAAGGCGGGCTCCGCGTGCCCGGCGTGATCGAGTGGCCGGCGAGAGTCAAACCGCGAATCACGAGCCACCCGGCCTCTACGATGGACATCTTCCCCACAATCGCCGACATCCTCGACCTGGACGATTCGGTTCTTCTAAACCCGCGAGACGGAATCAGCCTGACGAACCTTATGAAGAGCGAGATCGGAGCCCGCAAGAAGCCCATCGGCTTCAGGTTCAACAAACAGGCCGCACTTGTAGACAATGACTACAAGCTTGTAACGTTAAGCAGGAGTGGAGGCGAATTCGCCCTATACAACCTGAAGACCGATCCGAAAGAATCGAGAGATATTTCCGCTGACAAGCCGGAGATATTCAAGAGAATGAAAGCGGCGTTTGCAGAGTGGAGCGATTCTGTCGACGCCAGCATCGCCGGGAAGGACTACCCTGAAGGCAAGGTCAACCCCGGCGAGCCGACACCAAAGTTCTGGTGGACCGACAAACGCTACGCACCGTACTTGGAAGACTGGAAGAAACGCCCGGAATACGCAGGCCGATTGAAACGCGGGGCGAGAAGGAAACCGAAGAGGAAGTAGAATGACGGCAAGCTGTCATCCACCGCAGCGATCCTAATGGACAAACACTCATGAACAGAATCGCACTTCTGAAATATCTCATGCTGCTGTATGCCTGCTGCGGAACAACGCATCTGTATGCTCAGACATGGTCTGTGACCTCGCCAAGTGGGAATATTAAAACAAAGGTGTCTCTACATAGCGGCAAGCTCTCATATTCAACCGTGCTGGACGGCAAAGAAATCCTGTCCGACGCAAGCATGGGGATCATGCTGAAAGGCGACGATGGAGATCTCAGCAAGGGTCTGAAGTTGACGGGGCAGTCCAGCGCGAAAATTGACGAAACCTACGCGATGCCGATTGGAAAGAGGAACCCCTGCATAAACCGCGCAAACGAGAAGACGCTTTCTTTGAAAAACGCCAAGGGACGCGAGATGGACCTTGTCGTTCGCGTTTCCGATGATGGTATTGCATGGCGCAAACGGCTCAAAGTGCCAGGAAAGACAAAAATTCTGCGTGAAAAAACGGCATTCAACGTAGCGGAATGCCTGGCGAGCTGGCTTCAAAACTACCGAAGCTGCTACGAGGACTTTTACCAAAAGAGCTCCGGTGGTAAACCAAAGAACGGCTATGGGTTTCCCGCAACGTTCGAAACCAGAAACGGATGGGTATTGCTGACGGAAGCATCAGTTTATGATTACGTGGGCAGCGGTCTTCGCGGCGGCGATAAACCGTTTAACTTCAACGTCAGCAGCGCGGGCGCGGATATCACGCTTCCAATGGACTTCCCCTGGCGAGTGGCCATTATCGGCCGCTCACCGGGCGATATTGTCGAATCCACCCTGGTCCAGAATCTCAATCCCGCCTGCGAGATCAAGGACACAAGCTGGATCCAACCGGGGGCGACGACGTTTCCCTGGCTGACGGAGCGATTCGGTAATAAAGACCCGAAACGAATGAAACAGTTTGTCGACCTGGCCGCGGAAATGGATTGGAAGTGGTTGGAGTTTGACATCCCGCTTGCCGCGGGGAATGGCAGCCAGATAACCAAATTCGAGCAATGGAGTAAGATCAACTGGATACCGGAACTGGTAAAGTACGCCTCCGCCAAAGGGATCAAGTGTTATGGTTGGGACCATTGGCGCAATCTCGATACGCCGGAAAAATGCGAGACGATCCTTGGATGGTATGTAAAACATGGAATCAAGGGGATCAAAATTGATTTTCTGAACAGCGATA
>JASLXP010000377.1 GCA_030740295.1 Planctomycetota bacterium
CTTGCAATCAGTTTCGAAAAGGGCACGCATAAGAATCCGGATGTTTTCACCGATTACGTGAAGGAGCTGAAGAACATTCTAGAGGAGCTGCGGTCTTACAGACCTCGTGTCGGACCCTCTCAACGAGTGGGTTTCCTGACACTGAACGGTCAGTACGACCGGGATGCATGGACCTTTCTCCAACTCACGACTCCCAATTGCCGACTCATCAAGCTGGGCAAAAGCGGCCGCTTGAAAGATTTCGGCGGAAAAAACCTGAAGTCATCCGACCTCGACCTCATCTGGTGGCATTACGCCGAGCCGATTGGGAATGCCTGGCTGGATGAAGGAAGGAAAATGAGGGCGCCTTCGAAGATAGTCAATGAACCGGCGCTGGGATCCATGAAGGAGTTCCTCGGCGAAGGAAAAGGGCTTCTCCTGTCCGGGCTCGCGGTGCCGCTCGTTTGCCGCCTCGGAATTGAGGAAGTGGAACCTAACGTGATCGAGATTGGGCAGACCGACTTTGTGAAGGACGTTTTCAAATCGGGCCTCCTTTACCAGGGCGTCGGCGTCCGCTCGGTTCTGAGTGCCGGAGAGCACCCGGTTTTCAAAGGCCTGGGAAGGGAGGCCTTTTTCAGGCACGATTCGGCCATCGAGCCCATCAGCAGGGCCACCTGGGTTTATCCGTCAATCCCCAGGAACGGCAGTGTGCTCGGGGGACTCGTCCTCGCCATCGCTCCCCCGCCGGACAAGTACCACTACGACCTTGTCGAATTTCGGCACGGCGAGAACGGGCGGGTCATCACTTGCGGGCTTCCAAAGCTACGCTTCGACGTGAATTTCAAACGAATCGATATGGCGACGAAGCGATTCCAGAATCTGATTCGCTTCATGCACAATATTTTCGAGCATCTCGGCAATTCAAAGCGCGCCCCTTTCGTGCGGACGCCCATCGAAGGTCCCTTCCACCACACCGACTTTGCCCGGCTGGAAGATTTTCCCAATTTGAAAATCAAAGTCTCCTCCGGAGAGAACCCTGAAGCGCCTTTCGTCAAGAAGGTGTGGCCTTTCTACTATTGGCGTACCACTGACGTTCCGGCCTGGCTGGAGATCGACTTCGGCGAGACGATCGAAATCCAGAAGCTCAATCTGATGAGCCACTGGATCAGCCACACCAATTACACAATTCAGCATTTTCGCCTTCAGGTGTGGAACGAAACGAGTAAAAAGTTCGAAGACTGCCAGCCGGGGATTGAATTTCATTCCGCCGATCATCGGGCGTCTTATCACGGGATCACTTTCACCTTCGAGCCGATGAAGCTGAAAGGAGGCATCGTTCTGGACATGAAGCCAATCATCGCAAGGAAGATTCGTTTCACGGACATGCGCGGCGTGCTGTTCGTCAACCCGGATCAGAAGGGACTGGGAGTTTCAAACGTCATCGTCTACGGCAGGAGGCTGGGCGAAGCGGCGAAGTGATCATGAACCAGAATTCTCTGAGCAGCCAATCCTGTATGGCCGGAAGATTCGTTTTGGTTTACAGATGCGAATGGGTGCAGGCTATGTTCGCTTATCGGGACCAGGAAATATCGGTCCCGAAAGGGAAAAGGGCAAACCTTGCCCCGGAGCAAAATCCCGTTGCTTCAGCAGCGAAGAAGACGGACCGCCTGAAGGCAGGCAACGCATATCTGTTGAGATGGAGCGCAACACTCATGATACGGTCTACTTTCATCACATTGTTCATGATGCTCGGCGTACAGGCCGAGCCACCCTCGAAGAACTTCATTAAAAACTCAAGCTTCGAGATCCTGACCGAAGAGGGTGCGCCGGTAGGATGGAGCGCTTCGGGCGATCAAGGTGCGGTCTCGATCGATCCGGCGAACGCACAACAGGGAAGGATTGGCCTCCACCTGGCGCTGAGCGGGAAGATGGTGATGCTGGGACAGAGGAAGTATTTCTCCCTCACACCCGGCAAGCAGTACACCTTCTCAGCGTGGGTGAAGACGAAAGGCCTGGAGCCTCCGGCCAACTTCCAGCTTCAGATCATTAACCTTGGCTGGAGCTTCAGCTATCAGACACGGCTGCCGATCCGAGAGACGAACTCTGACTGGAAGCGGTACAGCAAGACGTTCGTCTGTCCGCCCGCCGGCGCATTCAAATACAAGGGACAGGACAACGTCCTTTACAAAGCGGTCATCCACGCCAAAGGTGTGAAGGGCGCAGCCACCATTGACGCCCTCCAACTTGAGGAAGGCACGAGCGCTACCGACTACGTTGCGCAGGAGGGAACGAGCACGCCAAGCGGGGATCCCGTGTACGACGCTATCGTTGCCAGCATGGAACGGCGGAGTCTCAAGAAATCCAATTGGTTTCAGATCAAGGATCCGCTGTTTGAGGAATTGCTCACCGACGTGCCCGGCCCGAACCGTGTGCTCTATTACGGTTACCAGGACTTGATGACAGACGGAATCCATCGGCCATGCGCTAAGAAGTTCGGACACCGAGACGTCCTCCACGAGCAAAGCGAGGAACTGCGTTCCAATCCTCTTATTCCTATGACCAACGGCTGGCCGAGGGGCGGGGTGCTCAGTTACCCGACCATGCGCATGATTCTCCGACCGGACGTCAAGGGGGTCGCTCCCGCGGTGTTCAACGGCAACCCGTGGATCATGGACCCGAAATGGCAGGAAGCGTACCTTCAATCTGCGATCCGGCTGGCGGAGCAGTCCACCGACCACCGTCCGGGCAATGCCTGGGGCAACACGTGGGGATTGTGGGCAGGTGACGAGGTCTTCGAGAGCGGTGGAATCAAGGTCGTGCCTCTCGACAAACGTTACTACGCGGTTCACGCCATTGACCGGGAGGTCAAGGAGAGATTCGGCTTTGGCAAGTTTGGGATGCCCGAATCAGCGGACGATGCCAATCCGTTCAGACGAATCGCGTTCCGGCGTTGGGTCAACGCCAAGCTGACAGAGACCTACAGAAAGACCCATGCCCTGGTTAAGAAAATTAACCCCAAACTCGTGATGCTTGGACCCGACCCCAGCGGCATGGTGCCCCCGGTGGACCTTGAGGCAATGACGCCATATTTCGATCTTGTGTCCAACCAGTCGTGGTACGACCCAAGCTCCTTCACGCATCAACTGGCCACCGGTGCAGACACGAAGGCCATGGCCGATCTATCTGTCTGCCCGGTATGGGCCCTGGTGCAGCACTTTGCGGCCAAGGAGCCGGAGGCGATGCGGGAGCAGTTCAGCCAGGTTTACCGCAACGGCGGAGAGGGCCTCGTACTGTTGGGCGTCGAATGGTACGACCGCGAGTTGGAGCATCCAAAGTACATCAACCCGGCCAAGTGGCGCGCACTCCTGGAGATCGCCAATACGGTCACGAAGATGAATAAGGTCCGACTCCCCAAACCGGACACCGCAGTGCTCTACGCATCGGACACGTACCTTACTTTTGACAGTCCGAAAATGGCCAACTCAGAACATCCTCAGGTATACGCGGCCTACGCGACTCTCGGCCCTTCCATCGGCAGTTGGTTCAGTTTCGTGAGCGACCGTCAGATCGTGCGCGGATCGAGGAAGCTGAGCGACTACAAGGCGCTCTACATTCCCCTGGCCACTTACCAGCGCAGCGCCGTGGTGGACAAGATCAAGCAATACGCACGTGATGGTGGTACTGTCGTCTGCACGGACCCCACGGCGTTCAGTTGGGACATCAACGGAGAGAGTATTTCGCAAAAGTGGGTAGGCGTGACTGGTGTCGAGATGGGGCAGGCCCGCGCAAAAAGTGAGATCGCGACGACGGAGATCACCGAACACTTGAGAACGCCAAAGCTCTCCCTTCGTTTCTCTCGACCGGGCGTGACGCTCGCACCGATTGGAGCTTTCGTTGCGAAGTTGGCGGAGTTCGCCGATGGCTCACCCGCGGCCACGATACGGCCCTTTGGTAAGGGTTACGTCATCGTCTTTGCGTCCGACCCATTCGCATCAGTGGACAAGAACGCATCCTTCATTCGACTATTCGAGAGCATCCAGAAGTTCGCCGGTGCGCGCGTCGGCCTGGATATCTGGCGCTTCAAGCTACCCCCCTTCAAAACAGTGAGTGTCGCCGATGCAGATGCCAATCTGTGCCTCACGGGTAATTACGTGATTCGCGATGCCCGTGGCATCAGACCTGGCCACAAACTCATGACTGGCGGGACGTACACCTACGATCGCTTCCCGACCGGAATTCAGGACGCAGCCAAGTCCGGCGATCTGGCGTTTGCAGACGGACACTTGACCAACCGTTGGAAGGCATACGCCGGCCGTAAGCTTGGCGGAACGAGGCACCCACCTTCACCAGAAAAGTGGATCGTCAGTTGGGCCGACAAGGAGCCCGTCGAGTTGGTCTTCGATCTGAAGAAGTCGCATGCCATTGACCGTATGACGGTGTTCTATTCCGGCGAACTGCCAGAGATGACCGTCTATGGCAGCATCGACCTGAAGGCGTGGGATCAGATCGGCTCCCATCCTGCGCAGCCCTCAACCGCAGATATCATCGACGTCACCGTCTTGCTCCGCGGACGGCATCGGCACATGAAGGTCTCTCTCGGAGAGCGTAAAGGGGGCCGTCCAATGGAACTGGTAGAAATCGAGCTGTGGGGGAGCCCATAGGCGAAAGCGCGTCGCGTAGCACTTGCAGCCTACCTCGTGAAACACCGGGCCTGACCAGTTCTCGGTCTGGACTGCATTGATGGCGTCCTGCCCTCTAATCTCCGGACAGATCTGGCAGGACAGCGAAGATCCAGAAGGCCTCACGCCGGGCGGGAGGGCTGAATGCACGGTTCTTAAGGGGCCGCTGCTTACCTCCTCGGAGCCCCGCCGGGCGGGGGAGGCGGAGCCATCGGTGGCAGGGGGCCGTGGATCTTCGGCGCCCGTATGAAATCGACCTTGATTTCCACCTTCTCCCTGGGGGCCTTGGTGATTGACACGAACTGGTACGGCCGACTCGACTGCATCGCCGCGCCGGTAATCGCCCCCTGGTGTTCCTTGCACTCGACCACGGCCCCGTCCCCCTCCCGCACGACCTTACAGACTTCGATGCGGTGGGTCGGGCGCTCACTCGACCGGCCGACAACAAACACGACGACCTCCTTCGAGAAGTCCACTTGGGGGAGCGACTTCAGCATCGCCTTCTTTCGGGTCTCCTCACTTCCGAGCATCTCTGCGCCAAGCGAACTCCATTGGACCCAGAAGCTCTGAAACTCCGACGGCTTTGTCAGAACCCGGGTCTTCGCTGCCCGAAACAACTTCGTGGTCGGGCCGGTCATGTTGATAAAGCACTTCCCCCTCTTCAGCAGGCGGAACCCGGCGTCACTTGGGGCCGGTTCTCCATGAACAAGAGAGAAGACGAGGAACGCTGCGGCGAAAGCGTGAATGGTGCGATTCATGTGAATCTCCTGGGAACGCAACAGATTTGTGACGGGGCGGGCACGCTTTCGTAGGATGTTTCGTAGGATGGGCGTCCCGCCCGTCTGAGACCGTATCCTCCAGAGACGGCCGAGACGGCCGAGACGGCCGAGACGGCCGAGACGGCCGAGACGGCCGAGACGGCCGAGACGGCCGAGACGGCCATCCTACGCCCTTAACTCCGCGCCATTCCATCCAACGTTGCCAATGCAGAATCCTTTAAAACACCTTCGTCTTGGACTACCGGCGCCATTCGGGGCGGTGGGACGTTTGTGTTTCAGAATTCAACGCTGAACACCTACAGCAGCCTTCGCCGCAACCAAAAAGAACTGCTGATTATCTGAAACCATTTCAGAAATCCGAATAAAGAATGATGATTGCTGATTGCTGATTTCTGAAGTCAAGCATTCGTTTAAGCAGCACATTTCTGACTTCGAAAATCAGAAATGAAAAATCATCATTCTTTATTCAATTCCTGAGCAGGCTGCAAGTGTTGGTGCGGCTGAATGTTGAATCATGGATTTTGAGTCACTTTCAAAGATCTCTTGCCAAAAAAACAAAACTTCAACGTTTAACCTGTTTACAGTATGGAGAGGACATCTGTTCTCTGCTACTGCATCGTTGTCCACGGGACCCGCACGCCGAGCTTGCCAGTTGGGCGCGGGTCGGAGAGGATGAATTTCACGAGGCCTCACACAACTACCATGAAAACCGAGATACACGAAGTCCATCTTGATGGCTTGAAGCTGACGTTTCAGAAACCACGCGTCATTGCCGAGACGAACCACGGCTATTGCTGGTATCCCAACCTGCACAAGTTTTCGACCGGCGAGCTGATGCTGAATCATTCGCTGAATCCGGACTCCAACGAAAATCTCCATAACTCCCAGGCGGTCTATATCTCCGATGACGGCGGCGAAAACTTCGATTTCGCTTACGACGTGAACGGCTTTCACAACGGAGGGGGCGAAGTGAGAATCAGTCTGGACGACGGGCGCATCGTCGGCGTATCTACATTTCTCAAACCGGCCCCGCCCGGCCAGGCGCGCAGCTTCGCTGCTCACTACTGGTGCTACGAGAACGGTGGACGGCGGTACAGCGTCGAGCCGTGGGGAGCGAAGGTCACGGGTCTTCCAAGAGACGTCGTGATGTGGAATAAACCGAGCCGGACCTGGTGGGCCAGCATAAACTGGTTCAGCGATATCGTTGTGCTCGACGACGGACGATTCATCACCACTCTTTCCCTGCGCTTCACCGGCGATTCACTTGAATCAACCGTTGCCCTCGCCTCGGACGACCAGGGCCGCAACTGGGAATACCTTTCGACCATCGCAGGGGCCGATGACCTGCCGGACTCCAGCGAAGGCTTCGACGAGCCATGCCTCATCCGTCTGGAAGACGGTGACCTGATGTGCATCAGCCGCGTGGGCGACGAAAACAAAGAGAAACTTGCGCGGGCTTACAGCAGCGATGGCGGTCAGACCTGGTCGCAACTTGATCGCCTTCCGGCCTACAGCGTAGCCCCGGACATTCTTCGCCTTCAGAACGGTGTGCTTGCTCTGTCCACCGGCCGGCCGGGCGTGTTCCTCTGGCTTTCTACAGATGCCAGAGGGCGGAACTGGCAGATGTTTGACGTGATGGGATTCCACAATTCCGTTCTTGATGAGCAATCCCACTTCGACACGCTCCAGACCACCGCTTACACCGCCAAGATCGAGAACGAGCCTAATCGAGTTTTCATGATTTACGATCGGAAGCCCTACAAGGGGAATCCGGTCACACCCGATTCGGGCAAGGTCATGCAAATCTATCTGTTGGAGGTCGAGGTGGAGCTTCAATAGGACGGCTTGCAGACCAGCTCCAGTCGCGCTGACACACGGGCGCCCGGCAATCATCCTTCCAGTCGCGAGCCACGGAGGTTATCGTTGAAAATCACGAATCACGCGGGATGCCGCCCGACGCGTTTGGGACATCGGTACTCATTATTCATCCTGTTTCTGATTACGAGCAAGACCATGAGTACATCTGTTGCAGAGGAGAAGCCCAAAGTCGTTACGCCCGAAGATGCGAAGATTATCTTCAGCGAGATGCTGCCGCATGAGCTGATGAAGCGCATCAAAGAAAAGCCCATTGCGGTCATTCCCATTGGCGCCATCGAATACCACGGCCCGCAATGTGCCAGCCACGTGGACATATCACAGTCCGAGATTCCCTGTTGGAAGGCCGTCAGGAGCTTCGGCGGCGTTTGTGTGAATTCCGTCTACTGGGGCGGACGGGCCGGGCATGCCCTTTTTCCCGGCTCACTGCTGGTAAGAAGCTCTGTCGTCCGCGATCTTCTGATCGACATTATTGAAAACCTTCGACGGCACGGCTTCCGGGCAGTGCTTGGCGTCACTGGCCATATGGCCGGCGGGCACGTCGAAGCACTCAATGAAGTGATAGAGAAGTACAAGGACGACCCTCATATGGAGGTGGCCATTCATCCAATGGGAAAGCTCGTCACAAAGCACAAACTGATGAAGAAATACAATATTGGACGCGGCGCCTGGGATCACGGCGGCGCCAACGAAACCAGTAACATCATGGCATCCGCGGCGCACCGGGCCGACCTCAGTCGGCTGCCTGCCGCACAAGAAGACCTCCCTTTTGTCGGTCTGGAAGGGGCTGATCCACACTTGGCGACTGCCGAGTACGGTCGGCGGGTTCTCGACGCAGCGGCTGAAGCTATAGGAATCGAAATGGCAGAGGTTTTGAAAAAAGGAATGAGCAAACCTTTGCCAGAAAGGAGACCCGCATCGATTACCGTCCGATTCGTCAGCGAGCATGCGCGACGGCGCTATGTTCGCGGTGACAAGAAGAACATCTTACTGCTCATCCATAACGGAATTGAGAAGAAGATCCCGCTGAACCAGGAAAAGACCGTCTACACTGTCGACGGGTTGTGGAACGGGCACTGGGGAATTCTGACCTGGAGCTTGTCGGAGATCGGCGGACACATGCATGGCTTGGGCGGTTTATACAAAGAGGTAGAACTCGATCCTGGCAAGAATGAGTTGGAGTTCTGACGCCATGCATCGCCCTGGGTCTGACGGGCACGCTTCCCGGGCTACCATTCGGAGGTCGATCATGCAGATGGGTGGATGGGGCAACCATGTGGCCTACCTTTCCTTCAGGTAAAAGTACGGCTTCTGATGCCACGGCATCGTGCGGCCCCTCGCAATCACCATCAGTTCATACCAATCATCACGCTCCAGTTGGATGTCTGCGGCACCAGCGGCTTCCTCGATATGTTCGGCGTTTGCGGTTCCGACCAGCGGAATGACTCCGCCAGGCAGACTCATCAGCCATGCCAGCGATACTTGAGCGAGGGACACACCATAGGCATCTGCAAAACCCCTGACTTGCTCGATGATCCCCTGTTCACGCTGCTGAAGCCAATCCCCGTGCTCGTACTGTTTTGCTCCCGCGAGAGCGCCCCGGTGCAAGGGGCTCCAACAAAGAGTGGACATCTTCTTCTCAAGACAGACGGCCTGCAGACCTGTTTCAAGTGGCTCGATGTGGATGAGGCTGAATTGGGTCTGCAGAGATTCCAGCTTCGTGAAGTTCGCGAGGGCCCGGATCTCGTCGGGAGAATAGTTGCTGATTCCTGCGTGCCGGATCTTCCCTTCCTGTTTCAGTTCATCGAGCGCTTTAGCCGTCTCATCAGGATGGGTCAGATGATCGATTCGGTGAGGCTGGTAAAGATCGAGGTAGTCCATCTGGAGACGTTCAAGAGATTGTTCGCACGACCGCTTGATGTACTCGGCTGAGAGATCGTATGCCTTGTAGTCGTAGCCCGGCTCCATGCCCTGGAAGACAATTCCGCACTTTGATGCAATGAAAACATCCTCTCGTGACACGCCGGAACTGCGCAGCGCTTCGCCGAGTATCATCTCCGAATCACCCCGGCCATAGACATCCGCGGTGTCCAGCAAGTTGATGCCCAATTCAAGGGCCCGATGCACGGCCAGGATGCCCTCTTCTTTCCTTTCGGGTGTGAGGCTCATTGCCCCATATGCGATGGCTGATACCTGCCTGCCAGTTGATCCAAATTCGACGAGTCTCATTCCGTTTCCCTCTCTTTTAAGAATGCGCGGCGCGTTCATGAATGAGGTACCTGTCACTCGACGATATCGAGCACAGTCCATCATCCACATAGGTTCACGTCTTCTGAGCTCTTAAGCAAATGCCCTGGCAATGTCGCGAGTCAGTTGAGTCGTTTCGACTGCGCTGGCAATCTTGTCAGGGCTGTGAGCGTGGTGATGTCTTGTGGACAACCCACCACGTTCCACAGACGCTTGAGCCCGCCATAACTGGCCAAGGCTTCCCGCGTGTCTCCTTTGCAGCATTCAGCGAATGCGTCAATCTTCGGCCGACTCTACCCAACTGACCCTTCAGGCTGTCACTATGACCAACTTCGACACTGCCAAGATGATTTTTGATGTGAAGACACCGATGCGTGATGGTGTGCTTCTTTCTTCGGATGTTTACCTGCCGAACGACGAGGGACCTTTTCCCGCCGTGCTGATTCGTACGCCTTACGACAATAACGGGGCGCCGAACATCGAGAAAGGCCGGCGTCTTGCGCAGCAGGGATATGCTTGCGTGATCCAGGATGTGCGGGGGCGATTCGATTCGGGGGGTACCTACTACCCTTTCAAGAATGAAGACCTTGACGGCTTCGACGCGCAGGAATGGATGGGCGAGCAGCCCTGGTGCAATGGAAAAATCGGAATGTCGGGAGGGTCCTACGTGGGTCTGACCCAGTGGGCATCCTCGTGGCACGGCAGCCAATATCTCAAGTGCATGGCGCCTCGCGTCGCACCCAGCGATTACTGGGATTCACCGAATTACGTCGGCGGGGCAATGGGGATTGGGGTCATGATGACCTGGGGCTGGAGAACGAACGCCCACACCGCTCAGAGCATCGAATACTACAATTGGAATCATCTTTTCCGGACTTTGCCGCTTGCGGATGCGGATAAGGCAGCGGGTAGAGATCTGGAATTCTGGGAAGACTGGATTCAGAACGACAGTTACGGCGACTACTGGCAGAGAATGAGCAACGAGGACAAGTGGGGCCAGATCAAAGCGCCCGCGCTGAACCTCGGCGGGTGGTATGACCTTTACGCGAAGGCGACGTTCGTAAACTTCAACGGGCTGCGGCACCACGGCGGCAGCGAAGAGGCAAAGCAATCCAAACTCGTGGTTGGCCCGTGGCCCCATCAACTCAGTGTGTCTACTCAGACAGGCGACGTGGACTTTGGTGAGGCCTCTCTGATGGATTTGGAGGCGCTGGAGCTTCGGTGGTTCGACTACTGGCTGAAAGGCGAAGACAACGGCATTGTGGACGAGGCGCCGTTGCGGCTTTTCATCATGGGTACAAACGAGTGGCGGGATGAATGGGAATGGCCCCTTGCCAGGACGGACTGGCAGAAGTGGCATCTCCACTCCGACGGCCATGCCAACAGCCTGATCGGGGACGGGGCTCTCTGCACCACGCCTCCCGGTGAGGAACAACCGGACCAATTCACGTATGACCCGGACAATCCAGTAGTCACCGTGGGCGGCGCCAACTGCTGCTCTCCTCACATTGTGCCGTGGGGGCCGCTCGATCAGGGTCCGGTCGAGATGCGTTCGGACGTGTTGTGTTACACGAGTGCCCCAATGGAGGAAGACCTGGAAGTCACCGGACCCATCAAGCTTGTACTGTTCGCGGCCACAGACGGGCGTGACACTGATTGGACGGGCAAGCTCGTCGATGTCTATCCCGATGGTTACGCAATGAATCTCACCGACAGTATTCTCCGTGCGCGTTTCCGCGAAGACATTAGAAATCCGAGCCTTCTTGAGCCGGGCAAAGTCTACGAGTACGAAATCGATCTTTGGGTAGTAGGAAATGTGTTTCGGAAAGGTCACCGCGTCCGCCTGGAAGTCTCATCCAGCAACTTCCCCAGATTCGACCGAAATCCTAATACCGGCAACCCCTTTGGCCGAGACGCAGAATTGCGGATCGCTCAACAGCAGGTTCATCACTCGACGACGTATCCTTCGCACTTGCTGTTGCCTGTGATACCGAAATGAGTTTCCTGTCGGGCGAGGTCTCAGGGGTCACTGACATCGGGCGTTGTTGGCAGCCTTGGTCGGTGAGGAAGGGAGTTTTGAGTCTCTAAGGTGGCAGCGAGCAGCAATTCCGGCCCGGTATACGGCAGGCTGCAAACCTGCCCCACAACCCTCTTCGGCACCCATGACAGAGCGCCAATACGCAGTCTGGACCCTTGATACCTCAATCGGCAAGTCGACTCTCGAGAGACTTGGCGACGCCAGGCAGGCGGCGGACCGGCTCGATACCGGAGTTGGGTGCCTTGTCGTCGGTGATGAGGATTGTGATTCTGATTCGCTCTTCAGACACGGTGCTGACCTGGTTATTCAAGCGAAAGTCAAGGACGCGGGAGGCCTGACTCGCGTTGCAGCGGCCGAGCGGATTCTCAAGTCGCGTAATCCACGGCTCGTCCTTGCACCGGGCGATTGCGCTGGACGCGAATGGTCGGGGAGGCTGGCGGCGCGGCTGGGCTGGAAGCTGGTTTCGCCGGCGTTGATGGCTCGCGTCGGCCCGGCCGGCGATCTCGAAGTGACCGGCCTCGATCCCACTGGCCGATTGTCGAGGAAGGTAAACAGCAGAACGGATGAAACCGTCGTCGTCACGTTTCGAGCGGGGGTGGCCGAAGCAATTGAAGCCGACCCGAATCGCACGGGCCGACTCGAAACGGTCGAGGTCGAGAGCCTGGAAGAACTTGTGCAGTTGGAGAAATCTATACGTGCCGACCCGGAGACAGTCGACATTCGTTATGCCAATCGTCTCGTTTCAGGAGGACGCGGTCTTGGCGGCAAGGAAGGCTTCGACGAGCTGCGGGCATTCGCGCAGAAGATCGGCGCCGGCGTCGCTGCCAGCAGAATGGCGGTCGACCTGGGTTGGATCGAATACGAGCGGCAGGTGGGTCAGACGGGCAAAACGGTCAAGCCCGATCTTTACATCGCGTGCGGAATAAGCGGAGCCTCGCACCACCTGGCCGGCATATCCGGTGTGGAGCACGTCGTGGCCATCAATACCGATCCGGAAGCGCCCATCTTCAGTCTTGCCCACCTCGGCCTGGTGGCCGATCTCTATGAGGTCCTCGAACAGGCAGGCAGAGCAGTAGAGGACCGGAAATTGGGGGGTGAGTAATGCAGGAGCCAAGAATCGTCACCGAAGAGGCGGAAGTCGTCACACGGGAAATCCTGGGAAACGTCCCTCAGTGGATGTCCGTCTCGTTTTACTTTCTTGTCGCCCTCTCGTTGGTAATTGCGGGTCTTGGGTTCGCCAGACGGGCGGCCCGACACAGTCGAGGACGTCGCAAGGAACCGCCCCGGTTTGATCCTTTCGGCTTTATCCTTGCCATCTGCACTTACCTCGCGTCACATCGCCAGCTTCTGCGGGATCGCAAAGCTGGCATCGCTCACCTGCTGACCTTCTATGGATTCCTGATCCTGTTTATCGGCACGTGCATCGTCTTCCTCGAACACCAGACGCCACTGCACTTCTTCTACGGCCGGTTTTATCTGGTCTCATCTCTGATCCTCGACATCGGTGGTGTGGCGTTTCTCGTTGGTCTGACGATGTTTGCTGTAAGGCGCAGTGGAGAGCGCGTATCGAGAATCATGGATGAAAGGTCCGTTTCCTGGCTGCTCTGGCTGCTCCTGGCCATAGGGGTGACCGGGTTTCTGCTGGAAGGATTGCGGATTCGTTTCGATGCGGATCGAATCAGTCTGGCGGTAAGGGAACTTCGCTTTTACCGCATTTCTCCGGAGTTTGAGATCTGGAGCCCGGTCGGGTATGCGATCTCGGCGACGATGATGATGTTCGGCCTCGGGTCCTCCGAGTTGGCAGGGAGTCTTCACCGACTGATGTGGGGATTGCACGCGCTCCTCTGCGTCGCTTTTTTTGCTCTTCTGCCGTGGCGGTTCTTCAGCCACGTGTTTTACAGCGCGGCGAGTTGGGCGAAGAGGAGAGGCAAACCCATTGGTCAACTGAGCCTGCAAGTTCTGAAGGAACAGCCGCCGGGTGCGAAGGCCTGGACCGACCTTTCGCCGCTCGATCTTCTCCAGGCCGACGCGTGTACCACCTGTGGGCGATGCAATGAAGTCTGTCCGGCAAACGCTGCCGGCAAACCGCTCCGGCCCCGTGAAGTTGTGTTGGGAATCCGCTCAGCGATGGATGCCCCTGAAGACGGCAATGGTCAATCAAGAATCCTGTTCGAGTTCGTTCCCGATGAGGCGCTCTGGTCATGCACGACCTGCGGCGGCTGCAACCATGCCTGCCCCGTTGGGATAGACGTCTACGACAAAATCGTCGACCTGCGCCGGGGACGAGTCGAGGACGGCGTTGTACCCGACGCGGCCGAACAGGTCTTCGAAAGCTCATTTGTCGAGTTCAATCCATTCGGGTCGAAGAATACCGACCGAATGGCGTGGGCGGACGGTCTGGATGTTCCGGTGGCCGATGAAAGCGAAAAGGTCGAGCTTCTCTATTGGGTCGGCTGTGCAGGGAGCTTCGATCCCGATGGAAGATCGGTCAGCCGATCGATGGTTCGAATTCTGAATCATCTGGGCATCAAGTACCGCGTGCTTGGCAAGCGAGAATGCTGTACCGGCGATCCCGCTCGCCGCATGGGCGAGGAAGGAATGTTCCAGGAACTTGCCGGAGCGAACATCGAACGGCTGAAAACTCATGGCGTTCGCAAAGTGCTGACCCACTGCCCTCATTGTTACAACACGTTCCGGAACGAGTACTCGGAACTCGGCGCGACATTCGAAGTCGAGCACCACAGCCAGTTTCTTGCACGAATGATTGAAGAAGGCCGGCTGAAGATTCCTCGCCGTGCAGACGAAACCCTTACGTTTCACGATCCCTGCTATCTCGGCCGGGGAAACGGCGAGACCGAAGCGCCTCGAAAGGTGCTCCATTCGATCTCAACAGGAAAGACAGTCGAGATGCCCCGTCACGGCAAGGACTCCTTTTGCTGCGGCGCGGGCGGCGGATCCATGTGGCTCGATCTGAAGGGGGAAACTCGCGTGGAGAGCATCCGGGCAAGAGAGGCGATCGAAGCTGGTGCAAAGACGGTGGCCACCGGCTGCCCATTCTGCAAAGGAATGCTGGAGGCGGGCAAGCAGTCCATCGAGGATCAGAACACAAATATAAAGGACTTGGCCGAGCTGGTCGCCGAAGCGGAGGGGCTGTCATGAAAATCGGCGTGATTGTTGGAACAGGATTGAAACCGGACGGTGCCGTAAGGTCCGTGCCTCATTCGGATCGGACGGCAATCGCCCTCGCCACGCTGAAGCTGAAAGGCGAAGTTACGGCCTATTCTTTTCCTGGGGACAATGCCGGGCTTCGCCATGCGCTCGCAGGGGGAGCAGCGAGTACTCAGCGATTAGAGAGCCTTGATGAGATTGAGTTCGACGTCATGCTGGTTGGCCAGGGCGGCTGCGGGGCATTGGGCGACCTGCTGCCTGCGACGCTTGCTGAAAATCGAGGAGGCGCGCTGGTCCTGGACGTGCTGGATGTGGAGCCTGCTTCTGAGGCGGCTGGTCTCCGGGTGACTCGTGACATGGGACGCGGTTCAAAAGAGATCCTCCTGGTCCAGGTTCCCGCGGTACTGAGTATCTCGCCAAATGCACAACGGCTGACTTATGTTTCACGCTATCGGCAGTTGTCGGCTAACCCAGAGGCTGAGACGATGGCTGGATCGGTTGGATTGGCCGACCCGGCCGAGGAAGACATTTTATCGTGGGAGCTTGCCCGGCCAAGAACGAAAACCGGCGCGCTGACCGAAAAGACCAGAGGCACAGCGGCCGACCGGATGAACGCTCTGATGGGAGCCACGGGCCCGCCAGAAACGAAGGATGAGGAGCATATCCTTCAGGCGGATGCAGAAACCTGTTCGAAGCAACTGCTCAGATATCTTGCCCATCACGGATTCATCGAAGGAAGCGAGATGGACAGTCATGGCGAGGAAGAAGCAACTCCAGCACTACCCGTTTCGGCTCAAGCCAGCGAGGACCCTGCTATCAAGGCGGCACAACGAAGACCCACAGGGCGTGGCCCAAGAAAACTTGGCGGAGACAGTAAGACTTCCGGTCGCCGGCCAGCTCCGATCCGAGGCCCTGCGCCAGTTCAGGAGAAGCCCGAAATCGAAAGGCAGGTCCGAAAACCAAAAGCCGTCAACGGAAAGAGAACGAAACCCAGCCGCGGCCCGCGACCATTGGATTCTTGAGAGACCAATGCCTTCGTCTGCATCGACCAGTGAGTTGCCAGCTCGAATGTCCCCGTATCCAACCACACCGTTGCCCGCGGGGACTTTGAGAGCGGTCCTGAGACTCCAGTTGTTGAAATGCGCGTTGTATACAGCCGCGCTCGACGAGCCGTGGGTAGATAGGAGTGACTTCGATCTTCTCCGCGTGGCGCGGAGATAATCGTGGTCTTGGCGCTCCGCGACAAGTTGCCGCGGAGCGTCAACACCACAATACCATTGCGGTCGAAGACAGCTTTAGGAATGACTTCGCTCTTTTCGATCTCATGTTTTCACGACCGTCGCTTGGGTACGGAAAGTTTCGGGCAGGGACGATAGAATGCCTTCGGTTAGTATGGAACGCATCCGACACCGTCAAATATCGCCAGTATTAACAAGGAGACATTTCAATGGGATACAAACTTGTCATTTGTCCGCCGTGGCCAGAGCCGGAGTGGCCGGACCTGATTCATGAAAAAGTGCTCGACTGCGAACTGGTCGTCTGCGAATCTCCCGAGGAGGCGATGGACCCGATCATCGATGCGGACGCGGCGTTTGGCGACATCGTTCCGGAACTGTTCGAGCAGGCAAAGAAGCTCCGTTGGATTCAGGCGCCGCTTGCCGGGCTGGGTGCGAATTATTTCCACGAAGCCCTGGTGAAGAGCGACGTCGTCGTCACCAACATGCGCGGCATCTACAGCGACCACATCGCCAACATGGTTATGTCCTATCTGTTGGCATTTGCCCGCGGCCTCCCGCACTACTGGGAACTGCAGCGGGAAGGCCAGTGGGGCCCGGCTGTGCCGGTCGTGCATCTCGGCGAAGCGGCCGCCCTGATCATCGGCGTCGGAGGTATCGGCTATGAAACAGCCCGGCTCTGCAAGGCGTTCGGCATGAAAGTCATGTCCGTCGACCCGCGTGTGCAGGAGAAGCCGGACGTCTGTGACGTCCTGGCAACGCCCGATGAACTGGACGACCTCTTACCAGAAGCCGACTTCGTGGTCATGACGTGTCCCGAGACGCCGGACACGCTCAACATGATGAACGCGGACCGGTTCGGTCTAATGAAGTCGTCCGCTTATTTCATCAACATCAGCCGCGCGGGAAACGTAGATCACGATGCGCTCGTCGATGCCCTGCAAGAAGGGACCATCGCCGGGGCCGCACTGGACGTCACTAATCCCGAGCCGCTCCCACCGGACCACGTCCTCTGGACTCTGAAAAACGCGATCATCACCCCCCACATGGCCGCCGCAGGACCTTACATCGCCAAACGCCGCACGGAAGTCTTCATCAACAACTGCATCCGTTTCGGCAGAGGCCAGGAGCTCCTCAACGTAGTCAACAAGAGCAAGTGGTTTTGAGCGACGACAAGTATCGACACAAGCGTCGGGGCAGGCCTCCCTGTCTGTTTGTTGTTGGTGCGTTGAGCGCCATTACAATCCCGAGCCGACGCAACTTCGAGTCATGTCACGCATTATTAGCGCGTCTGAGCGAAAAGCTATGGGGCGGAAGGCCAGAGGCCGATCCACCAAGCACGTCTCAGAGGCAAGGCCGTGGAAGCCAAAATGGTTTGGAAATTCAAACCCATTGGACGCTGCATTTACTGCGGAGTTGATGACGGGCAGCTGTCTGAGGAACATCGTCCCGTACTCTCTTGGCGGGGAGGCCGTGCTGCCGCGCGAGAAGAGCCCTTGTCTGTGAGACGCCCTTCGCGTCGGTGTCCAGGCTATGGACGAGAAGCTGACCCTCCCGGGCCAGGCGAGCGAGAAATTCGCCGTCGCGGGCCGTCAAATGGAACCCGGCTGAAGCCGCGGCCTTTGAGGAGTGGTCAGCAATGAAAGAAGACGAGGGCCAGGCGACAGGCCGAAAACGGGGTCAGAACGTGGCGAACTACTTGAAACGGCTCCGTGCACTGAGCTTGATTACCAGGTTGAGCAACGCGGTCGCAACGTGTACTACGAAATCTCTCTGGACGTAGCGCTACTTCGAACGAGGAAACGACGGTAGTGGTCCCCCGGGGCCGACAGCCAGCTCGGCGGGGTCGAGATCACTTTTCCACGACCCTATACGGTCGGCACCCTGGCGTTCTATGACGATCCCACAGAGCCGGATGCAGCCATGAACCAGTACACCATTGAGTACTGGCAGGAGGAGGACGCCGGGGAAGAGGCTACGAAAGAGGACAACGAGGCATCGGCTGACGAGGCTAGGTACCGAGACGAATGGAAGGGCGAATGGAAGCCCGCGATCATCGAGCGAGATGCGCGCGGCGTTACCCACATACATCGTTTCCCACAGCCCATCACCTCGTACCGATTCCGCATCTCGGCTCTGCGAAACCGGAACAAGCGTGAAGGCGAGACCCGGATTACAGAAGTGGAGCTCTACGGGTCAAGCTGGACCACCGCTGGCGGCGACTCCCGGAGACGACGCTGGCTGCCGGACGGCAGAATCGAGGCCCTGGCCTCCGTGACGTCGACAAGGCTGCGGCGGTTCTGCTTCGGTGAGGCCGCCTTTGCTGACGGCCTGCTCTTCATGTCATCCGGAGAGAACTTTCTCGCCACACGTCTGCACGACCGCATCAAGAAGTGGTCCTTCGCGGTCAACGACCACCGGGAGATCCGCTCCTCTCCGACCGTCCTGGGAGACACCGTCCTTTTCGGGGCTGGGGACGCCGAGCTTCGGGCCCTGAACCGGAAGACTGGGAAGCTGTCCTGGAGCTTCCCGACACGTTTCCCGGTAACAGGATCGCCCTGCGTGCTGGATGGGAGCGTCTTCTTCGGCACTGAGGGCGGAAGGGTCTACGCGGTGAACGCAGAGGACGCCGAGATGACCTGGGAGTTCCGGACCGGGCATCCCATTCTTGCTTCCGTGGCCGCGGAACCCGGCACCGTCTACTTCGGCTCTACCAACCATTCCGTGTACGCTCTGGACACGAAGGCCGGCAAGGAGCGCTGGTCTTTCAAGACCGGAGGCGGCGTGCGAGGCGGCGTGGCCGTCGGCAACGACGCAGTCTACGTAGGCTCAGACGATCACCACGTGTACGCCCTGTCCAAAGAGACCGGCAAGGTCGTATGGTCTCACAAGACCGGAGATTACATCGAAGCCTCCCCCGCGGTGGATGACAATGCGGTGTACATCGGCTCTCTAGACGGCACCTTCCGCGCCCTCAACCGGAAGACTGGAAACCTGCTATGGCAGTCTGACGTCCGTTCAGCGATCCGGTGTCCCGCCCTGGTGCTCGGCAACGACGTCTTCTTCCACTCTGACAACGGCCTGCTTTACCAATTGGACAAAGGCGGTGGCAAAGAGCGTTCCCAGATCAAACTCATCAGCCGTGGCCTCACCGGCATCACCCCAGTAGGCACCAACCTGATCATCGGCACAAGAGCCGGCTACTGCTTCGTCAGCAGCGGTCCGGCCAAGAAGTAGGGCTTCTTCCACCATTCCGCTCTTCCAACACTTTCCCCTTTCACTCCCCACTTTTTCTTTCCATGCCTGAATTCAAATATCTCTTCACTCCCATACAGATAGGAAACGTCACCTCAAAAAATCGTATCTGCTGCAGCGCGCATGCGGATGCGCTTGCCAGGGACGGTATGCCGGACGATGTCGAACGCCGCTATTACGAGGATAAAGCGAAAGGCGGCATCGGGTTCATGATGTGCTTCGGCAGTGCAAGCGTTCATCCGGACAGCACGGCACGCGACTGGAATGGTGTCGAGGTCTTCGATGACCGCGTGATCCCTTATCTCGAAGAATTCAGCAGTACCATGCACGGTTATGGGGTGCCGGTCGTCTGCCAGATAACGCATCGAGGGCGGCGCGGGCGAAGCATCGATCTTTGGAATCGCATTTATGGGCCAAGCGATACCAGGGAATCCAACCACCGAGAGAATCCGCATCCGATGGACGGAGAGACCATCGACGAATTCGCCGAGGCATTTATCTCTGCAGCAGAGAGACTCAAGAAGGGCGGATTTGACGGCTGCGAAGTCATGGCCAGCCATTGCCATCTCATCGATCAGTTCTGGACGCGAAACGTAAACCAACGCGAAGACGATTACGGCGGGAGCCTGGAGAACAGGATGCGGTTCGGCATACGAGTCATCGAGGGAATACGGGAGCGCGTCGGGAGCGATTTCGTCGTTGGCATTCGGGTTACCGGCGACGACCTCCAGGAGAACGGGCTCGACAATTCGCAGATGCAGGAAATCTGCGGACGTCTGAACGACCTCAAGATGCTCGACTACTTCAACGTGATCGGCAGTAGCGCCGAAACCTACGTGGGCGAAGCCGCGGCCGTTCCGAACATGTCTTTCGACCTCGGTCTCTACACCTATCTCTCCGCCAGCGTCCGACAGGTCGTGGACGTTCCTGTGATCGCCACCGGGCGAATCGTCGACCCGGTTCAGGCCGACAAGATCATTGAAGACGGACAGGCCGACCTTTGCATCATGAACCGCGCGCTCATCGCTGATCCGTATCTGGCCAACAAGGCACAGGCCAACGAGCTGGAGGATATCCGGCAGTGCATGGGCTACAACGAAGGCTGCATAGATCGCATCTACACCGGGCGGGGAGTCACCTGCGTACAGAATCCGGTCATCGGCAGAGAAACGGAATGGGTGGACCTGAAGGTCAGCAGCAGGAAGCAGAAGATAGTAGTCGTCGGCGGCGGGCCGGCTGGTCTGGAGGCCGCGAGAGTTTCAGCTCTTCGGGGCCACCAGGTTGTGCTGTTCGAAAAAGGTGAGCAGCTCGGCGGTCAAACCCTCATCGCCATTCGGGCGCCCGGTCGTCAAGACTTCGACGGTTTCTGCCGCTGGGCAGGTATCCAGTGCGAAAAACATGGGGTCGATATCCGCCTGAATTGTGCTGCGGACATCGAAACGATTGTCGCTGAGTCGCCGGACCTGGTCTTTATCGCCACCGGCGCTACCGCCCGAAGACCCGACCTCGTTGGATTGGAAGGCCACAATGTGGCTTCCGCCTGGGACGTCCTCATGGACGAGGCTGGTGAGCTCGGCGACACGGTATTGGTCATCGATGAAGAATACGGCAGCCAGGGCCCCGGGGTGGCGGAATACCTCCACGACCGCGGCAAGGAAGTCGACCTCATCACCAGCGAAGAGACCATTGCCAACTTCCTGGGCGCCACGACTCGCCCTCCACTCCTCACGAGACTGTTCAGGAAAGGCATTCAGATGTTCCATCATCTGGAGGCCAGAGAACTCCGGGAAGGCAATCTCATTGCCAAAAATATCTGGACTGGCGAGTTGAGCCAGGTTGGCCCTTATGACAGCTTCGTGTACGCCTACGGCGGGATTCGGGTAGACACGCTAAGCGAGCCACTGAGAGCTAGTGGGCTGCGCACCGAGCTGATAGGTGACGCGTTTGCCCCGCGCACACTGCAGCACGCCATATTGGAGGGGCATCGGCTGGCGAGGGAGGTGTGACAGTCTGACAAGCTGGATGACACATGGGCGTTGGTAGTGCACGCTTCAGCGTGTTCTGCACTCGGAAACACGCTAACGCGTGCACTACAGAACGCCTTGCGAAACGTGAGGAGACCTCAGTGGTCTGACGTGTTCCACGATGCCGTCTGCTTTCATGCCTCTCGCCTCATTGAAGTCCTGATGCGCTCCTGAACACTAAACCGGCGCACTCATTCGCAGAACCTTCAGCCAGTCGCTCTTGCCATCATTTGTCAGACAACACTCGCTCCCTGGTGGAACGTAAATCGCCGTTCCTTCCAACACCGAACGATCGTCTCCGCCGAATGACGCCGTTCCCTGTCCGCTGGTGGTGTACAGGATCTGTTCATGATCACTTTCAGGACCAGCTTCCCAGTCAAGGCCAGCCTGAACCCCAACCAGCGAGACTTCTGAAAGCCCCAACAATCTCTTGCCGCCTTCCGGCCCTCCTTCCTCGATCTCTTGGAACAACGGCCAATGCAGAATCCCTCCTTCATCCGACGCCGGTCGCGCATCGCGCCAACTGCGGATTGCCGGCTCGCCCTCGAACGATTCCACGGGACAACTCAAGATCAGAAGCTCCACCCAATCATCCGTGCCGTCGTTGAAATTCTGATGGGGAAGTACTGGCGGCAGATACACCGCATCGCCAGCCTGCACCGGATGTTTCTTGTCTCCGATGAGTACCTCTGATGTTCCCTTCAGGATGCAATAGACCTGCTCGATCTTATCGTGGTGATGGTAATTCGTGTTTTTTCTGCCCTGGACCGCGTGCTTCACAAATCCGGCGATTCTGCGCAGGCAATTTGTTTCTGAATCATCCGACTGATCTTCCGGCCGCGATCGAAAGAGCGTCCAGATAATCGCGTTATCATGTCCAACAGTTGGCTCTTCGTCGCGCCAGTTTCTGACAACAGGTATTTGGGACACTTGAGACCTCCCGGTGCATTGGGTAATCGTAGCATTGCTGAGTTGGAGTAACGGCCTCATCAGCCGGGTACGATCGGCCTGGATTTCGAGGCCCGGCTGACAAAGCTGTTGCTCCAACGGTTGCCTACAATAACGAAGGACATCAATCTCGATCAAACACTAATCACGGGGAGCCATGGGCCTCTTCGAAATTACTGATGACCCAATCACCTAACATCCTCCTCATCCTCACTGACCAGCAACGCTGGGACACCATCTGCGGGCGCACCGGATGCCGAACTCCGAATGTCAATCGACTGGCCACAGAAGGATTGACATTTGAGCGATCCTACACGCCCGTAAGTCTGTGCTGTCCCACCAGGGCCATGCTCCTGAGCGGAGCGTACGGTTGGCACAATGGAGTTTTCAATCAGATCCATGTTCCTGAGCGCATGCAATGGGGAATGCGCGACGGAACGGTTACTTACGCGCAACGACTCTCCGATGCAGGTTACGAGACCGGGTACGTTGGGAAGTGGCACGCAGACTTTATTAAAGGGCCACTCGATTACGGATACCGCCGGACCAGCTTTGTCAATGTCAGTCCAGTCATCGCTCAACGAGCTAATCAGATACCCGAAGATGATTACGCTCGGATTCGTCAACAATACCCAACCAGACTCCATGATCAGAGGATCGCGCATTGGGTCGGTGGCGACGAGTGGCCAGTCTGGCAGGAATTCGATGGCCCGATGGAGGGTCGAGCCATGCACTTCCGTGCCACGAGAGGCATCGCGCTTCTCAATGAATTTGCTGACAATCCGAAGCCCTGGCTTCTTGAAGTCCATTTCCCGGAGCCGCACGATCCGTTCAGTCCACATGTCGAATTCGCACGGCGTTACAACGCGGACGATATCCCGCTGCCGGACAACTGGCGCGAGGAGTACATCAATAAACCGGGAATGAATCGGAAGGAAGCGGAAAACTATCGCGAGCTGAACGAGGAAGACGTTCGGCAGGCCATCGCGCATTACTGGGCTTACAACGAAGAATTGGACCACCACATCGGACGCATTCTCGACGCTCTCGAAGAATCGGGTCAGAAGGAAAACACACTCGTCGTCTTCAGTTCAGATCACGGCGAACTGCTTGGCAATCACGGCATGTTCATCAAGGGGTGGATGCCGTACGAAGAAACGCATCGAGTTCCGATGATCGCTCGTTTGCCGGGCAGTATCCCAGCGGGTTCACAGGCCGGCCAACTCGTCCACCTTCACGATTGGGCACACACTTTCTGCGATGTTGGCCGCGCTGAGCCGCTTCCCTTCAACGACGGCATCAGCCTTTCAGATCTGATCCAATCCCCTGAAACAACGGAATCCCGCGACGCGATCATGAACGCATACTACGGCGGCGAGTTTTTGTACACCCAACGCATCCTGATCACGCAGCGATACAAGTACGTCTTTAATGGATTCGATATCGACGAGCTTTATGACCTCGAAACCGATCCTTCTGAGATGATCAATCTCATCGATGATGCAGGTCACACTGAAATCCGTGACGGACTCCGCCGGCGACTGTACGAAGAAATGGAGCGACTGGACGATCCGTACAAGAGCCGGTGGAAATACCACGCCGGACGCTACCTTCCGCATCCGGATGGGCCTTCAGGTCCGCATCTTTCCGGCCTCTGACACTTTGGTCTGATGAGGGACGATATGTTCGCTCTGCGATCAATAGTAATCCTGGTCCTGGCTCTGGCGACTGGCCCGGCTTTGGCCGGTACTCGATATTCCTCACAGCCGGGCCCGCTGGGCAATGAGCACCTGGTCATCGTGAGGCCAGATCGGTTCAAGACCCCGGGAGGCGGGTCCGCGGAACTGGTCACACAGAGCGGGGCCGTGTTCAAAGACCAGGCCGTTGTGGTTGCCGGCACGGTCAGCTCAACTCTCCAGGTCCAATTCCCCGGACGATACACTCTCTGGGTGCGGGCCGGCGCAGTCGACGATCGACAGGTACCACTCAAAGCAGAGCTGGTCAGTAAGGGCGCGCCCGTCCTTTCCTCCGTCCTGAACGATGGACCTGGCTCGGCTGGGCGTGGAGGTCCCGCGGGCTACGAAGCCTATGTGAAAAGGGCAGTACGAGATGCGCCCACGGGCGACGCGGTAGCCGAAGTCGGAGTGGCGGCTCGATTGGATCTGGACGCACCGCAAAAGCCCGGGGAAGCAGGCGACGAAGACCCCTTTGAATCCTTCCGCGAGGAAGTGCGAACGGAGTCCGGAGAGAAGTGGATCACGGTCCATCGAGTCGATTCGCGGACCAAGCACGGCTCCCACTGGTGGCGGATCGGCACTGCGGCTCTCGACGCCGGTCCACACGAGCTTCGGCTCTCGCCCGCGCGGCCGCTTACCCGAGCGGAGCGGCCGCTCGTCGACGCCGCGTTCCTCACGTCCTATGGCAAACTGGTCTACCCCTTCGCCAGGGACATCGATGCGCCGCGCGCCAGTTATGTCCGCTTCCGTATCGACGGTCTCCCAGCGCACGGTTTGTCGATCCGGACCCACATCAACACGCACGGCCGCCCTCTGGCCACACCTACCGTGTGCCTTGGTCCGGAAGGCCTGCTGGAGAAGGATATCGTGAAGCATACGGAAACGGGATATACGCCATGGTACCGACTTCAGGACATCGAACGCTGTCCCGCGGCCAACAGCTACTGGCACCAGGTCCAAATGTTGATCTCGGTGGAGCCAGGTCCCGACAACGATGAGTCGGTCCGGGGTGCCACGCAGTTTGCGATGTTGCCGTATGCCGACGCGGTGCTGCGCGAGATTGACTGGCGTGAGCCGAGCGGGCTGGACATCAACATGGTGATGGATTTCGAGGAGGGTCTTCATCGCCTCAAGACCTTCCGTGACTGTGCGCGTGAGGATTACGAGCTTGCATTGGAGAACGCGGAGTACCGGCTTTTCCCGTTGACGGGCCACGACCTCTTCATGGGCGGCAGCGGCCCGGTCTCCAAACCTGCCACGCATGACTATCTTTGTAAGACGCTTCGGTTGTTGGGTTACAACATCGTTTACACTTACCGCGATCCAGTTGGCAGCCGGAAGCGGTACGGCTGGGCCAGCATATCGGGTGGCACGAAGACATTCTCGCCCTTTGCCGGTGACGAGCAGGCGGTGAAGAACTACATGGACTTCTACTCCCCGACGATTCAGGCCCGGCCTGAACTGCACGAGGGTGTTCGCATCTGGATGCTGTGCGACGAGCCGGGCGAGCGTTACACGGGAAGCATGGCTTCGCCGCTATGGCGTTACGAGGAACCCAAGGACGAGGAGCCTCGTTGGACCGACTATGCGGGTGCCAGCGGCCTTTACACTCGTAAGACCGACTACACGAACTGCGTGCTCGAGGGTCTTCTTGCTCTGCGCAGCGGGTGGGTGGAGGTTCGGGTGGCCGTTGATGATCCGCAGAAACCCGGCCGGTATGCCTCCTGGCGGCTCGGGAACGCGGTGCCGGAAATCGTCTATCCCTACAACGTGCTGATGGACAAGTTTGGCCTGGGCGATTTCAGGAAGCTCCCACAGGAGC
Source organism: Planctomycetota bacterium (assembly GCA_030740295.1). The sequence continues at coordinate 25,786 of JASLXP010000377.1, forward strand.
GGGATGAGATGAAGCTGGCTAACGAGCTGACTCCTTTCAAGGTCATCTATGCCGGAGACCGCGCGGCGATGTTCCTGCGTGAGGTTCTTGTCTACGAGTTCAAAGATCTGCCGGAACGGGGCGGTTTCGGTTTCCACGGCGGCGGCAAAGCGGTAGCCGGCCTTCGCTTTCGGCCCGTCCGGGAGAGCGACCTGCGTCAACTGCGTCCACTGCAGCCGCAGTCAGAACCTGGCGCGGAGAAGACGACTGATGCCGAAATGAAGGAGTTGGAAGCGGCCACCGAGGAGCCGGCCTCCCTTCCGGACTGGGCCCAGCTCAAGCCTTTGAAAGAGTTTGTTGAGAAGGATTGCGTCATTACTGGTGGGGTGCCGAACCTGCACGCCGACTTCCGCCGCTGGGTCAAGGGGCACGGGGTGCAGCCCTCGCTGTTTGGGGCGAAGTCGTGGAACGAGGTCAAACCAAACGAATTTCGATCGTTGGTCCGTAACCCGGCAGAAGCCAGGATCTTCTACTGGTCGAAACGATACGCCTCCTATCTGACGCCGAAGATTTTCGCTCTCGCCACGGATGCGCTGCGCCGGTTGATGCCTGGTCGCGACTTGTGGGCCTTCGCGGGCCCGAACGGCGGGTACCCAAACCTGTTTGGTGTGATGCCACTCGACCTGATCGAGCTGGCAACATACAGCAACGGCATGATGCCCGGAATCAGCGATCGTGGCGCGGATGCGGGCGCCGGACCATTGGCGAATGCATTCCAGGCGGCCCTGTTCAACGCCGGTGCGCGGCGTTACGGTCAGGCGCCGGTCTCCAAGTCGGTGATGCACGTCTGTCATCCCACAGTTGGCCGTGCATATGCCGCCCTTGGCACGGGCGTGAAGTACCTGAGCTACTTTACCTTCGGGCCATACTATCTTGGGCAGGCGAGTGATCCCTGGTCGCAGAGGCCCTGGTGCTATGAGGCGGCCAGCAAGACGGACAATCGTGCCACACAGGTAGCGGACATCCTGGGCCCTGGCCGGTTGCGGCCATCACGCGTAGCCATGCTCTACGCGCGGTCGACCGATTACTGGCACACGGGCAACACGTTCTTTGACAAGCGGGCAACATTCGTGGCGCTCGCGCACGAGTATTACCAACCGGAACTGGTCACGGAACAGCAAATTGCAGGCGGCGCACTTGAAAACTACGACGCGCTTTACGTTCTGGATTCGCACGTTGCGGCAGGCGCGCAGCAGCGCATTGCCGACTGGGTCGTAGCTGGTGGTCTTCTGTGGTGTTGCGCAGATGCGGCACGCAAGAACGAGTATGACGAACAGCTCGATCTGCTGGGCGAGCATTGTGGAATCAAGCGCACGCGCCACGAAGAGGGCCGTGAACCGGCAGCAACCGACCAGGCCACCGTAGCCCCCGTCCCGGGCGAG
>JASLXP010000378.1 GCA_030740295.1 Planctomycetota bacterium
ACCCCCATCTGTCTCCGGAACTCGCCATATCCCCTAAAGACAAGTATCTCGACGCTCCGCAGTCTCCAACGCGCACCGTTCCTGCCTGCCCCCCTCAAACAGTCCGCGCACCCGACGAAGAGCAAGACGAAGCCAGTCTCACGTTGTGTTGGACTGCGACTTTTCGTCCCCGCGGGGCGAAGACCGACGAGAAGGACTTTCTTGCGAAGGAATCTGGCAACATGTAGACAATTAACACTGGAATCTGGGATGATCGCGAAGGAAAATCAGGTGACACCAAACGAAATCGCTATGCCCGATACTTCCGCCAACTTGCTTACCACTGATGTTCCGGCCGCGCTCGAGGACTTCGAGCCTGACTCGAATTCCAAACAGTCGTTGTCCGTTCAGAAGGCCTTGCACCTGGCGCGTGTCCTCCAGGAGCGCGCGTCCCGCCTGCAGACCCGTCACGAGGTCCAGCAGCAGAAGGAGCTGGATCGGATGATCCATCATCCTCACGACAAAGCCACGCTGACGCAGATCACCGATCAGGCGTTTCGCGCTCACGACCCGGATCGCGCTATCGAGCAGCTCATACACATTCTGGACGTGCAGGGCATCCCGGGTTTCTTCAGCCCCATCGATCACGCGCTGCTCAAAGGTCTGCAGACATTCGGGAGCTACCTGCCAGGCGTCGCGGCCACGCTCGTGAAGGACAAGATGCAGCATGAGACGGCCAACGTGATTCTGCCTGCGGAAGAAAAAATTCTCCGCAGGCATCTCAGCGCTCGCCGCGAGGCCGGGCTTCGGATGAATCTGAACCACCTCGGCGAGGCGTTGCTTGGAGAAAAGGAAGCGCGCAGGCGATTGCAGAATTACCTGCAGACACTGCAAATCCCGGAGACCGAAGTCATCTCCGTAAAAATCTCAACCATCTATTCGCAGATAAACCCGATCGCTCGCAAGCACACGATCGAGGTCCTCTGCCAGCGGTTGGAGCTTCTCTGCCGCGCCGCGGCCCGCGAGATTTTTGTCAGAGAGGACGGCACCGAAGTGCCAAAGTTCGTTTACCTCGATATGGAGGAATATCGGGACACAAGCCTGACCGCCGAGGTCTTCATGCGAACCCTTGACCGGCCCGGGCTGAAGAACATCAACGCAGGCATCGCGCTACAGGCTTACATCCCCGATGCCTTTTTGACTCAGAAAGCGATCAACGCCTGGGCCCGCCGGAGGATCGCTGCCGGTGGCTCTCCCGTGACCATTCGAATCGTCAAGGGCGCGAATCTGGAGATGGAACGGTACGAGGCATCCGTCATGGGCTGGCCTCAAGCGCCTTTCAATCGAAAGAATCAGACGGACGCCAATTACAAACGCATGCTTATTGAAGGGATGAAGCCTGAAAACAGCGAAGCGGTTCGGCTGGGAATCGCTTCACACAACCTGTTCGATCTTTCTTACGGGCTCATCCTGGCGGAAGAGATGAACGGGAACGACAGAGTGCAATTCGAAATGCTCGAAGGCATGGCCAACCACCAACGCCGCGCTCTTTTTGAAGTCAGCCAGAACGTTCTTCTCTACGCGCCCGCGTGCCACAAGAAGGATTTCATTCACGCCATCGGTTACCTGGTCCGCAGGCTGGACGAGAATACGGGGCAGGACAACTTTCTTTGCCATGCATTCAAGATCAGCGTGGACAGCGAAGAGTGGCATCGCCTTGAAATAGATTTCACCCGTTCGTTTAAAGAGATAGACGAACTGCCCGAACAGCCAAGGCGCACACAGAACCGCCGCAGAGAAGATCCTCGAAAGCCTGAGCCTGGAAAAGACTTTGTAAACGAGCCGGATACGGATTTTTCATTGCCCGAGAATGCGATCTGGGCCGAAGAAATCGTAGAGGAAGCGAAGGCCCGCACGTACGCGCCAGCAGAGGTACCCGTGGTCATCGCGGGCGAAGAGGTCTTTACCGACAACGAAATCAGAGAGAGCCGCGACCCATCACAGCCGGATCGAGTGGTGGCGCGTTGTTGCCAGGCATCCGTGGAACAGATCCGAAAAGCCGTCGAATGTGCGAAGCACGACAGACATGGTTGGCGCAGTCTGGGGGCATCAACAATAAGAGAAATTCTTCAACGTGCGGCAAACGAGGTCCGCAAGGCTCGCGGCCATCTGATCGCTTCTGCTCTGCTAGAAGGCGGTAAGATTATCGGAGAATCAGACCCGGAAATTTCCGAGGCCATAGATTTCCTGGATTACTACTCGAGATCGGCAGTCGAGCTCGATGCCATTGCGGAGCTCAGCATGCAGCCCAAAGGTGTAGTTGCCGTGGTGACGCCGTGGAATTTCCCAATCGCCATCCCATGCGGCGGCATCGCGGCCGCACTGGCCGCGGGTAATAATGTCATCCTGAAACCGGCCTCCGAAACCGCGCTCATTGCTTACGACCTGTGCAAATGTCTGTGGGATGCCGGCGTGCCGAAACAGGCGCTTCAGTTTCTGCCCTGCTCCGGCGCAAAGGCCGCGCCGGAGCTTGTCTCTCACCCGGATGTCGATGCTGTCATTCTCACCGGGGGGACGGATACAGCGATGTCTATGTTGCGCCATGCGCCTTTCATGGACCTGCTGGCTGAGACAGGCGGCAAGAACGCGACCATTGTCACCGCGCTGGCCGACCGCGATCTTGCCATCAAGAACGTCCTTCATTCCGCCTTCTCTCACAGCGGCCAAAAATGTTCGGCAACTTCGCTGCTGATACTCGAAGGCGAAGTCTATGACGATCCTGGGTTTCGAGAGTCCCTGATCGATGCGGCCTCGAGCTTGGCTGTCGGCTCCGCGTGGGAGCTTCACACGAAGATCGGCCCGCTCATCCGGCCACCTTCCGGCGATCTCGAGAAAGGTCTGAAAGAGCTCGAGCACGGCGAGACCTGGGCTCTGATGCCGGAACAGCAAGACAATCCGCATCTCTGGTCACCGGGGATCAAATGGGATGTAGAGCCCGGCACCTATACGCACATGACCGAGTTTTTCGGCCCTCTGCTTGGCGTTATGCGTGCAAAGAATCTGGAGGGGGCCGCCGACTTCGTAAACCAGACCGGATACGGGCTCACTTCCGGGCTCGAAAGCCTCGACGACCGTGAAAAGGAGATCTGGCAATCGAAAATCCGTGCCGGCAACCTCTACATCAATCGTCCGACTACCGGCGCCATCGTCCATCGTCAGCCGTTCGGCGGGATGGGCAAGTCCGCCTTCGGCCCCGGCATCAAGGCCGGCGGACCTAACTACGTGGCGCAGCTCGCCAATTTCACAGAATCTGGCTCGCCGTTCCATGACGAACAGATGAGCAACGTAATCGAGAACCCGGACCTGCACCGCCTGCACTGGGATCTGCACGCTCTTGTCCGGCTGCCGACAGAACTACCCGGCCACGAGCTCGAGCGAATTGTGGCAGCCATCGCCAGTTACGACATCTACTACCGGACGGAGATCGCAAGCGAGCATGATGACTTCCGTCTCATAGGACAGGACAACATCCGCCGCTATCTGCCCCTGCCTGCCATCCGCATTCGCATTCATCCGGATGATTCCATGTCCGATCTTTTCGGACGGATCTGTGCAGCCCGGGTCACTGGCGCAGAGATCATTTTGAGCTGCAATCCTGCGGATATTCAGTCGAGTAAACTCGCCTCTGCCCTTGATTTCATTGAAGTGAAACTGCAATCCTGGGAGACAGATATCATCCACAAATCAGAATCCGATGAATCGCTCGCCGAGGCAATCACGAATGGCCTCTCGGACCGGATTCGATACGGCGGCCGAGAGCGCGTGCCGCAGGTTGTCCGCGAAGCCGCGGCAAAGACCGGCCTCTTCATCGCCGACGCCAAAGTCCTACCACAGGGCCGCATCGAGCTCCTCTGGTATGTTCAGGAACAATCCATCAGCCACAGCTATCACCGCTACGGCAACCTCGGCTTCCGCTCAGAGGAAGAGCGGGCTCCGGTGATCTGATACGAAAGACGTAAGACGTAAGAAGTAATGCGTAATCCGTAATCGCTTCGGCGACCGATTGGTGCTGGGGGGGAGGTTGCTGTTCTCTGGATCTTGCTGTCATCAGGTACTCATCAGGTTTCCTGCACTTGGCAACCCGGCATCTCGCATCCCATCAACCAATCACGATTCACATCCGCCCCCTTGCCGACCACCGCCCAAACAACAACAGCCTTCGGATCCGCCACTACGTATCACGTATTACCTCATTACTTTGCCCTCGGCTTGCAACCTGCCTGCTATCTGTCTTGATATGGCCTCCCCCACCCACCTTTCCATTTAGTGACATATATATATGGGCCACTACCAGTTGCTGCTGGTCGGTCTGGCATGGCTGGCGAACCTGAGCCCCGGGGATGCTGAAAACATCTTTATCGGCGAAAGCGAATACGTCCCCGTTCAGGAAACGCCCCACGACCGCTACACCATCTCGCTTTCGGCTGCTCACAAGAAAGAGCGGCGGCTCCGAGAGCTCGAATGCCTTCTTGCATTCAAAGATGACGCTAATTTCTGCAGGCTCAGCTTTTCACAGAAGAAGGCGAAAGTTCACCTCGTAACGAAGGGCAACAGCAGAGAGATCAGCAGTTCCAGAGGGAAATTCCTTTCCGGCTCTGCTCCGCAGGAAATCCAGATCTGGCGTTCAGATCATACTGTTTCTGTCGCAGTGAATGGCACGCTTGCGGTACATCTGCTGGATGAAGAAATCCGCGGAGGCAAATTCCTCGTAGCGCTCCAGGACGAACTGGACATCACCCGCTTCCGTTATCTCCCGGACGAGCCAATCGTTTTCGCCGATGACTTCATGGTGACCGAGGAGCAGAAGCTCGAAGACACGGTCTGGAAACAGATCGCCGGAGAATGGAAGCTCCTCTCCGTTGGCGACCGCGTGAGAGAGAGCAGTCAAGACCCTCGTGTGATCCAGAATCGCGGACGCCGCGAGCCCGAGCCCGAGCGCAGCGCAAACCCATTTTCACTCTTTTCCGGCTCGTCCGAACCATCGCTCATCGTCACCGGCTTTCCCAACTGGAACAACTACTACGTGGAGACCTCCGCCAAGACCGACGGCGGCAGGATGGGCCTCGTGTTCGGATACCGGAGCCCTGAGGATTACTTCCTCCTTCGCTTCACTCAACAGATGCCGTTTCCCTCGGCAACGAAACTGGAACTGGTGCGACGTTCGGGGGACGACGAAGATGTTCTAGGCGAAGAGGATCTTCTGAGCCGTGCCGGCAACTGGTACAAACTCCACGCCCGAATCATCGGGGGGCGGATTCGTGCCGGTGTCGACGGCGTCAATGTTTTCGATGTCGAACACCCCAAGTGTGCGGGGGGCAAGGTCGGCCTCTTTGCTTCGGAGGGCAGGTGTAATTTCGACGACGTTGTTGTGCGCACAGATGAGGCGATTGATTTTGACACGAAGTCGAATTTGCAGTCGGGAGCAGAATCCATAGTAGGTGAGTGGGTGATCGTCGAGACGGATAGTGGACCGCAGTTGCAGGCTAGCGGCTCCGGCGTTCTTCACCTGGGCAGCAATACCTGGAAGGAATACCTGTTTGAAGCTGAGGCGCTGCCGCAGCCGCAGACCAGAAGATTTGGGATCGGAGTTAAAGGAACAAAGCCCGTCTCCCTCATATTCGAAAGAAAGGGGAACGGGTTCGCTCTGAATCTCACAAGCGAGGCATCGAGCATTGACCCACACACCGTTTTGCTGCCCGATGCTTCAAGGTTCTCATTAGCGATCGACCTCACTGAACCGGGTGTTTTCAAAGCATACGTCAACAACAGGCTGGAATACCGCATCCGGATGCCACACAAATCTGCCGCGCCCTTCCTGCATTGCGAAGAGGGCGCGCGTTTCACTAATGTTCGGGTCTTTGGGCATCGGGACCGCGCACTCGAACGTTCGCCAAAGCAGGAGATCTTTGTGGACGATCCTTACATGCAGGGCTGGGCGTCCAATCGTTGGGCCTGGCTCCCGGTAATCCGTCCGGAGGATGAGGGCGCCAGGGCATACTCCGGTAGGAGACCAGAGAAGCCCCTGACGCAGATCGAGGGGCCGAACACCTGGATTCACAAGGGCGACATCCACGGCCCTGTGCATCTCTCATTGCCGCTGACAAAGAGCTTTGATCTGTATTTCGGCGTGGACGAGGAATCGGTGAAGCCAGCGGTCTTGAAAGCAGCCGAAAGCAACAAACCGCCACAGATTCCCGGATACAGCCTGAAAGCCGTTTTAAGCGATGATTCGAGCAGGCTGTCGCTCCATCTTTTCAAAGAGAATCAGCCAGTTGCTGCCGCGAAGCTCACGCTGCAGCAACTCAAAGAAAAAGATGAGGAAGGCGAAGAGGTTGTCATCCCAAACGAACTGAAGTTCGTGCGGGAGCATCGATTCATTGTCGTTCGTGTGGATGGCGAGCAGGTGATGGTCTGGTCTGACGCTAGCCCCCTGCACGGGCGGTGCCTGGCGATGTCTCATGACGGCAGCCTGGATTTTGAAAACGTTCGCGTGCAGCGCGAACAGGTGAAGGATTACCTCTTCGAGAAGGCAACGACCGATTGGCAGCGCCAGGGCACCTGGGAAGTGACGAACCGATTCTCCTGCGATCCGCGCTGGTCTCACATGAACGGCCGAAGCAAAGGTCTTGCGGCCCTCTGGAACAAACATGATTTTGAGGGCGACCTGACTGTCGAATTTTACGCGGGAATGCGCATGCGGCAGGCAGACATGCGCGTAGGCATTGGCTGGCATTACCCTCGTATCGGTGACATCAATCTCTCTCTCTGCGGCGACGGCAGAAATGTGTTCAGCGGGTATTCCATGGTGCACTCGGCCTGGGACAGGCGGTGGTCAGAGCAACATACGCGCATCTATCGGGGCGAGGAAGTTGTGGCCGAAACGGACAGGGAATTCATGCCTTCGGGTCGGAAGGGCCGGCCCAGCCTCAGGCCGATCCCAGTGGATTGGGATCCGGGCGGCCGCGCTATTCATGGCGCTTGGTACTACATTAAGGTGCGGCGCACGGGCAATCGCATTTACTGGTTCTTCGATAACGTTCCCGTGCTCAGCTTCGAAGATCCGGACCCGCCGACTGGCAATCGCCTGGCCCTCTGGACTCAGGGAAACAGCATCGTGATCGCACGCGCCAAGATTGTCTGCGCCGAGAGACCAGGGCCGGCGATCACCCGCATCGATCCTGAAACGCTGAAACCGATGATCGAGGAAGACGATTTCGAAAAGGCAACAAAGCTGGCCTCCAATGAATCCCCAAGGTTCAGGATCTATTCAGATGCGCAGCCGTACCTCTCGTGCGATTTTGAACAGTCATTCCATGGATGGAAACAGGCTGACGCAGAGCAGAGCGCCTTTCTTACACTCGACACAAAAATCAAAGCTGCTGGCCGGTCGAGCCTCAAGCTTACTAATACACAGATAGGTGGTGATTTCGGAGCGGAGATTCCTGCGGACGAGCTCAACCTTCTGCGAGTGAGCGAATTGAGCTTTGATTACCGAATTCCGGAAGGCGTAAAGACCAACCTCTATTTCAGGCTCAGACACGATCCGCATACGCGGTACTTTGTACGGCTGACTGGTGACGATTACTCCCAGCGTTCGCTCATGATGATTCACGATTTCCAGGCTGCCCAGGACAGCGAATGGCACCGGGCATCGATTGATATTTCAAAGGCGCTTAAGAAAGCCGTGCCGTGGATCGATGAGGCTATTGTCGAATCCATGCAAATTGGGAACTTCCACGACAGTTACATGCAAACCGGCGTCGGCGGCAACCCGGCCGGCCTCTCCTATCACCTGGACAACTTCCAGATGATCGGCACGGGACCGGGCCCCGTGGAGTTCGCATTCGAGCCCGCGAAGGGCGCTGAGATTACCAAGTTCAAATGGGTCATTGACAAACGTGCTTCGACCTCCGCGGCCAAATCACGCAGCGCGACCGAGGCGACCATCCAGCCCGTCGAAGTGCCAACGACTACCGCGCGCAACTGGCGGCTACTCAGGAAGGCTTTGAAAGCAGTCAAGAAGGAACAGAAGAAGGGAGCGCTCGAGACGCGACACCTGGCGCTGACCGGCGACATCGAGCTCGAGCCTGGCGAATACTACGTCCACGTCTCGGCGCTGGATAAAGGAGACAAGTGGACGGATTCCGTTCACAGCAGACTGTCTGTCCAGCCCCCACTGGCAATTGAGTCTGTTGTTCCGGCCGATGGTCAACGCTGGGGGCTGAACCCAATTCGCGTGAGTTTCAGCGAGGTCACCGCCGTTCCACGTCTCTCTTCGATTCAACTGTCGGTCAACAGCAATCTCATTGAGCTTTCGAAAGAAGATCTAACGTACCATGCTGACAAACGGGAGCTGACACTCAACCTCAATCGGACCGGTCTTGCCTTCGAAGATGGTGAACAGGTCGAGTTCACTCTCGAGTTTTCCGAGTTCGCAGAGGAGGCGCCGAGTCACAAGCATTCCTGGCAGTACACGGTAGATATAAAGCAGGACCGCAGTGCGCCCGGGCTGGTGACGATTGTCGGCCGTCCCCTTGATTTAAGTTTTGAAGATTCGCTCGAAAAGCTGTTGCCATACAGCGCTGAGTATGGCGCAGAGCTCTCACTGGACGAGACGACCGCCGCCAGCGGGAAGCGAAGCCTGAAGATGGTCAACGCCGTATGCGGGTCTTATAGCGGCTTTTATACGACCTTTGAGTCTACCCCCCTCGGGCAATATCCAATTCTCAGTTTCGATTACAGGACCGATGGGTACCACCGGCTGGATTTCATGCTGAGCACGACTGCCGGCAAACAATACATCGGATTCACCGATCTCGAAGACTACGGCCGGTCATCCAGTTCATTCGAGAAGGCCCAGCAGGTCCAGGTAAAACCTGACGGCAGGTGGCATCATGCGGAGATTGATCTGCGCCGCCTTCCGCCGCCTTCCACCAAAGGGAAGGCGCCCACGACAAACGCCCTCAGCTCGCTTTATCTTGCTGATTTCAGCCACCGCTCGAACATCGCGGGGGCGTTCACCCATCTGGATAATCTGTCTCTTATTCCCATCGTGAGCAGCAAGGCGGGAGTGAGCCTTGGGTGGACGGCCGCCGACCTTTCCGGCATTTCCGGTTATGCCGTGAAGTGGAGCGACAAGCCATTCGACGAACCGGACCGCCGAAAGATTGTTGTCGAAAACGAGAGAGTCTTTAAGTCATCCGGCGAAAGCGATCGTTACCTGCACATCAGCGCCAGAGATAAGGCCGGTAACTGGGGCCCGGCAGCGCACTATCGTCACCTCATCGATAACACACCGCCGAAGATCGCATCCGTTTCGCCAAAACAGAGAGAGCGATCCGCAGCCGACAGGATAGATATCAGACTCAAAGATGCCGGATCAGGGGTCGCGCCGAAGAATCTCTCTTTGTCCTTCAATGGCGAAAGCGTCTCGCTCACTTCCGAGTACGTCACTTGGGATCCGCTGGAGAGCATGCTCTCATGGAGATGGGTGGATGCCTACATCGCGAAGAATGCGGATCGTCCAAACAAGATGAAGATGAAGTTTCAGCTCAGCGGCCTCAAGGATTACGCGGGCAACGAAGCCAGACCATACTCCTGGTCGTGGGTCCTGGATCACTCAAAAGATAAAACTCCTCCACCCGCACCTGTACTCACCTCGGCCCAGAGCTGGGGGCTCTATCACCCTTTCACCACGGGAGAGGAGCTTGCAGGTAGCCAGACCAAGAGCAGCAAGTATGGCTGGCGGAGCCTTATTGATGGCAAGGTTCAGGTTGCGGTGGCGGAAGATACCATCCGCAAGGATCGCTGCCTGCAGGCGGTCAGCACTGGCGAAGGCGATGATTCTGCCTTCTGTATGAACTGGCGAACATACACTTCGTACTTTCCGCATCTCAGTTTCGATTACCGATTCCAGCCCGGCACAAAAGTGATGCTGCGGGTGTACGACTACTCTCAAAAGAAATACTTCTTCATCAAGCTGACCGCCGAAGCCAAAGAGGACAACATTGGTGCCTTTGAAAAAATCGCCGCAGACGGCAAATGGCACAATACCAGCATCGATCTGCACAAACTGCTGAACGAAGTGCACGGGACATCGAAGAATTACTACCTCTACCAGTTTGCATTCGGAAACTGGACAGGCAGACCTAACCCGGCGAATACAGAAATCTCTATCGATAATTTCTTGCTGACGAAAGCCAATTCTCCGATTCCATACTTCGGGTGGAAGATTGGTGATACGACCGGCATCAAGGGCTACAGCACTGCGCTCGATCAGAGCCCATTGACCTTGCCGGCTGCGGTGGTCAAACAGAGCGAGAGCGTGGGCACGCCACCCTTTATTGGTAAGACCGGCCTGCATTACTTCCACGTGCGTGCCGTGGACGGCGCGGGGAACTGGGGCCCAGCCGCCCATTATCCCTATTACGTGGCCAGCATCCCCGACGTCTCCGGCGAGGAGGGTGTCGAGATGAGCGATGGTTGGAAGGTAAAACCGCAGGAAGGTCAGGATGTCCGAATCCGCCATGGAAACATCAAGGGCAACCATCTTCTCGGCGTGACATTCGGCGGGTTGGTGGCCTCGAAATCGTCACGCTCAAAGTACGCCGATTTCTACCTTGCCCTGTCAAAAGATCTCAACATGAAGGATGTTCGTGAGGTCGATATGAGGTTCTTTTACAGCGGCACTCGATACTTCACTCCTTATCTCTACATCATCAAAAAGGATGGACAGAGGCTGAGCGTGAAGAATACGGCCTCGTACTTGAAGCCCGGCTGGTCATCCACCACCTTCCGCCTGCCCTTCACAGGCAGGGAAAAGAGCAACGACGGCAGGCGAAATCGCGTCATCGCCTACGTCTATGACTACAGCGATGTGCAATCCATTGAACTACGCATCCTCACCCGCGACCGATCAGGTCAAATGCTCATCGATCAGGTGCATTTCAAGAAGCTGTCAACAGGCCCGGCGAGGCCGACGCGAAAGAGGCAATGAGTAATACGTAACGCGTAATGAGTAAGTGCGGATGGTGAGGTCCGATTTGGTTTTGACGGCGGATGCGAGATTACGGGATTCACGATTCACGATTCGAATCCGCTGCACTCATCAAAGGTGCTGGTACTTTGGAGTGCTGCGACTTGTCAAAGCATTGGATCGTAATTGGACTGCTTACTTATGACGCATTACGCATTTCTGAATACGTTGACTCCGTTGCCGCGAGTGCTTTGATAACCCGCCCGCTACTTCCTTGCACTGACTATGAACTTGCAGCAGAAAACTGCTGAATTGCGACGGATTCTCGTCGACATGGAGAGCCTGCTCGTTGCCTATTCAGGTGGGATCGATTCCACGCTGGTGGCCAAAGTGGCCCATGAAACTTTAGGTAAACGGATGCTGGCGGTGATCGGCGATTCTGAAAGTCTGCTGCGCTCTGAACTTGAAGAGGCCGTGAACCTGGTGGAAAAGGAGGGCATCCCGCATCGAATCATTCGCCCTCACGAGCTGGACAATCCCAACTACTCATCTAACCCGTCGAACCGCTGTTTCTTCTGCAAGGATGAGCTCTTCACGCTCCTCGAGGGCCTCGCGTCCACGGAAGCATTCCGATTCATAGCCGACGGCGCCAACGCGGACGATACCGGCGACCATCGCCCCGGATTGCAGGCCGCGGCCGATCATCGGGTCCGCCATCCACTTCAGGAGGCGGGCTTCACAAAGAATGACATTCGTGATCTCGCCAGAGAAATCGGCCTGCCAAACTGGGATAAGCCAGCGATGGCCTGCCTCGCCTCTCGCTTTCCTTATGGAACAGAGATCAGCCAGGAAAAACTTGCCATGGTCGCCAAAGCCGAGGAGACACTGAAGTCCCTCGGATTCCGAAACTATCGCGTCCGACACCACGAATCAGGCAACGACACCATTGCCCGGCTCGAAATTTCAGAGGGAGATTTCGAACGCGTACTTGCCAGCCACATACGTGAGGAAATCGATACCGCGCTGCGTCATATCGGTTACCAATTTGTCTCGCTTGACCTTCAGGAGTTCCGCTCCGGCCGCCTGAATGATGCAATCAGCGATCAACTGGTTCAATTGGAGACGTAGGAGCAAACTGCCGGGCTGCAGCTTGTACCCGGCGATCCTGAACCAGCACGCACACCAACCCTAGATGAAGCACTTTACAGCATCCCTCCTCATCTTCCTTTCCTGCACCTCCTGCACTCAGGTCTATTACTCAGCGCTTGAAAAAGTCGGCAAACACAAGCGACATATCCTCCGGGATCGCGTCAAGGCCGGGAAGAAGGAGCAGGAAAAGGCCGGTAAGCAATTCGAAAGCACGCTCGAGCAGTTCAAATCAGTCGTCAATTTCAGCGGAGGTGAGCTCGAAGCCAAATACAACCGGCTCAAATCGGATTACGATTCCTGCGAAGCAAGAGCCGCCGCGGTCAAGAAGCGCATCACTTCCATCGAGCAGGTGGCCTTGGATCTGTTCGCCGAATGGAAAGCTGAGATCGAGCAGTTTCACAGCGAGGATCTCAAACGCCGCAGTCACGAAGCCCGTCTGAAATCTCGCGAGCAATACGCCCGTCTCATCACGGCCATGCGCAAAGCCGAATCAAAAATGAAACCCGTACTGGTCGTGTTCAAGGACAACGTCCTGTTCCTCAAGCACAACCTGAACGCGCAGGCGGTCGCCTCGCTCAAAGGGCAGGTCGTCACCATCGAGGCAGATGTGGCCGAGCTGATAAAAGAAATGGAGAAATCCATCGCTGAAGCGAACGAGTTCATCAACACAATGAAATAGATCACCGCGCAGGAGCTGACATGGATCTGGGACTGAAAGATAAAGTCGTCATCGTAACCGGCGGTTCCAAAGGAATCGGCGAAGGCATCGTCCGCTCCTTCCTCGCGGAAGACGCGAGTGTCGTCATCATCAATCGAAGCACTGCGGAAGGGGAAGCCCTCGAGGCTGAATTCACCGAGTTGGGCAAAAACTGTTATTTCCTTCAAGGGGACTTGACGCAGGTAGAGGCATGCAGGGATGCAGTCGGCGAGGCACTGGGCAAATATGGCCGCATCGATATCCTGGTGAACAATGCCGGCGTCAATGATGGTGTGGGGCTGGACGCCGGGCCGGAGGAGTTCCTCGGATCCATCCAGCGTAACCTGGTGCATTACTACGCCATGGTCCATTACGCCCTCGATGAATTGAAAAAGGCTAAAGGCTCGATCATCAACATCACATCAAAGGTGGCGGATACCGGACAGGGCAACACCTCCGGCTACGCGGCATCCAAAGGAGGCATCAATGCGCTGACCCGTGAATGGGCGGTCGACCTTGTTGAGGATGGCGTGCGAGTCAACGCAGTCGTGCCCGCAGAGGTATGGACACCACTCTACGAAAAATGGATTCGAACCCTCGACAATCCCGATGAAACACTCAGCCAGATAAAGAGCCTTATCCCGCTCGAAGCGCGCATGACCACAAAAGAGGAAATAGCAGACATGGTCGTCTTCCTCGCCTCGTCGCGATCGAGTCACACCACGGGTCAGATCATCTACGTGGACGGCGGCTACACTCACTTCGACCGCAAGTGCACGTCGCAACGATGATTCGTGGCGGGCTCCGCGGCCGCTTTTTCTCGCCAGGGAGCACTGAGACCACTTCGCTCAGTTGCTCTCCTTCTTTGCCTTCTTCTTCTTCTTGTCCTTCTTCACGGGATTGCGGGTAATCACCGGCTCGACCTCCTGCGGTTGGTTCCACAGACGAAATGGATCGTCGAGTCGTCTCATTTCGGCCAATAAGAGACCCTCCATTTCATTCAACTTGCCCGCGTATTTCGGGTTGGCGGCCAGGTTGATCTGATTGTCCCCGGGCTTAATACCGGTCAATGCCACGACTTCTCTCGCGTGATGTTCTTTCAGGAGTTCATCAGGATTGTCCGCAAGATTAAAAAGCTGGTTCACCCGGACCTCTCCCTTCACTGAGCCGTATTTGATGAGTTTCCAGTCGCCTTTCTTCACGCAGCGCATTCCTGGTTTAGCGCCACCGCAATAGACGCCGTAAAGGACATCGCGCACAGTGTCTCTCTTACCTTCGAGCACCGGTTTGAAGCTGATGCCTTCGCTGGTCTTCGGAGCTTCCACGCCAGCCAGGTCGCAGAATGTGGAAAGGACGTCGAGCAGGTAGATGTTTCCTTTGACGCGTGAACCGGGCTTGATGCCGGGTCCCTTGACGATGAATGGCACGCGCCAGGTATGTTCGTACAGATTCTGCTTTCCCTGCAGGCCGTGGCGTCCTATGGCCATGCCGTGATCGGCGGTATAGAAGATGTAAGTGTTCTCCAACTCGCCCATGGCTTCGAGTTTCTTAAGGACGCGGCCGATCTGAATGTCGATGTTCTCACTGCAGGCAAACTCGCGTCCCAGTTCGTTGCGAATGGTGCGCTCGTCTCTCTTGTTCCAGACACCCTTTACGCTCACTTCGTCTCGTACGGACATGTGAGTGTTATCGAATGGATGGGCTGGCAGGTAATTGGCAGGCAGCACTGGTTGCTTTGGATTCGCCGGCGGTAGAGCTGCCTTGTCCTTGTGATTGACGGCACCGTATTTCTTTAACAGTTCCAGTTTCCCGTCCCGGACATCATGGGGATGAGAAAACCCAAAGTAGATCAGGAATGGATCGGAATCTTTTTTCGCCTCACGCTCCTTCAGGTAAGCAAGCACTTGCTCTGCATGCCAGGCGCTGCCGGTCTCATCCGTACCTCCGCGTCTGGTCGCGTCTTTCCTGACGGTGAACTTTGCGTTTGCAGCTTCGTAACTGTTGCCGCGTTTGCAGGTGCGCATGGTGTCGTAACCAGCCTTGTTAAAGACGGCGGCCAAAGTGTATTCCGCAAGATCGAGGGGCACGGCTTTCGGATTGGAGGCATTCGGATTGCGCCCGAATTTTTTCTTATCCGGAATATGCCAGACCGTTCGGCCAGACATGATCATGTGCCGTGAAGGCGTGCAGACGCCTCCAGCCCACGCGCCCATGTGATGTGCCGCATCAAACGTCATCCCCTCCGCGGCAAGGCGATCAATGACCGGCGTCTCCAGTGATGATTTCGGATTGTAGATTTTCAAATCCAAAGGAGACTGATCGTCGGCAATGATGAACAGGATGTTCGGACGCTTTGGGAGTGCATCTTCTGATTGCACTTGGAGGAGGAATGATGAAAGTGAAAAGAGTAACGCGGCGGCGATTGTTGTGAGATTCATGGTGTGGTTTCTGTTTGGCAAATGGTGGCTCCTTACGGAAATTGATTGCGGGCACAAGGTGGTAATAATTGAAGTTCGAAATCAGAGTTAGCTTTAAGCCGAAAAGGACCTATCACATGAATTCCCTGCTGGAACGAATCTCCGTCGATCCGAATGTATGTTTTGGCAAACCGTGCATCAAAGGAACAAGGATCTGGGTTTCTCTGATTCTTGATTTGCTTGCCGATGGTATGGGCACGACGCAAGTCATCGAAGAATACCCTCAACTCAGTGAAGAAGATGTCAGGGCAGCTATCGCCTATGGAGCTGAAATGTCCAGGGAACGATTTGTGGATGTGCCGGTTGCATCAGGTTCATGAAGTTTAAACTTGACGAAAACTTTGGCAGACGGACACAGAGTCTTTTCCGCTCTGCCGGCCACGATGTGGAAACGGTTCGTGAAGAAAACCTCCAAGGCGCAAAAGACGAGACGATCCGCGAAGTCTGCTTGGCAGAACAGAGGTGTTTGGTGACTCTCGATTTAGACTTTGCGGATACAATTCGTTTCCCTCCTCGCGACACTCCGGGCGTTGCGGTCATCCGAGTACCTCGAAATCCTTCTCTGACCTTGCTTGAACAGATGGTTTCACAGTTCCTAAACGCCTTGCCGGAAATGAAGATTGATGGTCAGTTGTGGGTGGTCGAAATTGGACGAATTCGTGTCCATCAGGCCTCTGATGATTCTTAATTCAGTTTGCAGCCGGTTGATGGAGTGAGGGAATTCGACTTGGCTTGTTCTTGCTGTTTGCCTCAGTCTACGAGGCGCGCATCCCAGGGGACGGAATAATCCAATTCGTTCAGGGGGATCATTTTTTCACAGGGCGCAACCACCAGCCCGCGCTGAATGGCCAGTTTGGGGTATGTCTTTCTGAACGCTGTGATCCCCGATGTATCCTTATTCGCCGGCCTGCTTTTACCTTTGACCTCTATTGGAAAAAACTTGCCGTCCCTTTCCAGCACCAAATCCACTTCTGCACCGCTGTAGGTGTGCCAGTGATACACATTCGGGGGTGGCGAAAGCAAGCCGATGGCCTTTCTGATTTCGGCATAAACGGCTGTTTCAAAGATGGCGCCCCACGCAGGATGGCTCGCCAGAGCGGCCGGCGTAGAGATTGCCAGCGCCCAGCAAGCGACACCGGTATCAGCAATGAATCCCTTCGGCTTGTTGCTGATTTTCTTGATTGTATTGCCACTGTACGCCGGAACTTCGAACCACTGAAAAGTGGCATTGAGAATATCCAACCATCGTTGCGAAGTCTGGCTGGTCACCCCCATCTCTCGTCCAAGCTGTGAATGATTAATCTGTTGTGCGGTCAATGCGGCCGCCAGACGCATGAAACGACCAAACTGCTGCCAGTCGGTGACGTCAGCCATCAGTCGTGCATCTCTTTCAATGTAAGTGCGCTGATAGGCCAGATGGAAATCAGGCAGCACTTCCACAGGAAGGAAATGGGTCTCAGGAAGCCAGCCGCGCCAGAGCCGTTCGAATAAAGTGTATTTGCTCTCACTCCTTTGGATAACAGCACCTGCGACCTCCTCGGGATCCTCAAGCCAGGCGTGCAGCCAATGTTTGTTGTCCGGGGTCTCACATGCTTCGGCGATCGAGAATCCCTCCAAATCCAGGAAGGCGACTCTACCAGCCAGACTCTCCGTAACGGATTTCAATACACCCCATTGTTGCGAGCCGGTGAGAATGTACTGCCCCGGCGAGCGATTCGAATCGATGCGACGCTTCAGGGGTGGAAGCAGTTCAGATGCATACTGGATTTCGTCGAGTAACAGTGGCGTGCGATGGTTATCCAGAAACAACTCCGGATCTTGCCGGGCATTCTCCACATCGAGAACGGGATCGAAGACGACGCACTCCACTTCAGGGAGTTCATTTCGCAGAAAAGTACACTTCCCAACCTGCCGTGCGCCGGTGACAACGACAGCTGGGAAAGATTTCAGTAACAGTTGCAGACGATGATGGGCAGAGCGTTGTAGATACATATACCTTGTAATTCTTATGATGGCATCATAAGAATTCAAGGTATTTCTGGGGTTTAAGCCACGAATCCGCCAGATTTCATAATCCGAAAACTAGGAGATAAACCTAGCGTCAGTTCTCCTTCAGCCCATCGGGCACCTCGTATCCGCCTGCTTCAAGGAACGCGAGGAGGTCGAGGATTTCTTCCTTTCGCAGCGTGTTGAGCAGGCCGGCCGGCATCGAGGAAACCTTGGATGCTTTACGCTGAGCGATCTGCTTCTTACGAACGGGAATGACGGCTTTCGGATTCAGAAGATTCGGGATGACTCGGATCGTTCCCCTGGCTTCGCTTTGAATGACGCCGGTGATCATTTCCCCATTCTTTGTCAAGAACATCCACGTCTGGAACTTTTCGTTAATCTCTTCTGATGGATCGAGGATCTGTTCCAGGAGCGCCTGGCCTTTGTATTTTTCAGAGACCTTCGTCAGGTCGGGGCCGAGATTGATGCCGTGGCCGGAGACCTGGTGGCACTGATTGCACTTGCCGGACATGAATGACTTCATGCCGCGCATGAGATTGCGGCCTTTGAGATTGCCGAGGTCCGCGGCGAGGTCGGCGAGTTTCCACTCCTTGCTGAAGGCTGGCTTCTTCTTCGCCGCCAGCATTTTCTTTACGTCCTTCAGGTCGGAAGCAACGATCATCTCGCCCTTCATCATGATCCAGTGGCCCGGGAAAGTGCAGACGTATGGATAGATTCCTGGCACGGTCGGAGCTTTGAATCGCAGGACGTGTACCTTTGCACTTTTGGTCGGGCCGATCATAGGCGAGTAGTGCAGAATGAGTTTCCTCTTCTCCTTTGGAATGAAATCAGAGTTGGCGTTTTTAGGATCCTTGGCCATGTCGTTGGCGGCCATTCCGACTTCTTCTAACGCGCCGGGCTTGACCACCACCAGGTTGTGATCGGTCGCATCCGGATTGGTAAACAGAATCTTGACCGGCTGGCCCGT
>JASLXP010000379.1 GCA_030740295.1 Planctomycetota bacterium
TAATGAGACATATCCCTACCTCCTGACTGAATGAATACAACCGTTCGTCCACGACGGACGAACCTCAGGAGAAAGGATGAATCAGAATGTCGTTAATCGGAAACCACCAAAAATGCCATCTCAAGCCACATTAACTGTCACCGAAGCGGGTTAGTTCAACTAATTAAGTATCAGGCAAATTTGCCCTGATAAGTTGATACTGGGAAAGAAATCAGGCAGGCTCTTGCCTTTCCCGATCGGTACAGGAAAACCGTAAAGTCTAGGAGTATCGAAGGCACTGTCAATGTCTAGGCAGCCGCCCAAAGCGCGCCGCAGGCTTGCCAGCTTGAGACAGCCTTTTTTCGCCTCAACGGTCTCCAGCTCTTCAATCTCAAGCGCTTAGAGGTGTCTTACGCCTCGTTGCCCCTGCGATATGTCCTGAATGCGTTCATTAAACCGCATCCCCTCTTCGGCCATCCGATCCAGGTTCGGCGTCTTGGGGCAAGTAGGGCCGTTGACGCCCAACAGCAGCCATGGTCCGTCCGGAGGGCTCTCTCTCCGCCGCACGTCCGCAGAATCGTAAGAAGAAGAACAAGAAGAAAACGAAGTGAAGGGCGACCTCTCCGTCCACAGACGGATCAGGCGGGGTTATCGGGTTGCTGAAGAGTTCCATCCCGGTGCACTTCGGCTAAGCGCCGTCGAATCTGCCTCAGACATGCGAAAGCCGCCATCGCCAATAAAAGGCCAAGCTGATCGAGCCACAAGTCGATGAAAGAAGGATCGACGTACTGACCTTCGGCAACGTACTCGTGGAAGATGTTGACTACAGTGCCGCAGATCCCGACTGCGATAAGGCTCCCGCTCAGCCAGAGACCCAGCAGGGACAGGATGACGCTGCCGAGAAAGTGGCCGTAGAAATTGTTCGCAAAAGAATTCCCGTCGCTTCTGATGAAGGACGTGAAGCTGTCTGCTTTCTCAGGCCAGTCCATCCAAAAGACGAAGAAGTGTCTGAAATTCAGGCGAACACGTCGCCAACCCCGCAAGACGGCAAAGTCAGGATCGCTCACAGGTAGCCCGGCAATGTGGTGCCTGTATCCGTTGCCCTTCGCTGCGAAGGGATCGGTTTGTGGGGCCGCAAAGAAATCGAGGATGCAGAGGAGGAGGCTGCCTGTGATCAGGAGCGCGTGTCGAATATTCATCCTTCGAGGGGCAGCGGTTAAGTCTTCAGGGCTCTCCGGCATCTTTCTGTGTCTCACCTGGATGGCGTTTGCTTGCTCGTGCAGCAGCCTTCGGCCGCAACCGAGGATGAAGTCCAGTGCTCTTAATCTTTATCGTAATCGTTCACTTAATCTCCTTGCTCCAGAAGATTAAGGAGTCAGGCCGAAATAATGTTGCCAGTTTCAGTTTTCAACCTGGGGTCTGAATGGGAAAAACGCATTCAAGCCCCGGAGGGGCGGTGTGTGTTTAGCGTCTTTCTCGAAGTCTCAGTTATGACCGAAGGCCATGATTCACCGTAGCCTGGGGCAACGCCCCAGGATTCATGAATCGAACGAGGTTCATTGGCCGAAGGCCATATTCAACGATGCAACGTCGCCGCTTCGGTGAGTATGGCCTTCGGCCAAAAGGCTGATGCGCATCACATTCCTGGGGTGATACCCCAGGCTACGATAAGTATGGCCTTCGGCCAATTCGCAGAGGCTAAACGCATACCGAGGGGCGGTGTGTGTTTAGCGTACCTGGGGTAGTAGCTCAAGATTGGCCGAAGGCCATGCTCATCGTAGCCTGGGGCAACGCCCCAGGATCGAGAGAGAGCGACGATCATTGGCCGAAGGCTATATTCAACGATGCAACGTCGCCGCTTCGGTGAGTATGGCCTTCGGCCAAAAGGCTGATGCGAATAACAATCCCTGGGGTGATACCCCAGGCTACGATGAGTATGGCCTTCGGCCATTACGGCCGCTGAACACATACGAGGGGCGAAGGGGCGTTTGCGTAGGGCGCCGCCGCCCCTACGGGGCTGAAGTCGGTTTCTGTCTCCGCTCCCTGGTTAAGACCAGGGGCTACTCGCCTGCGTCCCTCCGGGACTGCGCAGCGGATTTCTTCCGGTTGAAGTTGGTTACTCAATTTCGATCAACGTCCTGAGTGAACGATTACGATAAAGATTAAGAGGGGTACACGCACATCGCGCAGAAGTTCCGAAGTAAATCTCCACGCACTGGATTCTTCACAGTCTGAAAGGAATTGAGGAATTAGGAAATCGGTAAACAGAGGCCGGCGTTGCTGTAACATCGGCCCAGAAGCATCGAAGCATGAAGAATCCGTATTCCTATTTCCTATTTCCCCAATTCCTTCTCTTCCAATTAAGCATAAAGCACAAGGCCTCATTATTTGTCCAGTTATGTAATCTTCTCACCTGTCAGATTACTCAGTCTTCGAAGAGCCTTTTCGCTTTTTCTTGCGTCCTGGTGGTGTTGGCGGCTTTGTTGGGCGCGGGTCGGCGGGGTCGAAGAACCGCATGTTCTTGCCCACTCGATCGTAGTCGCCAAGATCTTCGCGCATTGCCTCTGCTAACGAGAGCAGACGCTTGACGACCTCCGGGTTTTGCCTGGCGACGTTGGTTGTTTCGCCGATGTCCTCATCAAGGTCCACCAGAAAGGGCTCATCGAAACCTATTCGGTCAACCGGCGCGATATGCCTGTTGATGCTGAAAGGAGCAGCCCCGGCTGGTTGCGCGTCTCGGGCCAGATGCAGTTTCCATTGGCCCTGTCGGACAGCCTGAAGGTGAACGCGAAGGTAATAGAAGAATGCTTTTCCCGGGTTTGCTTCGTCAAACTTTCCGTGGAACAGATGGCGAATATCCTCTCCATCGATGACGCGGTCGGAGGGCGCTTTGGCACCGGCCAGCGCGGCAAAGGTCGGCAGGACGTCGAGCGTACTGGCAAGCTTGTCACAAGCCGTCCGTGCGGGAACTCGGCCGGGCCCCCACAAGATGGTCGGCACGCGCTGTCCACCCTCGAACGTCGATACCTTGCCGCTGCGCAGTGGCCCCGCCGATCCGCCGCGATCGCCGGGCAGGTGGCCGTCGGCGTGGTTCTTATTCTTAATCAGCCACGGGCCGTTATCGCTGGTGAATAGCACGTAGGTGTTGTCCTCAACGCCCATCTCACGGATTGCATCCAGGATGCGTCCGACGTTGAAATCAATCTCTTCGATCACATCCCCGTAGAGTCCACGTTTGCTCTTGCCCTTGAATGGTGGCGACGCGTCGAGCCGAGTGTGCGGCATCGTGTGAGGTATGTATACGAAGAAGGGCCGCCCTTTACTTTTCTGCATGAAACGGATGGCTTCATCCGTGTAACGCTTCGTCAGCGTTGACATGTCCGACTTTGGCTCGATCAGTTTCTCATTGCGGTAAAGGTTGACGACCGAATCGTTGCTGGTTGGCGTGCCGAAGAAATAGTCGAAGCCCTGTCGCGTCGGGAACAGGTCCATGAAGAACCCTTTCTGAGCGTGTCTGGCGAGATCCCATTTGCCGAAGCATGCAGTCGCGTAGCCCTTCGTCTTCAGCACTTCGGCAATCGTGATTTCGTCACTGTGCAGAATCGGATGCACTTGCTTGACGTTTCCGCGCTCCGCAACGCGCATCGGATAACAGCCGGTCATTATCGCGGCCCGCGAGGGTCCGCAGACCGGCTGGGCGTAGAAGCTGGTGAACTTCATGCCTTCCTTCGCCATTGTGTCGAGGCGGGGCGTGCGAATATCCGGCGAACCAAAGCAGCCGACGTCCTGGTAGCCCTGGTCGTCGGTAAAGATGATCACGAGGTTGGGCAATTTCTGCTCGGCGTCTGTGCTGCCCAGACAGGTCAGTGCGGCCAGATAGAAGGCAAGTGTTTTCATTTTCAGTCCACGACCATGAAGGCATCATAAGGCGAGCGAATCTTCGACAGTTCTTCACGCTTCCTGGCATCGCCGATCGTATTCAAAAGTGCTCGCGCACGGATACGGACTTCCGGCTGCGGGTCTGCGAGATGTTTTTTCAGAATGTTGTGCCGGTCTTTCGGGCCCGACAACTGCAGGTGGCTCAGTGCGAAGAGACGGTCGAAATGATGTTCGGACTGAGCCATGCGAAGGATCTCTGCCCCGGCTGCTTTACGAAGCTCATCGTTCTTCGCGGCCATCACCTTGCTTAACGCCATGGAACGAAGAACGGTGTTCCGGGCGGAGATGAGCGGAATGAAACTTCTCTCACGGCCTTTCAATCGCCCCAGCATTCGGCACATGAGACTCACCGACGCGGGCTCGTCCACACTCCGCGCCTGCTCGAAGACGACGTCGTACCAATCCGCCGGGACATCCTGGAGGTGCGACGCGAGCCTGCGGCTCTCTGCGGCCCACCACTTTTTCCTGGCCCTGGAACGCTTGATCTTGCCGACCCAGATTCGGCGTTCTCTGGGTGTCAGTTTGAAGGCAGTGCCGGCCTGTTCGAGGAGCGCTTCTTTGCGGCGTTCGAAACGTACGATTTGTGCCGCGGCCCGTTCGCTGGCCGCGATGAGTAATCCAAGACCGGGCTTGTGGCCAGACCGGTAGAGGGCAACGATAAGGTTGTGATTCAGAGTCGCGAGGTCACTCATTCCTTCATCGTCTTTACCGAGAATGCCTCTGACTTCACTGAGCTTTTCGGTCAAGGGCTTGATGTTTTCGCGGTTGGCGACGTCTGCAAGAGCCGCGGCAGCCGACCTCTGTATCAGCAGGTCTATATCACCGAGGCGCTCGAGCAGAAGCGCGTTCGCGTCCATTCCTGCCGCTTTGCCAAGGAGTGCAGTGCCTGCTGCACGGACTTCGCGGGTCTGGGCATTCGCCGCGTCTTCCGCGTCGGCCTTGAACGTGCGATCGACAAAGGGGTGAGCGGTACGGGTGATGAGCTCACACAAGTGCAATGGCAGTTGGACATCCGTACCCAGGGCGGCGACCAGACCTTCGGCGACCTCCTTATCGCAGATGGCGCAGAGAGTGCGGACAAGTTTCTCCTGCTCTTCTGATTCCAGATCGCCAATCGAAATCATAGCTTCCATTACCAGATCGCGATCCACATGCGGCACCGGTTCTCTGGTCACGGCATCGGAGCCTTTGAGGAGTTCGGTGATGAGTTCTGCGAAGACCCGCTGCAGGCCGTCCCAATGCCAGAATGGGAGTTTGTCCTCTGGCGCCAGCCCCATGGTGCTTCCTGCGAAGACGGCAACTTTGCCCCGCTTATGTTCTCCGTGGAAGAGCAGCGGCTGGCTATCCGCAAAAAGGAGGGTTGTCGCTGCCCTCGGTTTGAGAGGGTGTGTACAGAAGATGTGAGGCTTTGGAGACCAGTTCAGACTGCTGCCAATCTGTAGAGCATTTGCAGCTCGCAACGGCAAACCAGCCTTGTGAATAGCTGTGCTGTCCGGCCGGGCCGGGGGCATTTCGCAGGGGAGCAACTCTTCGAAGAACGAATCCTGAAAGCCACCTCGGTCCAGTGACCACTCGCCGCCGATGACGAACAGCGAGCCACCGGCTTCTACAAATTTAGCGAGCGCGTAACGCTGCTGCAGGGCCATGTAATTCGCTGGGACGTTATTCATGATCACCAGGTCGTAATGCGAGATTTCATCGAAGGTCTTCGGCAAATCTGGCATGGACCGCTGCGCTCCCTGCATCCAGCCGCCTTTCTTATTGATCTTGGCTTCTCTGATGTTCGCGCCGCCGGCCCAGCCAATCGCCTCTTCCATCGAGTACATCCAGTGGAACACTCCCTTCGCAAGCAGAATGTCCGGCACGCCGTTGCGGCGGAGTTTGAGATTCTTTATCTGTGGGATCTGCGACTTGGCCAGGCGTTTTGCATCGGTTACCCGCGGCGCCGGCTTTTCCTCTTTCGGCCGCAGCATCGCCTGCTCTGCTTTTTTGCGTGAGGCTTCCGCTTCCTCGGCCACCAGCTTTTTGTAGCCCTCTCTCGCGACGTTTACCGGATCGGTAAATTCGAACGGCTCGGCCTTTTCTTGTTTCTCAATCTCCAGCACTGCCATGGACCAATACCTGACCGTGGGTAAGTTGAGGCTGACAGTTTGACCGTTCTGCCTCGTGGGGAGCACTCGCTGATTGTTCGAAAGTTCCATACTCACCTGCCAAGCCTTCGTTGGCTTCCATCCTTTGGGCAGCAAGAAATCAAGCTTTACGTTCTTTTGAAGTGGTGGCGGCGGCTGTCGCAGTTCGTTGAAACGTTCGTTCTCCGGCTTGCCGATCAGGTTGACGACGAGTTGTCTCCGATTGCCATCCAGCTTTCGGAAGAAGGTGAACTCCTGCCACCAGCACGGATGGGGGGAGGTGACTTTTATGACCTCGTCCGGATTGGCGATGCGTCGCCGGGTGTTGTCGTAAACGATGCACGAATAGCGCGTGGCAAATTTCCAGAAATGGCCGATGCTCGATGCGCCGGCATGGCCGTAAGGGCGACCACCGGAGGCAAGCAGAAAGATGCGGCAGTAAAGGCTGTCGAGAATCGTTGCCCGGTCGAAACCGATGGCCAGATAGTAGCCGCCGAGGTTGCGCACCCAGTCACCCTCCAGAGCCATGGCGCCGGCGAACACCCACATGATTCGATGGCTGAAATTGCGGTTGCTGTAATCGCGAAGTCCCTCATTCATGATGAGGCCGCCGCCTCGGGCGCACTCTTCAAAGTCCGGCAGATTGCCACTCGGCGGCATGGGCACTTTGTTCACATCCGGCCGCTTGTCGCTGTACTGCGGATGCAGGTAGTTATAGCCATGCACGAAGTTCGGATACTTTCTATTGACGATCTCTTTGACCAGTTTCGTATTGGCCGCGGAAATCTCGTGTCCATCCGTGCCGCCAACGACGAACTGGCCATCCCATCGAATCCCATCCCATCCTAACATCTGCGCGGAGCGAACGATCTCTTCGGCACCGAAGACAACTGCTTCTTTCACACGACTGTTCACCCACTGCCCCTGCCACGATTGCCAGCCGTCGGGCGCGCCCAATGAGTAATCGAGCGCGCGCATCCGATCGAGGAAGTCCACCTCCGGCCCGCCTTCGACGAGGACGCCTGAGTTATAGCGATGATACCATTCCGGATGCTTGCGAAACGTCTCGAAACCCGGCAGGCCGCCGCCGCATGATTTGCCGTAAGTGATCGCCTTGATGCCATGTTTGTGCAGGCCGTCGATCACCGCACGACAATCGGTAATCGTGCCGTGGTATTGCGTCTGCCCCGACCAGAACTCTTCGGTGTCCGGCGTCATGTCATCGTAGTCAGAGGGGGCCCAGGCAAACTCTTCGTAGTAGTTGGCGTAGTTTTCGCGATTGAGTTTCACGAGTGAGTCCACCCGCTTTCGCCAGCCATAGCTACCGCCCGCGGGCCAGCCGCGCCCTGAGATTCCAACCTTCCAGATGTTTTCACTCACACCGAACACATTGCTATGACGGTGGACCTCCTTCCCCTCAACGTGAAGCGCCGCCCTCATCTCGCGACCAAATTCCTCCGGGCCGACATTGAATTCAAACCGCACGATTTTTGATGCACCGGCCTCGAGCGTGATCTCTTTGCGACCGACCTCGCGTTCGGCATCGAGCTCATGGCCAAGGGCAAACAAGACCTCGCCCCGCAGTGGGGTGGACTGATAATTGACGACGGTCACATCAGCGAAAGTATCGTCTCCGGGCTTGTAATGGATCTTCTCCGCATAGATCTTACGAACCGCGCCGACGTGGGTCAGCGGAGACACGAAGACGGTATCGAGCGCGACATACACTTTTCCCGCCTCCTCCAGTTCGCGCCCATCCTGCAGGATCGCCAGTTCCTCTTCCCCCTCGCCAAGATCGACTTCCTCCTCCAAAAGGTTGGGAACGAGCTCAGCGGTATCCTGGTTGGCGACCGTGACGCCCAGCGCTTCCTTGTGCACTTCGGCGTCATGCTTCCAACGAATTACGAGTAATGGCCGGATGGCTTCACGAATCTCGAAGTCGACATCGAACCGCTGATAGGCATCCGCATCAAGATTCAGGTAAGTAAGAGCTCGCTCGCCCCCTTCAACCGAACACCGAAGGCTGAGCCCTTTTGTGAGTGGCTCACTGCGGGATGAGATCCTCGCAACAAGACCCGCTCGATAGAGACCAGGCCCGAGGCGGTCGGGCAACTCAACTTCGACGAACTTTCCTTCCACGGGCGACACATCAATCGCCAGGCACTTGCCGCCATCGGCCTTTGGGTCTTTGTAGACGAGCAGCGCGCTGGCGATATCTTCCGCCTTGTAGATTGCCTGCTCCGCGCTGAGGCGGCTGCAAAAGGCCAGGAATAGAAAGAGACGGGCGAGAGGCTTCATAGTTTGAGTGTGCAGCCTTTGATGCAGGCTAAAGGCGGGCCAGAGACCTGAGTGATCGTCGCGACCCTTTGGCGGAGCTGAGAGCAATTGCCGCGACTTGCGGACAGGTGGAGCATATCCGATAGCCAGACAGTCAAGCGAATCATTGTTTGCAGCCGATCCAGGGCCTCCTCGGCTACCGTAAATCCTTGTAAACGTGAGATATCCCACGATTGCAAGGCGGGGGGTGTCTGGTATGTTACCGATGCTGTTTTTCATGGTTTTGACAGGCTCCTTTCAGACGGTCGGAAGGCCCTGGTAAAACATATAACCCGTTGTTTCTACATCCGAAATACCATGTGGAAGGCCGGCAACGGGCAAACTGCGGGATTGGCGTCAACACCTCCTTTCGCATTCAGATCGATGAGAGGCCCATCCTGCAGTCCTTCAATACGAAATTAACTTGCACCTGGAGTAATAACAGATGTTGAATTTGTGGGAACTCGTTTTTAAGGGCGGCTGGTTCATGGGGCCGCTGCTCGCCTGTTCCATCGTGGGCATAGGAGTCGTCATTGAACGGTTTCGTTACCTCAATGAAGTCGCCGTCGACAACGCAGGTCTTCGAAAAAAGGTCGCCTCCCTCGTACGTGCCGGCCGGCTGCGCCAGGCTGTCCAACTGGTTGAAAGCACGCCCGGGCCGGTCGCTGCGATTTTTGATGTTGCGCTCCGCAAGCTCCAGTTTCTGGTCGGTCTGGGAAAAGAACCGGATCAGGTCGAAGAGGGCGTCATCAAATCCATGGAGGATCATGCGATCCACGTGGTCGCCGACCTCGAACGTTACCTGGTCGTGCTCGCCACGGTCATCAACATCGCGCCGATGCTCGGTTTCCTTGGAACGGTCTCTGGAATGATTGGCTCGTTCACGGTCATCTCGGAATCCGGGATGGACCCTCAGAAAATGGCCGGTGGTATCAGCGAAGCTCTCATCACGACAGCGTCGGGGCTGGTCATCGCGATCCCCTGCCAGATTGCTTACAACTATTTCACCAACCGTGTGCAGAGATTTGTCCTCGATATTGAGGAGAGCGCGGCCCATTTCATCGAAGTCCTTTCTGGTGATTTTGAGAGGATCGAGAAGCAGGTCGACGATCTGCACGAAGAGTCGGATGCAGAAGAAGAGGAGGACGAGGAACTTGCGGAAGAGGAGCATGAAGAAGAGGAAGCATTAGCCAGTACTTAACGTGGCACTGCACCCCAACCGAGTCAGAGGAAGAATCTCATGAGAGTTCGGCAGAAAAGAGGTCTTTCGCCCGAGATACCAACCGCGTCCATGGCGGATGTGGCGTTTCTGCTGATCATCTTCTTCCTGGTGACCACCAATTTCATGAATCAGAAGGGCATCCGGCTGGAGCTCCCTAACACGGAGAAATCCGAGGAGACCGCCGATCAGAAAAAGAAGAATATTGAACTGCGAGTGACCTCGTCGAATTTCCTGCTCAATGACGAAAAGGTAGCCGACGGCGAACTGGAAAAGCAGGTGAACAAGGCACTCAAAGACGCGGCCAACGATGCCGACAAGATCGTCATCATGAAGAGCGACAAGGGCGCACCATACGACCGTTTCATTCTGGCGAACGACATCCTTCAGAAAACGCAGGCAATCATTACCATCGAAGTCACCGAAGGGGACGAGTCAGCAACCGTCAAGAAAGAAGAGATCAAGAAGGTCAATGTCAAGGGCGATATCGAGGCGAAGATGAAAGAAGCCGAAGAGGACGATGGCGACGGCCCTCCGGAAGGACTGGAGGAGCCGGAATGAAGCTGGTCAAACAGAGAAGAAAAGCCGAGCCGGATATCCCGGTCGTTTCCATGTCGGACATCGCGTTCCTGCTGATCATCTTCTTTCTGGTGACCACAAATTTCGTCAAGGAAAGCCACATCAAGCTCAAACTCCCAAAGGCCGAGACAGGGGAAGACGAGGATAAGATTCAGATCAATGTGTCCATGGATCAGGACGGCGAGCTCTGGCTGAACGGCAAGCCGACCGCCAGCCTGAAGGTGGATTTAGGCAAGCTCCTGGGCGACAAGAAGGGCGACAAGCGGAAAGTCTTCTTCAAATGCCACAAGGGAATCCTTAACGATGTGTACATGGCCGCAATCGAAGAAATCAACGAAGCGGGCGGACTGCTCATCTTGAAGACCGACGAGAAGAAGGTCGCCAACGGCGCCAAGACGAAGAAACCAGACGAGCCTGAGCCCACGCCGCCCAAAGTACCAGAGCCCGCTCCATCGCCGACGCCAGATGGCCCCGGCGTAGAGATGGAGGGGGTATTGGAGTAACGAAATGCGTAATGACGTAATGACGTAATGACGTAATGATTTCCTCGAGAGCTTCTGCGCGGTGTGCGTATTATTTTCTTGCTTTAGATCAAACCTTTCCTTGTGTCAGAGAGGCTGAGATTAAGAGCTGAAACTCGCGCCTGCGTTCGGAAACGAGAATGTACATTACTCCGCTCATAACAGACTAAGAGTTCATCCCAACGAATAAAGAACAACTACGAGCTCAACCGATATCACAACAGAACCGTCTATCACAGAATTACTCATTACGATTACACAGCAGAACCGTCTATCACAGAACTACTGATTACTTATTACTTTATTACGTCATTACGATCCCATGTCCTCCAGCATAAACCAAGAAGACTTTCAGGTAATTGACAACGCCAAAACACGACTGGTCAGTTTGGCAATCCTTCAGGCCATCCTTTGGATCGTTGCGCTCCTTTTGCCGCCGATCCTCGAGTTTGAATTCCTCATCGATGACGACGCCCGAGCAGCCGCCATGACT
Organism: Planctomycetota bacterium; assembly: GCA_030740295.1. The sequence goes on from JASLXP010000379.1 coordinate 11,176, forward strand.
GCGAAGGAGAAAAAGGAAACTCCGCCAGTCAGCATCCGCAATGAGGCGGTCTTCCTGGCACGAAGGGTTGTGCCGCATCCGGAGGCCGGCGCGTTCTTTTTTTCTGCTGTGGCGCTGCTTGCTGCTTTCTTCGGTGGGATGTTCGGCTATGGCAAACGATCATGGACTTTTATCATTGTGGGTTTCTGGATGGTCGTGGCCAACGCAGCCTTCTTTGCCGTTATGTCGGTGATTTCGCTGCTCCTCACCGTATGGAATCTGCTTATGACGGGGTTTCACACCATCAGCAAAGGCTGGGGGGAGTTTGCCACTCACAACTTCGCCGAGATGATCTCCTGGGCAATTATTATGGTTGGCTCAATTGCCCTTGTGTACATTGCGCATCGCGCACTCAGACCGGCATTCAAAGGAGTCTTGATCATCGGCCGCGCTCAGGAACTGGATAGCGGCCTGCTGGACTTTCTTGCGCCGTTCGAAGGCCAGAATCGCTCGCAGGTTCTGACCCTCCTGTTCCGGAACTCACTCGCCGAATGTGTCAGCTACGCGCTGGTCGGTCACCTTTTCATACTCACTTTGTTTTCCGGGCCTGGCTTCATCACCGAGCTGAATGACTTCATCGAAACCCAGAAGGCGGAAGAGACGGAGAAGGTGGAGTCCGGCGATACGGACGAAGGTGAAACAAGCAAGGAAGGTGAGAAAACTGAAGGGAGTGCCGATGGTGCAAATGCGACATCACTACCCGAGCCAGGCAAGGGCCTCGACACGCCGGCAGCCAAGCCAAAATCCGATGACCCCGTCTTTGATGAGCTGGATAGCGACACCAAACCCACTGGCAAAGAAGACGACTACAAAAAGCACATCAACAAGCCCGAAAAGACGGATGCAGCCGATGATGATTTTCTGAAGCTGGATTAGCGTAATCCGTAACCCGTAATTCGTAATAAGTAATGAGTAATGTTTGGCTTGGGATGCAATGCCAAGCCGCAGTCATCGATACAGAAGTAATTCGTATTGAGTAATCCGGGACTACGAACCTGAGAACATCGACCGGAAGGTCTGACGAATTGAAACGCATGTAAGAACAAAGACGGACTCCCAATCTTACTCATTACGTATTACGGATTACGTATTTCCCATCAACCATTAACCATCAACCATTCTTCACCGTGTCCCGCCCCATCAACATCACCGGAATGAAGCTCGGCCGCCCCGCGTCGTTCTGGGTGTTCGCGCTGGGGATGCTGTGCGTGAGTGCCGCAGCCACTCTGTTCCCGGCGGGGCTGATGAGCTATCTGTCGCCTTTCATGGGCAAAGGGCCGGCGGGACATCTGCTCAAGACACCGGTTCTGGTCACGCTGCTTGGGCTGGCGGCTTTTCTTGTCCATTGTTTCTCCGTCCTGGCCCTTGGTGGCGCGGGGTGGCTAATCCTGCATCGGGCATGGAACCCGGGCCGGGTCTGGCGTGCAGATGAAAACGATCCCACATGGTTCAAATGGTTCCTCGGGCGTTACAACAAATGGTCGAGACGCCCGCTCTCTCTGGCCTGGAGAGGCACTTATCTCACCATCATTCTGGCCATCTTCGGATGGGCATACATGACCGCGGGCGAAGCATTTAAGCTGCCGTTTGAAGGCGATCCGGACGGCATGGTCTCCTACTACATTTATTGGATGGCACTGTTTTTCTGGCCGGCCACGTTTATCTCTCTCTCGAACATCTATTCGGTGAAGCAGCATTTTCTGGGCGAGGAAATCCAGCTCGAAGAAATGGTGCGGCCCCACGACGTCATGGATCTGATTCACGACAAAGACGCCATCACCAAGCGGCAACGGGTGAAGGCCCGGGTCAAAGATAGAAAACCTTCAGCCGTCACCTGGCTGTGGGAGCATCGGATGGAGATCCTGATTTTCATTTTGTCTGCCCCCATCCTTACCTGGCTCTTCAAAGACTATTTTCCACAAAGTGATCGGGGCATTCCTCCGCCGTTCAGTTGGTATCAGGCATCGTTTTACGGCTGCTTTTTTGCATTTGCGGGCGCGTTCTTCCTGCACATGCGCACTTCCCTTCTGCGGCAGCACACATCCGAGATCGGTCACACAGACGTCCAGGCCCGCTGGGCAAGCCAGCAGATGCTGCGTGCCTACAGATACGGCGATGACCCCCGCTACAGCGAATCCAACGGCATCTCATTCACGATCCATTTCCTCCTGATTGCGGGCCCGATCCTTCTTGCCCTTCTCACCGGCCTCTTCGGGTGTATCGATCCCTATCGCATCCCGCTCGGTGGCGGCGATGCCCCCGCGTCTCCGCAAAAGAAGCAGGTGAAGGTCATCAAGAAAAAGCGAAAGTTCCTGGTCAACCCGTTCAGTTCGATCGTCTTTGCGGAGATAACTCCGGAGATGATGGATATGGAACTGAGCGAGGTCACCGAACACGCATACTCCGGGCGACGCGGTGGCGGGCGCGGCAAGCGAGGCGACCCCGGATTCGGTGGAGGAGAGGGAGGTGGCGCAGTGCGATTCATCCGAATCCAGCACAATGGATCTGACTGGGATCGCAACATGAAGTTGAACGGCGACAATCAGATGTTGCAGGAGTTTCACAAACGGACCAACGGCATCCCCATCGCCCGCAAGACGGAATCCATACGAATCGATGACATCCCCAAATGGAAAAAAGACCAGAGCGCGCCATTCCTCTACATCACCGGTCGAAAGTCCTTCAGTATTACCGCGCGGGAAGCACGCATCCTTAAGGACTACATGATCAACAGGGGCGGATTCATTATCGGGGACAGCCCGGGCGAGTATTTCGCGAGTTCCTTCACCCGGATGATCAGCCGCACGCTCGGCCCGCTGGCACGCTGGGTCGATATTCCCAACGATGACATTCTGTACACCTGCTACTACAGGCTTCCCAGAGGCGCTCCACCACTCTGGCATCATGACGGGCACCGGGCAAGAGGAATCAAGGTAAAGGGCCGCTGGGTCGTCTTTTATCACCCGGGCGATTTGGGAGACGCCTGGAAGATCGGCCATTCCGGTGCGAAAAAAGACTCCGTCGAAATGGCCTACAACATGGGCGTCAACCTGATGTATTACGCGTTCACTCGCTATATAGATTTCCACCATAAAGGAAAGTACTGAGATTGTATCGATGAAAAAATCATTGCTGCTGGCAACTCTGTCGTTTTTCATACTTCCCCTCTCCGCTGCCGGTCGGGTCAGCTTCTCCCCGCTGGATCTCGAGCGCTACAAGCAACTGCGCGAAGCAGAACGCTACCAGGTGGATCTGGCCGATAAGCAGTTCCGGGCCAGCCAGTGGGAAGCCGCCATCAACGAATACCGCAAGTTCCTCAAACTTCATCCGGACAGTTCCTCCTGCTCCTATGCCCAGATGATGGTGGCCTACTGCAACGAGGGAAAGAAGTACGTCAACGAGGCATTCAAGCAGTATCAGAAGGTTCTCGACTACTATCCCAAAAGTCTGGAAGCGCCGTACGCTCTGCACCGCATGTCCCAGTGCCATCTGAAGTCAGGCGAATTTGCAGAAGAAATTAAGATCCTGGTGAAAATCAGTGGAGACAAAGCCTATGCAGGGCATCCGATTGTCCCGGTCGTCCTCTATCGGCTTGCCGGCATCGCGGACAAGGATCCAAAGAAGATTGAGAAGTCCGTTCTCTATCGAAAGAGGATTGTTACCGATTACTCAAAGTACACCTATTTCCGGCACTGCGTGTCCTGGCTCGCCAGCCACTATCTGTTGAGGGAAAACGACCCGGTCAGCGCGCGCACAATGTACATCAAGTATCCCGGCCAGACGAAGGAAACGGTGGAGCTCTGGGTCGCGGATGCCTACCTCTCGGCGGCGCGTTCCAATAAAAAGAAGGCCGACGATTATCGTGAAAACGCGCGTACCATCTGGAAGGGATTTCCAGCCAAGTTCCCCAACGCGACCAGCTACTCAAAACGGTGTACCATGCGGCTTGCACAGAGCTATCGCGACGCGGGCGATCACAAAAAGGCTTTGGAAATCTACGCGGCCTACATCGCCAAATACCCGAACGATGATGGTGCCCGCTACGAGGTGGCCCGTTACCTGGAAGAGCAGAAGCGCTGGAACGACGCGCGCATGGAATACCTCAAAATGCAGGACAAACTTCGCGCCCAGTGGGAGGTCGCCTACAGTTACGAACGCCAGGGCGGCAAAGCAGACGAAGCCATCTCGAATTATCAGAAAGTGATCGATGGCGATTTCGTCCGCTATGCCCATGCCATGTACCGGATGGGCGAAGTGCTCTACCATCAGAAGAGAGATTACGAAACCGCGATGAAGCGGTTCATGGAAAGCAACTACAGCCCGCCAACCCATCTGTTCCGTGTTGCCGATTGCCTCAAGGCGCTCAAACGTTTCGACGCCGCCGTCAAACAGTACGGCGAAATCGTGACCTTCTTCAAGGGCAGCGCGCCGGAAGCCTATCTACGAATGGGCCGCGTCTATCTCAACAACCTCAAGCAGAGGAAAGCAGCCATCGAAGTTTTCAAGACACTCATCCGCAATTACGGGAAGAGCGGACAGTCCTCTCAGGCACACCGACACCTCGAAGATCTCGGTGTTGTGCTTACCGGCGGCGGCTTGAAGGAAGAGAAATGATCTTGACGGTTACTCATTACCCATTACGCATCATTCATTACGTTCCATGAGCGACGAACAAAAAGAAAAAGACGAAGACACGAAACAGAGGGGCAAAGCCGAAGACTCAGACGACTCAGAAGAGGAATCGCTCGAGGAGGAAGTCGATGATTTCGTTAAGCAGATGTCCGGTTTGGATTCTGACGAGGAGACGGACGGCGAACCGCTCACCGTCGAAACGGTCCTGGTTAACAGCAGTGCCAAAACAGAAGATGGGGATGGCGCGGATGCTCCCGAAGAGGAAGAGCCTGCGAAGGATGATGCTGATCCTGCCTCCACCGATAAGGATGGAGATGAGCCTGCTTCGCCACAGATGAGCCTTCAGGATATGGGCATTGGCGAAGATACATTGCCCGAGCTTGACCCTGAGACCGGTCAGTTCTCCCTCCACGGAACGGCCCTCGAGGAAGGCGTGAAGGTTTTCATTTACAACGACAGGGGCCAGCCCGTTTTCGGATTCATGCTCGAAGACGGCAGCGTGGTAATCACGCCCGAAGAAGCCGCAGACAACGTCGTCGTCGAACCAAAGCCGAAGAAGAAAAAGAAGAAAAAAAAGAAGAAGAAGTCCAAGAAGAAAGCGAAGAAAAAGGCATCATCAAAAGCCAAGTCAGAGAGCGCACTGAAAGGCACCGCCGAGCGCCGCGCACGAGCAAAAGCCAAGGCCACCGGCAAGCGTGTGGGCGTTTCGCAGGGAAAGAAGAAATCCTCCTTCTTCCTGACCTTTTTCATGATGCTTTCGACGATCTCCTGCCTGGGCCTCATTGCCTGGTTCTACATGTTCGATGGCAAGACATTCGTGCAGAAATACCTCAAGCCCGAGGAACAGACCGGAGCGACGCCGGACACCAAAGATCAGATGGCACCCTTTAAGCCAAGAGCGTTCAGTCCACGTGATATGGATGTAGACGGTGAAGTGGATGCAGCGCAGGCCCAGTTGACCGAATCAGGATGGGTCATTGCTGCACCCAAGGATGAACCTAAGTGGGCTTTGTGGAGCAGTGGTGTCATTGAAAACGGCGTCCTCAACGGCAAGGGAACAATTCAACTCAAGCGAAAGGGCGACGACAATTTTCATGTAACATTCCTCGCCGGCTTTTATAAAGGCCCGAAAGACACCCCAGCCAAACAGGGGAACATGACCCTTCTGCTCAATGCCCCCAAAGCGCGCAAGAAAGTCTTCTTCGGATTCGGCGTCCAGCTTAATCAGATCTTCCTCGTGCCTTTCCGCGGCAGCAAGAAAGGGGAGGAACGCAGACACCCGCCACCGATTAATCTGGCGTACAACACCTGGTACAAAATTGATGCCAAAGCCGAGGGCCGCTTCGTCAATTTCTACTTCAACGGCCAGAAAATCGACGGTGTGCAACTGAACGCGGATGACGTCACGGATGTTGCTCTGACGAACATCCAGTCACGTGTCTGCTATCGCGATTTCAACATGCAGGAGGATGGAGTGGAAACCACCACTACCACGACCATCCAGCCAGCGGATGCGAACGCAGACACGGACGTGGAGGAACTGGACACGAACAGCGATGACGCGGAGTAGGCGCTAAGGGGGCTTAAACTCAAAAGACTTTTTCGATTTGAGAGAACTCGTTTGTAGTGCGCCAGTCATGGCGCTTTGGGCGACTTCGTCGCCCCGAACGGCGATAACTCGCCTACTACAAACAGAGCCCACGCAGGCTGTGACTCAGGCCTGCTGCTCGAAGGGCCCATTCTTCTCAGCGCAGCCTGAGAAGAATCGTAGGCGCTGAGGGGGCTTAAACTTAAGAAAAATTCTCGATTTGAGAGAACTCGTTTGTAGTGCGCCAGTCATGGCGCTTTGGGCGACTTCGTCGCCCCGAACGGCGATAACTCGCCGACTACAAACTGAGCCCAGGCAGGCTGTGACTCAGGCCTGCTGCCCGAAGGGCCCATTCTTCTCAGCGCAGTCTGAGAAAAATCCTAGAGTCTCAGCCTACGTCTTCTTCGCGTTGTGCGGAGAACTTTGTGGCACGGGTGTCCCGCCCGTGAACCACGGCCGAGACGGCCGTGCTACGATTCGGTTGCGGCCGTAAGGCAGCCTTAGGGTACTCCTCTGTTATGGCTCTGAAGGCCACACACCAGATGGCCCACAGATCCAGCAAACATCCCCTGCAACCATGTCCACGACATGGCTGTGCGCTGGAAGAAGGGCATATACTTCGGGTGGATCACTCTCCCGAATTCTGGCGAATCCGGCTATCGATTGCTCGACGGTTTGAGGGGAAGCTTCGCCGAATAAGAGCACATGATTCGGAGTTTTGGTTCTCCGATTTGGGGGCCCTTCGCTTCGGGACAAGTTTTGTGATGCCGAATCTATTTCGGCAATCATGACTATTCAGGAAGAATCACTCGCAGTGGTGGCAATCCATGACAAGCGTATCGGGATGCAGTTTCTTCCATTCGTCCCATCGGATTCGGCGGCTGTACTGGTTTGCCGGGAGTTCTTTCAAGGCCTTTCCCTTCATCTCGCCGTCCAGCGCTTTACCCGTTTCCTGAAGCCAGAGCGAGCCGGTTGCCTTGTCGTACATGACAAGATTGCCGTTCTTCACTTTGCCGGAAACGGCGAGCTTGCATGCCTTGCCATCGACAGTGCGATCGTGGACCACGATCGTTTGTTCGGAAGGTCACCAGGAGCAGGCGATGCTTCTGTTACCGACAGTATCGTTTACGATCTGGTGGTTGTTGAGGATGTAGAGTGGATAAGCCCGGCTCTCACCATCGATGGAAACGCCGATGACGGATGTGCCCCCGGCCAGCCGGGCTTTGTCAGCGGGAACAAATTCCGGTTCGAGGATGGCCTTCTTGGCGTCCTGAGCCCTGTAGTCGATGAGACCGTGGAAGGCTTCGGCTCCCGTCGGCGTCTTATCCGGATGATGAGGTCCTGGTTTGTCGTGGTCAGGCGAGCCACTGTAAAAAAGGAGGATCGCCCCCGCGAGAAAAAGCAGGCCGGCGGCCGCAATGAAAGGAGCTTTGGTTTTCATGGGGCCCTCTTCAGTTCTTCAATGTTCTCTCGAATGGAAATGGTCTGATTCGCGGAGATTTTTTCGAGCTCCGAAGTGGCCCCGCTGGGCCAGGTCACATGGATCGAATCGGCTTCCTCCGCGTTGCCGAGGCCGAAGTGTGCGCTGAGGGAATTACAGCTCAAATAACTGCCCCCGTCCAGGATTTCTCGAGTCTGAGTCTGCGAGCCTGTTGTCAGCCTCACTCTCGCTCCGATCCCAAAGCGATTACTCTCCGTGCCTTCGAGCTTGACCTTCAACCAGTTTCCCGGGGATGGCGTTGTGTTCCGCAGCAGAAGCGGCTCTGCTCCGTGGTTCACGATGAAAACATCTACCAGGCCATCTGAATCGTAATCTGCGAAGGCCGCCCCGCGGCCGAGACGTTCGACGGCGAAGACATCCCCGGCGCCTTCGGCCACGTCGATAAATTTTCCCTGCTGGTTGTTCCAGTACACAAAATTGCGCTGGGGCATGAGCTTCGGGTCTTTGAGGACATCCAAGGTCAGCTCATCCTCCTGTGTGCTGCCGTTGACCTGGAAGATGTCCAGATGGCCATCGTTGTCGAAGTCAAAGAAACCGGCAGCCCATCCAACGGTTCCCGGATCCCGGCGAGCAACGCCGACACGTGGCGCAACGTCGATGAAGACGAACCGGTCCTGTTTCTGCTTGCCCTCGATTCTCGTGAGCTGGTTGTGATAGAACGCGCTGTCTTCACCGACCCAGTGAGTAATGAAGAGATCAAAAGCGCCATCAAAGTCGTAATCACCTACGGCCACACCCATCCCGGCCCTGGGATCCCAGGTGTTGAGTTGCAGGGCCATGTCTTTGAACGTGCCCCCTCCCGAGTTAATGAAAAGGGCATCGGGCGACTGGTCGTTCGCGACGTAGATATCCGGCAGGCTGTCGTTGTTAAAATCGCAGAAGACGGCCTGCAGGCTGCGGCCATTCTTGTCTTCGGCGCCGGAGGAATCGGTTACGTCTGTGAAGGTGCCATCGCCGTTGTTCTTTAACAGGGAATTGGGCTGCGGAGGAAAGCTCTGGGGCGTGGTCATCACTGCGGGCCGGCCCCCGACGATAGGGCGGGTCCTTGCTTTTTCGAGATCGAATTCCACATAACGGCACACGTAGAGGTCGAGGTGTCCATCTCCATCGAAATCACCGAAGGCTGCCCCGCTGCAGAATCCACCCAGTTCAGAAAGCCCGGACCTCTTTGTCACATCATCAAATGTCCCGTCACCTTTGTTCCGATAGAGCACGACTCCGGTAAAGCCGGTTACCAGCAGGTCGAGGCGGCCATCGTTGTCAACGTCGGCCCAAAGGCAGGCCATATCCCAGCCAACGTGTCCAACGCCGGCCTCATCGGTAACGTCTTTAAAAGTGCCATCTCCCTTGTTGCGGTAAAGCTGATTGCCCGGCCGCTTTTTCAGCTCATCGGGTGACATCAGGACAGGCCCTGCCCAGTTGCTGATGTAGAGATCCTCATGGCCGTCGCCGTCGTAATCACCCCAGGCCGCGCCCGAGCCAACATCTTCAGCGATCAAAGAGGCACGCCCGGAGTTGAAGTGGGTGAATTCGATGCCAGCGCTTGCTCCGACGTCACTGAAGTGAAAACGGCTCATCTTTTCATTCGTCCCCTGCGTGGAATGGCCAGACTCGCCCTTCTCGCCAGGCCCGTGACGGCTTCGCAGGCTTGTGCCGAATCGGATAGCGCCAAACAGAGCAAAGGCCGCGGCTATAGCTGTCAGAAATCGAATGGCATTATTTCCCATGTGTTTCCGTTTTCCCATTCCCGTCGAGATGGGGGGCTCTATTGACACCGCACTCTTTCAGATTCTATCCGGCTCATGTGCAATGTGCTTTGCGGTTCCATGGGCGCGTAGAGAAGCGCTCCTCTACCCGTTAAAGTTTGAAGTCATTACTTCTTTGCGTGTAGCGAAGACAATCGTAGCTGGACTCTCTGAGTCCGGAGTTCCGGCCAGCTACGGCTGCGGGCACAGCCTGCCGAAAGATCGCCCATGCGGGGGTAGCAGGGGCCGCCAGAGCTGGCCTCCATTACCAGACTTGGAGGAAGGCACACATGTCACATATCCTTCGCTTCGGATTTCTGCAAAGCCTGCTGCTGGTCTCCGCCAATCGGATTGGAGCCGACGCCCTGTCCGCTGGTGGATTGACCCTCGAGCTTGACGCTCGGGCTAATGTGATCGGCATGAAGGTGGGTCAGACGAAACTCCGCCTGACTCCGCGGCCGTTGGCTCAGCTCTGTGAAGTTGAGAAGGGAACCTTCGCTGCACCGAGGGTAAAGGGCGGTCAACTCGAGAATGGTATCCCGTTGGAGTTTGGCGAGGCCCGGGTACGAGGCACTCTGACGGCAAAGACGCGGGACAACATCCTGAAGTTCTCATGTGTGCTCAAGGGCGGCGATCTCCCGGCGCGCGGAATGCTCCTCCGATTCGCCTTTCCCTTCGATGCCATGGGATGGCGGTGGCACAGCGACATGCAGACTGCTGTGCCCATCGATCGGGGAAATGTGTACGAGAACGTGAGGCCCTTGCGAGCCTACGCCGATCTGCCTGAGTGGAAGGACCAGCCCGACCTGCGCATGGGTTATTCGAATCGCAACTTCTGCACAGTCGTCGCAGGCCCGGTCGGGCTCTGCCTGGCTGTCCCCATAGACAAGCCATGCATTTTTCGGACGGCATACGACGCGAAGGCCGGACAGCTTCAGATTGTCTACGACTTCGCGCTGTCCCCTGACACCAGGAAGCCAAACGAAGTGGAGTTCGCATTCGACCTGTACGCGTGTGACCCCAAGTGGGGATTCCGAAGCGCGCTCAGTCACTATTATCAGGCATACCCGGCGCTCTTCAGGAACTACATCAAGGAGCCCGGACAATGGATGGCCTTCAGCAGGCTTTCGGAAATCGACAATGTGAACGAGTTCTATTTCGCCCTCCAGGAGGGCGCGCCGGAGCCGGAGTATGACGACAGGATCGGAGTGTCGTCGGCCGTCTACTTCACCCACGCGGGCATGGGGGCCAGGATCCCCAACCACGACCCTGAGAAGGACCCGCTGCCGGCCCATGACGTTCAGGTAAAGGCCATGGAGGAGGCATTCAAGCGACGAACGCAGGTGGATGGCATGTACAACAAGGTTGGGCTGCATGGAACGGATGGGAAGCTGGATGTCCGCAAGTGGCGGGTCTACGCCCATCTTATCGCTCAGTTCAACCTCGATCCCGAGCAGCCCTATGGCGCGTGGACGCTCGAGGCGGCAACTGCCCGTACGGAACGCGTGCGCAAAACCAGAAAGGCCAGGCTTGACGGCTTCTATTACGACGGGCTGTCCGCGGGAATCAACTACCGGAAGGATCACTTCAAGACTGCAGACGCCCCGTGCCTCTGGGACCCTGTCGCCAGGAAGCCTTTCATCAACAACTTCTTCTCCTCCTGTGAGTTTGCCCGGGCGGCGGCTGAGTTTCTGCGGCCCCAGGGCCAGTTCACCATGATGAACGGGGCCCTTGGCGCAAGTTTCTACGTTGCGCCGTGGCTCGACGTACTGGGCGCAGAGACCGGTTTGCGCATTCCGCGAGAGAGCTTCAACTACATCCGAAGCACCACCTACCACAAGCCCTTTCTCACGTTGCTGAAGGGAAACTACGAACAGAGGATCGGCAATGCCGAGATGGAGCTGTACATGAAACGCTGTCTCGCGTACGGCGTCTTCCCCGGCTTCTTCGACTGGCCGCCCAGCGGGCTCGGCCCCGGCGGACGATACTGGGACCACGCCCGTTACTTCGAGCGGGATCGCAGCCTCTTCCGCAAGTATCAGCCTCTGTGCCGCGCCCTGTCCCTGGCAGGATGGGAGCCTGTGACTCAGGCGCGAAGCTCGGCGCCGCAAGTTTTCATTGAGCGTTTCGGCCCCACCGCGGACGGGATCGTGTGGGTCACGCTGTTGAATGAGGGCGGACACCCGCATCGAACGCAGTTGAAGATCGACGCCAAAGCGCTGGGTCTCTCCCTGGCGACGACCGAAGCCGTGGATGTGGTCGAAGGGGCATCCGTCGAGCTGGCGACGCAAAACGACCTGCTGACGGCAGATCTGGATCTGCCTGCTGATGGCGTAATGGCGATTCAGCTTGCCACACCGGAGGCGGCCGCCAACTGGCGTGTGCGGCAAGCACTGGAAACTCTTGAGCGAAGTTCGCTCATGGGAGAGATAGACAAAGACAGGCCGCCTCGCCTGGTGCATTGGGTTCCGAAGGGGGGGCATTACTTACGTGAAGCTGTCGACGGGAAGAACACTCTCGTTTTCCGCGGCGCAGGTAAAGGAGCACAGAGCGCCAGCCAGTGGGCCATGTTTTTCCAACCGAAAGCAACCCCGATCAAGCTGCACGTTCGAGCCAGTGGCGACAAGTTGGCAGGGGGTAAGGGCGCAATCGGCATCCGCTGTCGCCTGGCTTGGGTCACCGCCAGTTACAGCCATTACGAGACGCGCTTCTTTGAGTTGCCCGCAGGAACGTACGCCTTCAGGGATTTCGAGTTCAACATCGAGTCAGAGCACGCACTGCGCGCGATTTCCGTGACGCCTGCGATGGGGGGCGGGGTCAAAGGAACGTTGAAGCTGGCGAAAGTTTCCCTCGCCGACGCGGACCGCGAAGAGTACGTAGTCGACCCCGATTTTCAGGAATGGTACGAGCCGATTCCAGAACACGTTCGCGGCCGGACCGGTAAGGATTGGCAGGTTCTGCGTTCATTGCTGCTTAGTCTCGAAAAGGACGCCGCAAAATCGACTTCTGCAGCGACTCGCGAGGTCTTGGCTCAGGCGACCGGCGTCTGTGGCAGTCTTCAGGAATTCATTGTCGAAGAGCGCGCACAGAACGGGTGCCGGCGACTTTTGCGCGACCTGGAGACGATTGAGCGCCATCTGGGCTTCGTCACCCTCGCCGCGTTCGACATAGCGCCGCCCAGGATAATGGGCCCTGTGGTGGCCGCGCCGGGAGACGCGGTCCGGCTGACCTTCGCGCCTCCGACCGTTCCGGGCCTCTCCACGAGGACGGCACTCCATTCCGATGACGTTTCGATCGAGCGCAGCCCTGGTGGTGGCATCGCGACCGTGCCGGCGGACGCCGAAACAGGATCGACGATCACTATTGCCGGCAGGCTCGAAATTGGGCCGCCGGGGAAGGCCGTGAGTGTCGGGACCCGCCACCAGATCACAGTGCTTCCGCCCATCGAGCTGAGGCTGGAGAGCCAGGGAACTGACCTGGAGACCGGGGCCTGCCGTGTCCGGGCAGTCGTGCGCAACAACCGGACCCGGCCCGTCACAGCGCGGCTGGACGTTACTGCACCGGAACGCTGGAAAGGGCCCGGACCTCTGAGTCTCCCTGTGCCAGCATCGGGTGAGGCCACTGCCGAGGTGGAGCTGACGCCCTCAGTGACCGCTCCGGCGGGCTCCGTGGAAGTGATTGTCATTGCAGTCTCCGGCCAGGATCGAGGCCATTCGCGCGCCACGTTGCTCTACATTCCAAGGGAGACCAATCTGATTAAAAATCCCGGTTTCGAGCAAGGCATGAAGGGCTGGAATGCGAATGAGGGTAAGCCGACAGTGAGCGCCGAGCGTCGGAGTGGAAAGAACTCGGTGTGCCTGCGTAATCCTGTCCGACTTAGGACCGGCGTCAGTCAGTCGGTTCGCCTGGATCAGCAGACCCCGTGCGCCATCCTCGTACGTGCTTCGTCCAAGGCGGTGGACGTGAGCGGTAAACCCGGCCGAGATTACTCACTGTACGTTGACATCTACTATAAGGACGGGACGCCGCTGTATGGCCGGACGTACAACTTCCAGACTGGCACGACTGATTGGCAGTCAGGCGAGCTATTCATCGAGCCCGCCAAACCCATCCGAAACGTCAACGTCTATCTGCTGCTGCGAGGAAAAGCGGGCATCGCTTACTTTGACGACGTCGCCGTCATGGAAGACCCGCGCCGCAAAGGCAACGTCGCCCGCGAAGCCCTGGTAACGGTCGACAGCAGCTACACCAGATACGACCCCACTCCGATCAACGACGGCATCATCCAGGGCGAAGGACTGCACTGGACGAAAGAGGCCTGGGCCTCGGCTGAAAACGCCACGGGCCACTTCATTGTCCTCGAGTTTGAGAAGCCTCGACCTATCTCCAGAGCCACCATTTACTGGTCCCTCGATGCAGGCATTCCGCGAACTTCGCAGGAAGTCCGGTTGCAGATCGCAGCAGGCGATGGCTGGAAAACGCTGGCTGCGGCCGAGCCGAAAACGACCGCGCCTCAGACCACCATTCGTCTCAGGCAGCCCGTCACTGCCAATCGCTTCCGAGTATTCCAACCTGCAGGGAAAGGCCCAACAGGACGCCAGGGACTGATGTGGGTGAGGGAAGTGGAACTGTTTTCGTCGCGATAAAGGGCGGCAAGTGTCCCCATCAGGCGCTCAGGATCGGGAAGCGCCAGTGGTGAATACCGACTCGCCGCTCCGCGCTTGCATTCTGCGCCGGACGCACGCATAGTCTGCCGTCTGCAACCCGTAGAGGAGAGGAGAAGCATGGATCCCATCAAGACGCTGCTGCTCACTGGTGAGCACAACCACGACTGGTGTAAGACATCGCCTTTCATCGCGAACCTGATGAACGAGACGGGCCTGTTCTCGGTCGAGATCACCGAGCAACCCAACGCTGTACTGGAGGATGCCGGTAAGCTCTCAGAATTCGACCTGCTGTTCTCCGACTACAACGGGGCGCGGTGGAGCGATGCAGCCTGCCGCAATTTCGAGGCGGCCGTTGAAGGCGGCAAGGGCCTGGTGATCTACCACGGGGCCAGTAATTCCTTCACCGGCTGGACGGCGTTCGAGAAAATGTGCGGGTTGCATTTCCGATCCGGTACCAGCGCCCACGCTGAGTTCACCACCTTCCGGGTGGTCTTCCGGGACAGGGAGCACCCGATCACCCGCGGGCTGCGGAATTTCGATCAGACGGATGAGCTGTATCACACAATGAAGAACGTGCACAGCGTGCCAGTGCACGTGCTGGCGACGGCCTACTCGGAGCCGGATGAGGATGCGCACATGCACGGGTCGGGAAAAGATGAACCCGTTGCCTTCACGGTGTCCTACGGCGAGGGGCGCGTTTTCCATTTTACGCTGGGTCACATCTGGCCGGCGGAAGTGTATCCCGGCTATACTGGGTGCACGCACATCGCGCTCGTCGGAAAGGAATTCCGGTCTTTGCTTCTGCGGGGCTGCGAATGGGCCGCGACAGGCGATGTCAAAAGGTGCAAGTCTGAAACCTGAATCCTGAACTTTGCACCTCAATCGAGGAAATCGTGAGCACAACATACAGAACCGCGATTGTCGGATGCGGCAATATCAGCCACACACATGCTTCAACCTACCGGCGTCATCCGTGTATCGATCTTGCTGCCGGAGCGGATATCGACGCGGAGCGTCTGGCCGCATTTCGCGAGCGCTGGGAGGTGCCCGCGGGGTACGGCGACTATCGCGAGATGCTGGCCGAGGTAAAACCTGAGCTCGTGAGCATCTGCACCTATGCGAAGCTGCACTGGCCCATGCTCAAGGCCTGTGCGGAGGCGGGTGTGCGGGGCATCATCTGCGAAAAGCCAATGCTCAACAGCCCGGCCGAACTGCCCCTCGTGCGCGAGCTCGTGGATCAGACAGGGGTCAAGATCGTCCTGGGGCACATGCGGCGTTACGGCATGGCGCATCTGCGAGCGCGCGAGCTCGTGCTGGGCGGCGAAATCGGAGACCCGATCCTCGTGGTGGGGACGCTCACCGGCGGCGGCCTGGCGGAGATGGGTTCGCATTGGATCGATCTGATGCGACACCTGATCGGCGACCCGGAGGTGGTGTCCGTCCTGGCGCAGACCAACATGCATGACGGCACCCTCTGCGGCCACGCGCAGGAGGACGATGCCGTGCTCCTCATGGAGTTTGCAGGCGGCATCAAGGGCCTGTTCGAAAGCGGACAGACGACGTTGAAAGACAATGTCCTGACCCTGATCGTCGGCAGTCAGGGATCCATACAGATTCTCGGGGAGGACGACCTTGTCATATCGGGTCCTGACGGTGTGCGTAAGGAGGACCTGATGGACGAGCAGCCAGAGCAGTGGAAGGCATTGGGGCTGGAACTGCCGGAACCGTGGTGGAATTACAAATGGGACATCCTGCTTCGGGAGTACCTGGCGTGGGTGGATGGCGGCGAGGCACCGCTCACCTGCGCCGATCAGGCCTTGAAAGCGACGGAGGCATACATGGCCGGTTACTTGAGCGCCATCCGCCGCGAGAAGATCCACCTGCCCCTGCCGGGCAAAGACCTGACTCTGGACGAGTGGCCGGGGGATGTTCTCGCGCGTCTGGCCTCCGACCGTTCAGTCTGAGCATTTCCGCGCACCAGGGCCGCATGAGTGCTGGTAGCTGCGGCGTCCCGCCGCAGTAATTCGGCGGCGAGACACCGCCACTACCAGAAGCTGTCTACGGCCTGTGAGCCGGGCTTAACTGATATGAACGTACAGGCTGGTGGCAGCCTGTGGCTACGATCTGTTCCCCGACAGATCAAAATCGTCATCTGAATCGAAATCCCGATGCAGACCGATTCAGATTCCAGGCTTCGACGTTAATCTATCTCTCCTCACCCTCTCCACCCGCGATTCGCACCTGACTCATGCACAACAAACTACCGGACGGCCAATACAGATTCGGATACGGCACTTACGGCATGCCCGACCTGGCACCCGCCGAAGCCCTGCCCAGATTAAAAGAGATGGGCTATGAAGGCATCGAGCTCAACGTTGGCGCGAACTACCCGACCGCGCCCGAAAAACTGTCCGGCCGGAACCGCAAAGAACTGCGGTCACTGTTTGCAGATTTGGATCTGCATCTGACTGGCCTGATGCTCATGAGCCAGCCCCTGGTCGAAGATCCCGGCGAATACGAGCGGCAGTTGGAGAATCTGAGGGCATGCGCGCAACTGGCTGCAGAACTGGCCGCCGGAGAGACCGCGCCCACACTGGTCACTACCGTCGGCGGCAACCCGGATCAATGGGACGACGGCCGCGAATTCCTTGTGCAGCGGATGAAGGAGTATGGCCAGGTCGCGGCTGAATTCGGTACGCAGATAGCCGTCGAACCGCACTGGGGCAGCATCCTCAACAGTCCGGACCAAACCGTGTGGCTGATGGAGCGCATCGACTCGCCGGCCGTGGGCGTCAACTTTGACATCAGCCACTTCGAAGTCGCTGGTTTCCCCCTGGTTGAATCGACGGCTTCGCAGGCGCCTTACACCATTCACACCCACGTTAAAGACGGGCGGCTGGAAGATGGCAAGTGCCGTTATCTCCTCGCAGGTGAGGGAGACACAGATTACGTCACCTACTTTGAGACCCTGGCCGCGGCTGGCTGGTTCGGATACATCACTGTGGAGATCACCGCCATGATATTCAGGCAGAAGGACTACGATCCATGGTCGGCTGCGGAGTTTTCACTCAAGACGCTGCAAAAGGCGCTCAGCGAGGCCAGGCTGTGATTGTGCAATTTATGGGCGCGGTGAGAACCCTCAATCCTGAATCCAGAGCGGCTCACCACGGGAGAAGCTCATTCGCTCGACAGTCTCTCCAGGAAGAATTACTCTCACTTCTGCATTTTGCTTCATCTTAATTCCACACCAGACAGGAACTGAACCATGATCCGAATCGGAATGGTTGACTTTGATACTTCGCATGTCGGGCAATTCACTCGCCGTTTGAATCATGTGGCGATTGGTGAAGAACAGTGGGTGGACGGAGCCCAGGTGGTCATGGGATGTCCCGGCACATCGGAAATCACAGACCGGGAAACGATCGAAAAATACACCAGAGAGATGACTGACGACTTCGGGATCGAGATCGTCAACGACCGCACGGACATGATCGGTAAAATCGATGCGGTAATGGTCGAGTCGCAGGATGGAAGCGTGCATCTGGAGCGAGTCCGGCCGTTTCTCGAGGCGGGGATTCCGTCCTATGTGGATAAGCCCTTCGCCTGTTCGGTCGCTGATGCCAATGAGATGGTGCGATTGGCGGAGTCAAAGGGCTTGCCGCTCTTCTCCGCATCGTCGTTGAGATACGGCATGGATATCGTCGAGTTCAATGCGAACCTGGATGAGACCGGAGCGGTCATCGGGGCCGATGCTTACAGCCCCGCATCGCTGCACCCGCGAAACCCCGGTCTTTTTCACTACGGCATCCACGGAGTCGAAACACTCTACACCCTGATGGGCCCGGGCTGCCAGTCTGTGCGGTGTGTGTCTTCAGAGGGCGTCGACATGGTGACGGGTCTGTGGGAAGGCGGCCGGATCGGAACCATCCGAGGAACCCGGGACGGCGGGCATCTCTACGGCTTCACGGCCTTCTGCGAGAAGAAGGTGGTCCAGTCTTCGATCAACGCCGGCACCATCTACCGGGAGCTGCTGAAGCAGGTCGTGAAAATGTTCGAGACAGGCCAAGCCCCACTGGACATCGCGGTGACCGTCGAGATCGTGGCGTTCATCGTTGCCGCGCAGGATTCGTCTCAGAGGGGAGGCGAGGCCGTCGCAGTAGAACGCTATTCGTAACTCGCAACCAGAACAGTCGTCGGTGTCCAATGGATGTCAGCTCCAGGGCGGGACCCTCGATGCTCGAACTTAACGATTCGCTGATTTCCGGCATTGACGACGTAGACTTATTCCAATTCGTCCCGCTTGTCATTGTCAACGAACAACAGGTACGAGCGCTATCCAATCCAGGTGGGTGCGGCCGCCGTGTCCGAGGAGCGTGAGGCGGTTCTTACCGGCGGTCAGGGACAGGCCAACGGGCTTGCCTGCCGCGTCGGAGAGCCGGCCGCTACTCCACTCACCAGCGGAGTAGCCCCAGCCTTCTGTAGGGCCGACAAGAAACAGGTCGCAGTACCCGCCGAGGCTCTTACCGTTCAATTCCAGGCTCAACGCGGTGCGTTTCTGGTCGCCGGCGTGGCGGAAGGTGATGGCGTATATACCGGACTTAGGCACATCAATGAGGTAGTCGAGACGCGTCACCAGGTCTCCCACGCCGTACACGAGCTTGCCGCTGCACGCGTATGTACGGCGGCCCTTGTCCCGCACAGCGTCGTGTATGCCGCGATGCGACTCGAATGTCTCGGCCTCGATCCTGATCGCGCCCGGCGTTTTCTGCGCTACTTTAACAGGCACAAGCTTCGCACCAGTCTTGATGGTGGAGAGCCGGATCGCTTGCACCCGTGCGCGTTCATCGAGGCCGTGCTCGTTAATGAGTGTGAATGGGAACTGACCAGGGATGAGGGCCCAGTGGAACTCCTCCACAGCCTGGCCGCCGGGCGCGGTCCATTCGCGCCGCTTCGGGCCTTCGGTCAAGATCATCTTCGAGCCTTTGGGCGCGGCGTACACGACCTTGATCGTTTGGACTCCGGCCTCAAGACCATCGGTCTGTGCGAGCCATGCGGTCGAGTGCGTGCCCACGGTGGGCTCAACCACGCGGGGCTCACCGAGTTGCGCACACTGAAGCTCCAGCGGCGCAACTGCCTTCTGCTGTGTGCGCGGCAGCACGATTTCTCTGCGGCCCGCAGGCACGGCAAGCTCGATAGCATCGCCTGCGCGCGAGCGGAGCTCGACTCCCTCAGGCAACGCAGGACTCGAGTATTCCGCGGGCACATGCAGCGTACACGTGGCCGGCGCGTTGGCTTCGATAATCACGCGCGCTTCACGGGTGCCAAACTGGGCTGAGGCCGAAACGGCGGCGGAGGCGCTCAACAGCATCTCGTCGCGCGATCTCAACGTGCGAACGCCGGCCGCCGTAAATGAGAGCAGCCTGTGCCGGTCCGCAGCGCGCCTGATGACGAAAGCTTGAGCGTCGGTCGATGTGTCAGATATCAGGGCTGCACCGGGCTTCGCGCCAACGAGCCGAATGCACGCCAGCGTTCGGCCCGACCCGATCTCAACGCCAAGGAATCCGTTGGCATCCAAGTGGCGCAGCGGGGCCGGCTGGCCTGGATCACTTGAGCGTGATGGCGTCAGCACGGTCACGAACCGCGGCGTTGCGCTTTTCCGGGCGGGCACGACGGTCAGGTGCCACTGGTTCGGTGAGTCGGGCTTGTGCGGCGCGACCGTAAACTTGTCGGTCTGGCTGAAGTTCAGCAACTCGGGCGTGACAAACTGCACGTGCAGCCTCGCATCGCCCGATGTGATTTTGGCAGAGCGCTTGGCCTCGTCGATGGCCATCTCGTTGCGAGCGTGCAACAGCCACTCCGCTGAGACCGGCCTGGGCGCGGCGATATCGTCCACAATCACGAACGTGTCCGGTCGCAGGAAGAACACATGCCGGTGGAATTGTCTCAGCCGTCCCTCGTACGCTGCGGTTGCATCGCCCATGGTGTACGTGATGCCGCCGTCTTCCCAGAATCGTGCGATGCGGCCCTGGCTGGCGCGGCTGCGCTTGCGCTGGCCCTTGCCGTCGATGGTGATCGAGTTATGGGCCCTGGTCTCCCAGGTCCACTGCGCGTGGTGGGGGCTGCCATATTGCTGGTAGTAGCCGGAGCTGATCGCGAGCGCTTCGCCGTACGCGTTGATTGCGAACGCGTTCTGCGAAGCATGGTTGTGGCTCACGGAACCATACGGGTCAGACTTGAACAGCATCTGCACGCTGCCGGTGGGATCGGCCAGGTTCGAATGTATGCCCACGAGGCCGATGTTCGGGAAGACTCGCGACTGAGGAATGTCCACCGGCGGCTTGGGCGAAAGATCGGGGCGATACGCCAGGAAGCGCTCCGGGCCATACGAGAACAGCCTGCCCCAGACCGCGGCATACCAGCGGAAGTGCGGGTTGTCGTGCAGCGATGAAAGCGAGTAAAGGATGTCGCCGTGCCCCCCGCCCGTTCGTCCCTCGTGGCCGTCGCCAAAGGGCTTCTGTTTGGCATATGGTGGCACACCGTAGATGCCGAAGTAGCCGGTATTCCGAAAGAACGGCTTCCTGCTCCACAGCTTGCCGAGAGCGCCGAACCCGTACACGTTGCGCGTCATCATGCCGATGTACGCGCCCCAGTAGCCCGGGCCTTCGTGCCAGCCGCCATCGGCCGATCCCCACGCGGGGTACGTGTTCCACATCAGGTGAAGCGTGTAATCGAGCCAGTCCCTGGCTTCAGGAATGTCGTGGTAGAAGACGATGCTGCCCTCGACCATGAACGGCACCATGCGGCCGGCATGGCTAGCGAACGGCGACGCCTCGAAGGGCATGCGCCGGTGCAGCTTGTTGATATCGCCCAGGCGAAGGCGAAAGTGCTCGACGCACTTCTTGCGCTCGTCATCCGTAAGCAGCTCGCGGATCCAATCGAAACTCCGGGGCCCGCGCTTTGCCAGATCCATGGCCGGCTCGTCATTGTGGAACACACCGGACGTGCCCTGCGGATCCCAAGTCATGAAGTGCATGAGCCGACGTTTAGCTTCCGCGCCCGCGGCTTTGTCGCCGGTGACCGCGTATGCGAACGCGCAACGCTCCATGCCGGACGTGAAGGGCCGCATGGTACGGAAAATCTCTTGATACTTGTTACGCCGCGCGGCTCGGCCCTTGGGCAGCCTTGGTGGCTCGGGGTAGAGTTCGCCACCGATGTATCGCTTGGACGCGCGCAACGTATTGGCCATCATCTCCTTGACGGACGGGTCGTCACTGCTGCGGATCTGCTCCACGAGCTTGGGTGTGAGGAACACGCGCGGGTGTGTCTTGGGAATGAGTGCGTTCACCTCCACCATCGTCGGCCGCGGGTATTGCATGGGATCGCCGGCAATGGTGAAGCTCCGCGGCTTGCTCCACGCGGCCACTTTCGTGTCCTCGACATTGAAACCGTAGCGCCAGTAATACTTGCCCGGTTCGATAGTTTCGTGCGGCGTGAAGATGGTGGTCGCCGGCTCGTAGGTTTGCGTCTTGCCGGCCGGGAATTTGGGATCGGCGGAGCACTGCACGCGCCACTTCTTTACTCCGCGTACTGGCACCCAACGGAAAGCGGGAGGCGCGAACGTGAGCACTTCGCCATTCGCGGGAGCGTATCCAACCTGGTTTCCAGCGGGCGGCCTGTCGAGCATGTGCGCCAACTTCGACGCCCATTCGTTGGCAGAGCCGTTAGTGCAGGCGACGTCGTCGAACCATACCGTGCCCGGCACGAAGAAATTGAACAGCTCGACTTCGAGCGTGTCCGCCCCCGGGATGACGCGGTCGGTAAACTCGAACGACTGCCACTTGCTCGACGGCTCGAAGTAGAAGCGATGGTCACCGAAGAACTTCACCTTGCCCGTGCCACGGTAACTCATGCGCACAGTAACGCCGCGGCCATTCGCGGGCTCGAGTCCTTTGGTGCGGTACCATCCCGTGACCTTCACGAACGTCTGGTCGGCCAACTTGATGCGTTGGGACCAGGAT
>JASLXP010000380.1 GCA_030740295.1 Planctomycetota bacterium
CCGAGTCTGGGTTCCATCCCATTGAGTCAATTGGGCCATCCATGAGGTCCCTTTCGTGGCGAACCTCTTGCTCGCTCCCGGCGCCAGGGTCAGTTCATCCGTTCGAGATTGGCCGGCGCCCCGCAGCTTCAGGATCCCTCTGGCCGGGATGTCACCTGGGTTGATCACCTTGACGCCATTCTTCGACTTCAGCAGTTTCAGGGTTCCGGAAACGATGCTCCGTGAATGGCGTGCCTGAACACCGCGGTTTACCACGGACGCCGTCTGAACGAGCACCTGGTAAGGCTCGTCTCTCTCGTTCACGAGACCGTAGTTGCTGTCTTCCGGGAAGGTGGAAGAGATGCCAAGTGCGGGTTCATCCACCCACATGAAGTAATGATAGCCAACCATGAAAGGGAGGTCGGCCATCGCGTTGGCAAAGATGCGATAGCAGGCGGCTTTCTGCTGCTGGGTATCGACGCGCATGCCAGCGCCATGCTTGCAGGGCAGGCCGCTGTCGAGCGCGGGGAAGCTCCATTCGGTGATGATCACGGGCTTGCGCACGTCAGCGTAGTAATCAGTGAGCTGGCGAGCCACGCCTCTTACCACTCCGTCAGTGTCCGGCCGACTTGCATCCTCCATATCAATGCGAGGGTAGGTATTGAAGGTGAAAACATCACTGTGTTTACCTGCGGCAGTGAGCGCGGCTTCGGGAGCCCAGCCGGCAAACCTGCAGCCCAGCACCAGGTGTTCCGGCGCAGCCGTCCGCAGCGCGGCCGCGGCGATTCCGAAGTAACGTTCCGCGATGATGCTCAGGAAATCTTTGCGCGCGCTCTCAAGTGCCGGACTCACAGGCGGAACGATTGTCGATTTGAGGAAACCAGCACGATCAGTAAATCGTAGTCCGAGAGCTTTGTTGATCCCGGCGATGTTCCCGTGCTGTTCCTTCAGCCATTCGAAGAACGCATTCTTCGCGGCGCTGTCCGGCCCCAGGCGAAATATGTCATCAACCAGGTGTCCCTTTTTGCCGAACCACTCGAGCTCATTGTCGATGAACGTCCCGATACACCACGGGTCGCCGGCGCTCTCCTTCGCGAGCCGGCGCGCGATCAGGCGGCAGTGCCGTTCCCAACGAGGACTGAACACATCCGGAAAGCCTGTCCACGTCGTGCGCTCCGCGATCCACTCGAGGCCGGCGAACGAAGAGCCCATTCTGGCGAATTGAATGTATGGGAGGCCCCGGTGCCGAAGTGAGCGACTGTGATTCGCAGCCAGCGTGTTAAAGCCCCAGTTTTTGAGCCGTGCCATCGTAGATTCGGCCCACTTCTCCTCGCTGCCGTACTTGGCCTCGACGTTTCGGTTGTAGGGCGCGTATCCGAGCTTCTCACACCAGTGGACACGGTAATTAGCATGGTCGGTACCAACGATAAAGAAGGGCTTGCCCTCAGGGTCAACCGTCCACCACCGCCCATCCTGTTGGACGGTTCGGAAGTAGCCGGCGCCCTCGGTGATCGGCTTGCCCGGACGCGACTGCCAGGGAGGAATGCTGCGCTCTTTCTTTGGCGGCTCGACCCGTCTGTCCACATGTAGTTGAACGTTGTCGTAGCGTACGCGCATGCCATTGACGCGGAGCCCAGGTTTACCGAAACGGACGGCCTTTACATCGTCATCGAGCTTGAACGCAAAGGCGGCCAACTCATTGCCCGCATGAAGGATTCTCCCGCTGATTCGTTGCTCGTTCAGAGACATGACCATGCGATATGTCTTCCCGATTTCCCACCTCAGTTGGTGTCCCCTTGAATCAAGCTGTGGGAGGCGCGTCTCCCCTTGGTGATTTGCCAGCCATCGGGCATCGAACATCTCATTCAGTTCTGTCGTTCGCTTCCGGCCGACCTTTTTCGGCGCAGCCACCAGGTTAAGTGCCCAGTAGTCGCGCTCGGAAGTGTAGAGTCCAATCCCCGCGGTTAACCAGTCGCCCTTCAACAGCTCCAGTACGGTTACATCACACGAGAACCGTACCACGCGCCCGAACGGGGCCTTCGTCCATCGTGCAACGCCGCTGTTGCCGATGAAAGTGCGATCCACCATCTCCCACCCGACAGTGGTCGGCTCCCAATCAGGTGAGCCGTCGCTACCTTTTTTGTAATTCGAGAAGTTTTCAGACAGTTGATTTTCGATGTCTTCCGCCAGCCCGACCATTGGGAGCGCCAGCACACAAAGGCTCAAGAAGGTGATAAGGCGATTGACTGCATGCGGCCAAGCGCAACCACCAGCCATGTCAAGATAATGTTGCACGATTTCGGCAGATGCCTTTCGGTCGCTGTTTATTTTCCACATTACAGTTTCATTCATCCCGATCTTCTTCAGCTCTTTGTTCGTCCCGTTCTCTATTCGCATTGCTGGTGAGTCCAACGGACCATGGAAAGTCGTCTTTCAAACACCCCTTGGCTGACCCTCAAGCGCCATGACTGGCGCACTACAAAGAGGTCTGCGCAACTCGAAAAAGTTTCAATCTGAGCGCCTCTGAATCATTCCCGTCCACCGGAAACGATCCCCAGGTTCTCCGGATCGAGGGCGCTGGGTTGCTTCATCAGTTCCTCCACTTCGTCGAGCTCGATGGGCGCGGCCCCGGTGAGGCGCTCGCAGCCGTCACTGGTGACGACGATGGTGTCCTCGACACGGATGTATTGAGAACGCTCCCTGAACATGAACATGGGATCGACGACAAAGACCATGCCCTCTTCGATCGTGCCTTCACGCCAGGGCCCGACGAAGTCATGGACGCTCAGTCCCACACAGTGGTTGTAGTAACGCGTGCCCGTGGCGATCATCTTCTCGACCAGGTCGGTCATGTCGCCGCAGGAGAAACGGTTGTTTTTGCAGCCGTGGAGCATGATCTCGCCGGCCTCGACGTAGAGGTCCGGGGGCGTCACGCCCGGTTTGATCAGGCTGATCAGCACCTTGTGGTATTCGACAATCAGGCCGTAGACCTTCCGATGCCAGTCGCTGTAACGGCCGGACACCGGCCAGATGCGGGCGATGTCACTGGAGTAATGACGCAAGTCGGGGCCGCAGTCCATCAACACGACGCCGTCCTCAAGCGTTGAGTTGTTGTAGTGATAGTGGCCGTTGACGATCCGATCGCCGGCGGCGGCAATGACGCCGTAACCCGGGCCACAGTTTCCAAAGGCGGCATAGATGTACCTGGCGATCGCATCTAGGTGGCTTTCGCACATTCCCGGGCGCGTGGCCTTCATGGATTCGATCATGATCAGCGCCGAGAGATGACCCGCCTGCCTGAGCACCTCGATCTCTGCGGGACTCTTGACGCGCCGCATCTCTCCAATAAATGCGCTCGCGTCCTCGACCTTCATTTCGGGGAAACGTTCATTCAGTTTGCGAATGAGACTCTTGTGGCGCGGCTCGGCGCCATCCCATTCGTCCTCCTCCCGCTGCCTGGCACAACCGTTGGCCCGAAATCGAGTGACGCCTCCGCCTTCCGGTTCGGCAAAGGGAAGATACAGAGTCGTGACCTCAGTGAGTGCGGCCGTCATCTGATCGGATGGCTTGACCTCGTCCACCATCAGCCGCTCGCGCACCATGTCGGCTTCTTCGTAACCGAGTCTGTCCGTTGGCTCCGCGTCCATGGCATCGCGGGAAGGCAGGAACACCTGGCTGTGGCCGTGGCTGTCGATCAGCAGGTAGGATCTCAGGACTTCGAGCCCGGTGAAATAGTAGAACGTCGCATCCTGGCTCGCGTAGTCGCTCGGCTGCGGCGGCGCGCCGGGGATCAGCAGGTGCGCACCCTCTGGCAGCCGTTCTGCCATTCGCTTGCGGCGTTCGCTGAACTCTTCCTTGCTGAAATCGCGACTGAACAGAAGCTCCTGCCCGCTGTAATCACAGAACGCTTTCCGGCAACGATCCATGACCTCTTCCATCGTCGATGTGCCACTGTATTTCTCCATCGTCATGTGTGCATCTGCTCCTTTTATGTTGCCGTTACATCCGGACCTGCTGTCGTGCAACGAGGTGCGTGAAGACGGTAGATTGGGACTCAGAGTCTAGCCCGCGGTGGCCTGACTGCCTTCGCACGATAGTGTCCGTTTGCGCCAACTTCCGTGGCTTGTTTCGACGGTGGGAAGGCGTCATCTCCCCTTGCCGTACGGAGCCACCTTCAAGCCATTTGCTCTTGCTTGAGAGTGCCTCATGCTCGGCGAGCCATTGCAGGCGGTATGGTTACTTCACCGGCGTGAGCGTGAAGTTCTTGATGGCCAGCCCGTACTGCGGCGGCTTGTTGCGCCAGAACCGCAGGGCGTTCTTGCCCTCCTCGAGGGTGAGCGTGACCGGTTTGGAGTCCTGCCAGTCGCCGACGGTGAAGGGCATCTTCATGGTGATCTCGGACTGGGCGTCATTCGTTGCGACGTTGAGACGCTGATCGTAATTGGCGGTGACCACCCGCGCGGTCAATGAGTACTTGCCCGCTTTCGGAACATTAATCTCGTACTCGACGTGCGATTTCGTGCCCTGGCTGGGGCCGGTCGGGTCCTCCTTCGGGCTTTTTGCATAGTAGTCTTTGGCGTATTTGTCCGAGACCCGCTCCACGACGTTTCCGCAGATATCGTAGAGGCCCCACGGATTGGGCTTCTTCTGTCCGACCGGATGCGACTTGCCTCCGTCGTTGTCCTCGAACCAGGCATACTCGCCGAGCTTCGAGGGATCGTCGCCGAAGAAATACTTCGTTGTAGTGCCCGCGCGGCAGGCGTATTCCCACTCCGCCTCGGTAGGAAGCCGCGTCTGCTTCCCTGTCTTCTCGGCCAGCTTGTTACAGAATGCCACCGCATCCCCTTCGGAGATGGTATCAGCCGGGGCGTTCAGATCCTTGCTCGCCTTACTCGGGTTTGACCCCATGATCTTTTTGAATTGCGCCTGCGTTACCTCGTACTTACCCATGTAGTAACCCTTGGTGATCGTTACCTCGTGTTTGGGCACTTCAACGCCCTGCCACTTGCTATCCTTCGTGTTCTCGCCTCCCATGATGAACGTGCCGGGCTTGATGTAGACAAACTCCATGGACACACCATCGCCCAGGTCGAGCTTCACTTCGGGAGTCTTGCCGCCCGACGCGTTCATGGCCGCGCGGAAGCCCCAGTTGTTGTATCTGCCATAGCCGCTGCTAGGCATACGCCACGCAGACCTGCAAGCATCGGCGCCACCCCTCCACGCACCGCCACGCAAAATGGTCTTGCCCTTCGGAAAGAAACGCGGGAGGTGGACCTGCAGACCGCCGGCGAAGCTCTTCATGGCAATGACATCCCGCGTGTTGCCGGACGGCTTGCTGTAGGCAGCGGCCGGTATCGATATGACGCCGTCCTCGCCGTAGGTGATCTTCTTGTCCTCGGGTGTGACCGGTGAGGCGAGAACCGCTTCGGCCACTGTGGGCTCGTTGGACTCGCCGATGTCCTCACCGAGTGCTTTGAGTGTCACGGCCTTTGATTCCTTGATGATGGTCTGCTGCGTCTTTTGCACCACGCCATTCCAAAGGGCTCGGTTTTCTCCCTGGACGTCGCCGGCCCACTGGGCCCGCTTGACCTTCAGGAACGCCTTCCGGTTGGTGCGCGCCTGCGTTGTTGTCAGGAATTCGAGGTCTGCTTTGCGTCCGCCTCCCTGGTTGTTGGGCCCACTTGCCCAACCGCAACCCCAGCCGCCGCCAAGATTGACGACCCAGCCCTTAGGCGTCCAGTGCGCCAGGGCGGCATGGCCACGACTGGGACGGGCCGTGGTCGGGATGCCGAAGGAACGCAGAATGAAGCGGCCAAAGAAGGCGCGCCTTCCGCATACCCCGCCATTCATGAGGATATTCTGGAAGAACTGCAGTTCGGGCTTGTCGTACTTAACGTCACCCGATCCGTACTTCACATCGCTTCCCACAATACCGACGTACTTCCAGCCGTAGCTGTCCTTGAGGATATGATCTGGCCGGTAGTTCCGGAGCATCTTGCGCCCCCAGGCGAGGGTCTCGTCCGGCTCGTGTCCGTTAACGACCATACGGAGGTCCCAGGTGTCCAGCGTATCGAACGCAGGATCCAGCTCGCCGTCCCGGTATGCCTTTTCGTAGCGCAGGTAGCGTTTTACCGGGTCGACGGTTTTGGAACCGTCGGTCTGGGCCTTGGGATTGCGCTGTCCAATCGGCACCGAGTGCTCCAGGCTGATGGCAAGCGCGAGTCGCTGCAGCATGCCGCTCGAGGCCCTCTTGCTCGACTCCTGAATATTGCTGTAAATCTGCATCGCCGGGCCATACTGTGCCGCACTATATTTGCGCCCTTCCCTTTTGCGCTTGGCACCGTCCGCCACCAGCATCTGCTTCATGAGTTCGCCATCCGCCAGCAACCGCTCGACCAGTGCAGCCTGCGTCTTTCCCTGCCCAGCGAACTCCGCCAGACCCTGGGGCGTGGCCTCGAGCAGGACGACATACTTCGCGAGTTTGACGTCCAACGCATCGCTGGCCAAAAACTTTTCCAACTGAGCTTCGTCCCTGGTGTCAGGAAGTTTGGCCGTGAGCTCGGTCCGCAGTTGATCGAGCATGCTGGCGTAGCGCGCACTTGCCTCCTCGGCAGATGCCGCCGCCGCTTGTCCGGAAATACAGAAGCCGATCGATACCAGAGCGGCAGTGAACAGGTGTGTTGTTTTCATTGTTCGGTTTCTGTTCATTTTTGAAATCTCTTCGTTGTGGAATCCTATTCTTAGGTGAATCGCAGATGAGGGTCAGAGTTTATCCCAGTCGGCTTATTCTGCCTGCGTACGATAGTGTCCGTTTGCGCCAATTTTGGTGTCCATCACGACGGTGGGATTGCCCTGAATCAATGCCGTTTGTCAGTCTTGCGTAGCGGCAAGGGCCACGGGCATGGTCTGCTCACTTCCTCCTGAGCACAAACCACGGGCTCTTCCAGGTGCGGGGCTGTTTGTAGGTCTGGCGTTCGGAGTAGTAGGTGAAGCCGCCGGATTCGATGAAGAGGTAGTCGGCGCCGTCGATGGTTTTCATTCGCATCTTGAGGGCTGTCGATTTCGATCTGCTGCCGAGGACCTCCATCAGAGTATCCCCCGACCAGTAACGGACGGTGGTGTCGGTAAAGCCGTCTTTCTTGAAAGTGATGCTCCGGTAGCGCGGGCGGGCGGACAGCAATTCTTCACCGGGCTTGAAGGCGTCGAGGGCGGCGACCTGCCCGATGGGGAGCCATGTTCCAAGGACTCTGGGGTCAGGGACGAACTTTCCATCGTGAAGGAAGAGTCCCTCGTCAGAGACCAGCTCGGCCACGTCGGTATCCTGCGCCTGCTGCCACTCGCTGGACTGCATGGGGATCATCGTCAGCCCGGCCCACGCCTGTTCGTCAGTGACCGGCGGGTTCTTCATCTCTTCCATCCAGATGGTGAGGAAGTTGCCGATCTTTCTGGTTCTTTTGTGCATCCTCATGAAGGCGATGGCGGCAATCTCCACTTCACCGCCGTTGAAGGCGGACACCATGCTCTGCGGAATCAGGTTCCCGCGTGGGCGGCCGCCATGCCCCCTGCGTACCGGGTTGGTGTGCCGGCCAATCATTCGACCGTTGATATAGATCGCGGGGCCGTCGCCGACGCCCACGTGAGATGCGCCGCCGAAAAGAATGCGGTAGCTGTGCCCCTCCTTCATGGGCGGGAACTTGAACCGGCCCCTGATCATCAGGACTTCCTTCTCCCAGAACGTCTTCATCGGGTCCCCACAGCGGCAGACCGGATTCTTGCAGGATCCCTCTTCCTCGCGCAGCTTGCCTTCCTCCTGGCCGAAGGGGGCGAGACCGGTCTTCCAGCCCGCTTGGGTGGCGTCGAATTCGGGCGCGTACCACTTCTCCAGGCCCTCGGGGAAGGTGACCTTGCGGTATCGCACGTGCCCCGGCATGAAATCCTTCTTCTCCCTGGGATCGAAGTTGTAGTAGTGCCATTTCATCTCGTTGCGGTCGGGCCCGAAGTTCTTCCAGTCGTAGTCGCTGACGCCGGCCTTCCGATACAGGTCGGCGAGTCCACTCATTGCGCTCTTCGGGTTGCCTGCTCTCTCCCGTTTTGCTTCGCTCCGCAGCGCGCCGTAGTTTCTGGTCACGTACTCCGGCACTAACTGGTCGAGAAAGATCGGTTTGAGAGCTGTCTTGAGTTCGGGCGTGAAGGTGGAGGGATCCGCCCAGAGGTAGTTCTGTTTGTAGGGCAGAGCCTTTTCGGGATGGCGTTTCCTGGCCACGTCAAAGAGGGCGCTGTGCCCACCCGGCGCGTTCATCATGTGGCTGGCGATGTACTTGAGCGACACGGGAAGGACATATTTTTTCATGTCGCCCTTGAGCACATCAGCCGCGGCGTCCCCAGCGGGGGGATGAAGCTCAGTGGGGAATCTGGCGTAGGCGTTGCCGAACATATTCAGCGCCGCTTCCTGCACTTTGGGGCTTGCGGTCTTGAGGAGATTGGTGAGCTCCCGCAGCGGATTCGTTGCCGGAGCGTGAGTGTTGTTCTTCATCATCTCGCCGATCTTCGGCATGATCTTTTCATAGTGTGCGTCATCCACTGCCAACGGCGCCAGTGCGATCAGCGACGCATGTTGCAGCCACCACTCCTCGTGTCCCAGGAAGTAGAGCAGGCGGTCGAGATGCGGGGCGACCTTCTCCTTCGGCAGCACACTCATGACGCGCAGGGCATTTTCCACACACCACCATGACTCCTCGGGGTCGTTGACCATGGCGGTCACCCGGTCGGCCATCTCGTCGGTGAGCCGTTCCGGTGGCAGCACATGGGTGCCCTTGTGAACCATGTGAATGGCCGAAAGAGCGGCACGGCGCACCCGCGCATCTTTGTGCTCGAGCATGGGAACAATGAGCTTGTCCTTTTCTGCTCCACGGGTGTACCCGGCGCCGATCTCGCGGCGGACCTCGTGGTCCGGATGATGGCAATACTTGAGCACCAGCTCATCCGTCTTCTCAACCGCACGAAAATGACGCTCGATCCCGTTGATCGTGCCCCCTTCGAGGGCGTCGTCGAACGTGGGGAGTCTGCCGTCGCTGTAGGCCGCGGGCTTGATCTCACAGAAGTCGTCGTCTGCTGCCGTGCCCCACGGACGCACCAGCAGCTTGTAGGGCTTGGACCAACTTTTCCGCGGTGCACCGGTCAGGCGCAGGGTCTTGCGCGGCACGGTGTACTGGAACGCCATCATCTGTCCCCAGGTGGAGGGAGTGTCGTAGCGGCTTGAACCGCTGAGGATGCCGAAGGAGCCGTCGAAGCGGCGGGACATCTCCAGATGCCAGAGGCGTCCGTCCATGAAGGAGCGGTATTTCTTCGGCTCCTTCTCGTAGAGGAAGCCCATGGCCGGGCCGCGCCAGACTTCGCCGATGCCGCCGCCGGTGTGTCCCACCAGCATGTAGTTGGTGCCGTAGAACCCGCGCATGGCACTGATGTCGCGCGCCCTGGCGTAGACCGATTTCCCTCCTTGCCCGGGTCGACGGTCTTCACCTTGGCCAGCTCTTCATACACCTGCCCGGTGTTCTCTGCCGACACCCCGACACAACCTGCCAACAGGCAGACAAGGACAACACTCATGCTCATGGATCGTCTTTTCATTCTGGTCATCATTTCGGTTCCGGCGCCGTCGCTACGAGGCGTCTACCGCTTACTTAATAATTGTCGCGGACGTGACAGTGCTTGAGTTGAGAAGCTCAATGATATCAATCAAGCTGGCGGAGGTTCTGCAATCCTGACAGATGAAGCTGAGAAGACATGTCCAATCTTGGACGAGATCGCCGGTATGTGTGACATCCACCCTTTTGAGCAATAGTACGACGGAGAGTGGCGCGATTTGTAGGCTTCACCGATTGGCAGAGCAGGATGGGCTGCCCGTACAGACACATTACCCGGAACAAGAACCATGGAACCTCTCAGCATTCAACACCGCCCGATTCTTCCTGAGAAGATGGACTCCGGCATCGCTCTCTGCGGAGCCGGGGGGATTGTCAATCATGCGCACCTGCCTGCGTACCGGAAGGCGGGCTACAACGTAGTCGGCATCTTCGATACCAACACTGAGGCCGCCGAAGCGACTGCGGCTTCTTTCGAGATCCCAGAGGTTTACGAGAGCCTGGAACAGCTCACCGAAGACGAGGCCGCCGAAGTCGTCGATATCGCTGTTCCTGCGACTGAGAATCTGCAGATCGCATCAGCGGTGGCTGCCGCTGGCAAGCCAATGCTGATGCAGAAGCCCCTGGCCGAAGATTGGGACAGCGCGCTGAAGACGGTTGAAGTCATCGACAGGTATGGAGTTCACGCGGCAGTCAATCAGCAGATGCGGTGGGAGCCCGGCGTGCGTGCCAGCAAAGATCTTCTGGACCGGGGACTGCTCGGAGAGCTCTTCAATATCGCTGCTCTGATCTTTGTGGACACGCCCTGGCATCTGTGGGGCTGGCTCATGAAGAAGCCAACCATCGAGGTGATGTATCACTCAATCCATTACCTGGATTCGATCCGCTTCCTTACCGGGCAGGAGCCAACACATGTGTTCTGCGATGGGACGACGAGGCCGAACTATGAAGTTGCGGGCGAAACGCGGCTGAACTTTCATCTGTTCTTCGATGGGGAACTGCGGGCGACCATGCTGACGAATCATCACGCTTCCAATGGACTCGAAGGCCAGCAGGCGGATTTCCGAGTGGAAGGAACGGAAGGCGCCACCATCCGATCGATGGGCGTTCTCATGAACTACCCCGAGGGGATATCGGACACATTTCGCTTCAGCAGCCGACAGTTGGGAGAGCGTCGTTGGACCAGCATCGAGTTCGAGGAAACATGGTTCCCCGACGCATTCATCGGCCCCATGGCTTCACTCATGCGCGCCGAGCATGGTGAGATTGACCGGCCGGAAACGGACGTGCACGATAATTTGAAGACACTGCGCGTGGTCTTCGCCGCTTACGATTCCATGCGTGAGAGGAATGTCGTTGAGGTCGGGTCAACGGAATAACACAGACACAGGAGTTCGCCCATGTCGTTGCGTTTAGTTGGAAGGAAGTTTATCGGCTTTGAGAAGGCTCTCGATCAACAGGCCAGGTCCTTCAGAGATGCGGGAGGGGATAATGTGGAAATGGAGTTCCTGGACGTTGAGGATCTCTACGAACGCATGATCTCGAATGACGGCTGCGCCAAGGGCGAGAGCGACATCATGATGGTCTGCACCGACTGGTATCCAACTCTGTGTGCAGCGAATGCATTGGTGCCGCTCAATGACTTCATTAACCAGAATCCGCCTCCCGATTGGCCTGACGGCTGGACGGACAGCATGCTCCAGCTTCAAACTTCCGGCGGGCGCATTCTGGGTCTCCCCTACCATGACGGGCCGGAGATGTTCATCTATCGCCGAGACCTCTTCGAAGATGAAAGTGAAAAGAACAGTTTCAGAGAACGGTCCGGTCGAGCATTGGAGCTCCCCAAAAACTGGACTGAATTTCTGGAAGTTTCACAGCACTTCACGCGGCCGGATGACGGACTCCATGGCACGCTGCTCGCAACATTCCCTGATGCACACAACATCATCTATGACTTCTTCATCCAGCTCTGGACACGCGGCGGCGAAGTGTTGGATGCCGACGACGGAAGGGTTGCCTTCAACAGCAAAGCAGGCGTCGAAGCACTTCAGTTCGAGAAAGACCTGATACACACCCACAAGGTAGTGCCGCCCAACTGTGCAGAGATCGACAGCGTTGAATCAGGCAATGTGTTCTCAGCCGGTAAGGTCGCCATGATGGTGAACTGGACTGGCTTTGCGTCTTTTGCCGATGCTCATGAGTCGAGTCAGGTGCGGGGCAAAGTGGGCTGCGGACAGATCCCCGCAGGGGACGGCCCCAATGGCTCGTCGTGCAGTTTGAACATTTACTGGTGTCTGTCAGTCACCGCAGGCTCACAGAATCAGCAAGCTGCCTATGATTTCCTGCGCCACTGTTCCCATCCGGAGATGGATATCATCACGTCCGAAGAAGGCGGCATCGGTGTCCGCCGCAGCACTTGGATAGAGTTCGCCAACCGCGGAGTCGCCGGCTACTCCATCATGGAGGAGCTACACGCCAACGCCCGGCATCAGCCGCAAGTGCCATCGTTCGGCGCCATGACTGAAATCCTGAATGAACACCTGAATCGTGCCCTCAACGAGGATGGAGATCCGGCGAAGGAGTTGAATGCCGCGGCTGAGAAGTGCCAGAAGCTGCTGTGAGGGGTACAGGCTTCAGCCTTGGCCGAAGTCGCAAGTTGCTCTCTTCGTGCAAAGTTATCGATGAAGCTCGCGGTAAAGTTGAACTCCGAGTGTTTCCCTTTGTCGCTAGCTTTTTCGTCTCTTTATTTCTTCATCCGCGCATCCAGCCGGAAACCGAAACCGTCGTTGTACACGTGCATGAACAGCATGCCCCAGCGCCAGTTGTGGCGGGTGGTGACAGCGAGAGTGTTTTCTCCGTTCTTGAGCCTCTTCATCACGGATTCTTTGAACTCGGCCTCGACATTTCCGGTCTTCTTCTCGAGGTTGTTTACTTTGCCGATCAGCTTTCCGTTGAGGTATATCTCGATGCCCTGCTGACGGAAGAGCCAGCCCCGCATCCGCAGTCCATCGAATTTATTCTTGTTGTCCACCGCGAACTTTGTCCGCAAGAGCGCGGTGTGATACATGCGCCAAGAAATGGGCAGGTTTGTCTCTTCCCATTCGGAATCGTCGAACCGGGGCACCATCCACCCCTCCGGTGCCTGCTCCGCGCTCTCCACAACTTTCATTCGCCATTTGCTTGCCTCTTCGGCAGGGACTTTGCCGAGCGATCTGTCCTTGCCGACGGGCATCTCGGTGACCAGGCATTTCCATTCGCGCGGCTCTGCCGGTTTTGCGTCCTGGCGTGTGACTGGTTGGAGCGCCCTCTGCTCGGCAGTGTATAGCGACTTGTCGTCTGCCCTGGCTTTGCCTTTGAGGCCCTTCTCGATGGCGGCCAGGCGCGCATTGCCTTCAGCGACGACTCCCTTGAGCTGGGCGAGGTCGGCGCTGGCCTCGGCCATCCTGCCTTCCTCGATCAACTCCTCCATCCGGGTCATATCGAACTCGATGCTCTGCTGAATCTCCCGCGCTGCCTGCGCCAGCTTCTGCACGCGAGGGAGGTCTGCCTTGCTGACGGTACCGGTTGCGAGGAGAGCGCTGACGAGTTTCTCGCAAGCTGAATAGTCCTTCTTCGCATGAGCGGCGAGTGCCGGTTTCAGGAACTCAGGCGCGTCTGTGGCAAACGGTGACTTCGGAGCCCCGGTGATGCGGAGGCGTTCGCGGGGTGCGACGAGAGCAAGGCCGTGCCCGCCGCCCACACGCTCGTTCTCATTATTGATGAGGCTGCCGTCGAACATCCGATTGCACTCGCGATACCAGCGGTGCCCTTTCATGAAATGGATGAAAGCGGCCCGGCCATGGGCGTGCGCGCCCAGCGGTGTCCAGAAGTTGTTCCAGAAGTTGCCGCCGTGTCCGCCAAAGGTGTTATTGAATGCGTAGGCACTGATCAGGGAACAGAGGTGGGCTGCGCGGGTGTGGCCCTCGAGTCCCATCAGGATGCCGGCCGCGGACAGGCCGCCGTTGCACGTTTCGAGCTTGCCCGCGGCCATGACTGCCGGATCGATCTGAGGCGGCGTTTCGCGCTGGCAACCGCCGAGTCCGTAAATCATGGTGCCCGTCTCGGCGCGCTTCTCGCGGAAGTGACGGACGCCGAGCTCGTATGCCTTCATGTTGATGTCCAGCCCGGCGGCTTTGGCCAGATTCATTCCGATGACACCCGGGATGCCGGCGTTCGGGATCAGCCCATAGGTCGCGCCGCCCGGGAAATTGTGCCTCCAGCCACCGATGGGCTGCTGCGTGGCCGCCAGCCGGTCGCAGGCATTCTTCAGATAAGGGAGCACATTGCGGTCACCGGTCGCATGAAAGTACTCGCCGAAGAGAATCGCATCGGCGGAGTTGTACCAGCTCTTCCCTGCCCGGGTCGATTCGAAGGGTTTCGTCGGGTCTGTCGATGCCATCTTGCTGTAGATGACCCGGCGCACGAGGCCCTGGTATTTCGGGTTGCCGCTGCCCAGCAGGAACAGGGCATCAGAGCCCAGAAAGCCGCCGCCACGGGTCGCCCCGCCGCCGCGGGCCGCCAGCCACTCCTCCAGATAGGCAATGATCTTCTCGGTCTTCGGACAGTCGTAGGGCGCGGTGGAGCTGTACGTGCCCATGACCTTCAGGGTCAGCTTGACCTCCATGTTCTTACCGTCCCTGCGGACGCCGAGCAGAAGTCTGCCGCTTCCCGC
Organism: Planctomycetota bacterium; assembly: GCA_030740295.1. The sequence continues at coordinate 14,332 of JASLXP010000380.1, forward strand.
CTCGGTTTCGCTCTCGGTAATGGCTGCCGCCATGACCACCCATGCCTCATCCCCCAGCATGTTGCCGTTGGCGCTGTAAATCACATCGCCTTCAAAGATTTTCCCGTCGGCGGGAGAACCTGCGAGGACTTTTCGCACGCCCATGTTCGGCCCGAACGGCCCGGTCTTGACGCCGACGGGCCCGATCCAACCGCTGAAGTTTGGATACCCGTGGGTCTTGAGCTGACCATTCACGAGGGTGACGTCTCCGCTTTTCCATTCATTCGCCGGGGTGAAGTATTCGGAGGGAAGGTCGGTTTCAGAGTTTCGGATGAACCAGACGTATTCGATCTGCTGGCTGCGGAATGGAATCGCGGGCAGGCCGGAAGCATTGCCCAGGCCCTGGTTCGGCGACTTGTTCCAGTTGTAGCGCACATACGCGATCCGGTTAACCGTGTCGCTCTTGATGCGGATGACGTCGCCATCGATGCGTGCCGCGGCAGGCGAGTATTCGCCTTCGATCCCAGCGGCTTCAAAGAAATCGAGGGCGCCCTTTTTCGCATTCAAACTCTTCGCCGTGCCCTCCTTGAAATGGATGGTGGCCCTGTTCAGATCCGTCTCGACGCGATCGAAAAGAGGCCCGGAGGCATCGGTGCCGTCTTTCCTGTAAACAGAGCCGCGCGCCCAGCTCAGGCTGCGACTGGCGAGCAGGACTTCATCGCGTGGCTGCGCGCTGTACGGGATACTCTCGGAGCCAGACAGGATGAGTCCGACGCCGAAGTTGTCGGTCGCAGTCAGTCGGTTGAGTTCACGCATCTCGATGCATCGAGTGCCAAACGTGTGGAGCGCCGAGCTGGGTGGCATCACCAGAGCGATGGGCAGTTCCTTGTCTGCAAAAGCCTGGCGCCATTCTTTCGGAATCCGAGGGGTCGTATATGCGTCGATGCGGAACCCGTTCTTGCGAATGTCGTAGGTCTCTATGTAGGCGCGATTCAATTCCCGGCGATCGAAGTTCGTGCCGCTGTTCTCGAGTCCGGCATAAACCATGAACGGGTAATTGGCGCCGAGCTGCACGATGATCCCCTTGAGCGCCAACCCGCGCAGGGGATGGATGACCGCGTTATAGCCCGCCGCGGGATAGAGGGGATATTGAACAGGATCGGAGTGAACCACTTCTTTCCTGGGCATCGGCTCACCTTTGCTTTTCAGATCCGCAAGCTTCTCCATGCGGGCGACAAGGCCCTCCACCGAGGTCTTGCCGTAGAATTTCTCCGTTTCAAGCAGGGCTTCGCGGCTCAGCCAACTGATAGGGAACTGATAGCCCAGGTTCAGATCGATGATACCGATCGGCACCCCGACTTCCGAGACCAAGTCACGACCGAAGTAGTAAGCGGCGGCGGACATCTTGAGGGCTGTCGAGTTGTTGACCTCGGCCCAGCCCGTGGCAGCCTTGAGGTCGAGGTCGCTCTGCGGCACGAGCGCGGGAATGGTCTTGATCGAAATGGCACGATAGAGCGGATTCTTCGTGTGTGCCGCCGCGGCTTTTCGCCCTGCCGCATCGCGCCCCAGCGAGATGTCGATCGTGGTCTGGCGCGCAAAGAGGAAGACATCACCTATGAGAACATTCTTGAGAGCTACAGTCTTGCCGCCAGACTTCACCGCCAAGGTCTGCGGTTCCCGGGTGGCAGGCATCGACTCGAAAGTCACCCGCCAGGCGCCCGCGTTATCAGCCGTAGCCGCCTCTGACTGACCAGCCATCTCCACCGTTACCGCGCTGCCCTCGTCCGCAAAACCGGTCACGGTCACGGGCTTGCCGCGCTGAAGCACCATTCCATCGCCAAAGTGGCGGCTGACCCGCAATTCGCCTGCGTTCAGCGTGAAAGGTAAGAGCAGCAGGGCTGTCGTGAGGGCGCAAAGCGCTAGTTTCCTGGATGTTTTATCGTTCATGTGTTTCTCTCGTTCACTACGTAATCATTACCATAAATTCAGACAGGTATTCTCTGAGGCTTGTTGCACGATGACAACAACCCCTGAAAACACCTGCCCTTGCTGTAGGCGCCGAGGACAGGAATTTTGACGATCATTTCTTCGGCCCTGCCATGCGGGGGAGGCGAGCCGTGTGCTTGAGCATGGGCACGATCTGATGATCCTGCTCTGTCGAGGTCAGATTGGAAAGTGATACATTTTCCACGCCCTGCTAATCTGGGGGCAGTTTTCATGCCTTGCTCTCGTATCCTTCCTTGCTGTAGGCGATCAGAGTCGGTTCCTCGCACGGGAGCCCGGGCATGCAGATATCGGTGCCGTCGATCTTAGGCTGGGGATCCTCTGTGCCGTTTGGGTTGTTCCTGTAATACCAGGGCAGAAGCAGCAGGCAGAACTCCTCGAGATACTTTTCGGGAGTACTTCCCACTTCCCATCCAGGTGCCGCGCGTCTTTCATGGGATTGGTGCAGTAGAGTTCGTCGGGCAGGTCTTCAACCGCGCTGCCCCGTGCCAAGCCCAGGCCTGCAGCCCTACAAAGCGGTCATCGCGAAAACCGTTAACCCATTCGGAGGTGACGTCGATGCCGCGGTAGCGGTAGATCTTGCGTTGAGTGCGAAACTCTTCTTCCTTGGTAGCCCAGCCAGGGGCTGATGGGGGCCTCGCGGTCGAGCGGTCGCGCCCCGAGGAAGGCGTCGATGTGGAAGGTTTTTCCTTCCAGCAGTTCGGGAATCAATTCGATTAACACGTCGATGCGCTTCTGGGCCAGCCCTGTCTTCCACTCCTGTGTGTAGCTCATCTGGTACGAGACCATGCCGCCCCACTCTTTGCCGGGGATCAGTCCTGCTCTTGCGGGTCCTCAATCTGCGGGGTAAGGGGAAAACTCCATGTTTTCCTAACGGATTCATATTGACGGATTTCATTCTTCGTTGCCGGATGATCTGTCTCTTGTGTGAAAGGCGCCCAGGGCATCCATCAGGAGAAATGCACCGATGGACAGGAAGATGGCCGCAAGGAGTACTGCCCACGCAATGTCCCAACGCGCTCGTGAGTTAACGAAGTAACTCAGTGGGCCGCTGTGACCGAATGAGCCACGTTGGGGGAGAAATGCGCATGTGGCCACGAATACGCCGATATCAACGGCTATGAGGCCCAGTCCTGCCATCAATCTTTTGCTCATTGGATCTCCTTTGCATGGTTCATTCTATTGTGTCCTTGAGTCGTCATACATTGTTCTTACCGTCGTAAATGGTGAAGCAGGCAGGCCGGCGGAATTGTAGAGATAGGGCCCGAGCGGGCGATTGGTGTAGCCATAGCGGACGGCCACCGGATCGTCCACATCCCTGCTGGATACGATGAGGTCGGTGCCGTCGATCTTTCCGTCGGCCCAGTGCCAGTTGCCTTTCTTATCCTGAATGGAGAGCCACGGGATTTTCGCGCCCGGGGCTGGTACGGGAGGAATGTAGTCGGTCTTGGTTGCGACCATCAGTCCCTGCGCATGACCGAAGGAGATGCGGATGGCGCTGCCCTCGACCTTGAAGCCCCTGTAAAGCGGGCCGCTGGGAAGGATGTCTTTCCGGCCGTAGTCCTTGTGGAGCGCCCAGTGCGCCAAGCGAATGCCGACCTCGACTTTGTTGCCGGGATGCTCACGATCCGCGCCGATATCGACAGCGACGGCCATGCCGGTGTTCTTGATGGTGAGCGCGTGGCGTTGCGCTTCACGGATACGGGCCCGGCCGTCTCCCATCGCCGGCTTGTCGACAGGGGAACGGCCGATGCCGGCCAATTGCACAGAATAGAAAGGGAAGTCGCCGAGTTGCCAGGACGCACGCCAGTCTTTAATCAGCGACTCCATCTTCAGGAAGTAACTGTGTCCCTCCGACGCGTTGGCTTCTCCCTGATACCACAAGGCCCCACGCATGCCGTAACCGACCAAAGGTGCGATTCGCTGCTGATAGAGTACCCCGTATGAGATCTTTTTTTCTGAATTGGCCGACCGCGGAAGTTTCCGCGCAGGGACCCGCATCCACGACTCAATCCGCGACCCGCCCACGCAGGCATTGACGAGGCCGACCGGCACTTCGAGCTCCCGGTGCACCTTGCGGGCAAAACAGAACCCGACTCGTGTGAATTCACCAACAGACTGGGGAGTGGCCATCTGCCAGCCGCCGGGGGCACTGATGTGGCGCACCGCTGGAAAGTTGGACTGCATGAGATCGTCCTTGGGATCCTGGTTTTTGCGGTTGTGTCTGACCTTGCCCGCCATGTTCGACTGCCCCGAACAGAGCCAAACTTCACCGATCAGAATGTCCGTGAACGATTTGCTCGCCTTCTTCCCGTCAAGCTCCGTGGCGATGGTCAGGGCTCGGCCCTTCGGTGCCTTTTCAAGAGAATCAAGTTTGTCCGCCGGCACGGGAGCCAACGTCACCTTCCACTGGCCGTCCTTCCCGACGACGGTCTCTTTGGTCTGCTTGTCGAAGCTGACCGTCACCTTCGCTCCCGGCAGAGACCGGCCCCAGACAGGAACAGGAATTCCCTGTTGAAAGACCGCATGGTTATCGAAGACAGGAGGACACTGGGCCTCCAGGGGCGCTGCGTCTTTCGAGTTGGTGTCACTCGCAACGGGATCTGCTGCAGGCAATGCGGAGATTTGAAGCATCCATGCACACACGCACGCAAGAGTCTTGTGGGGCAATGCCGAAGTTACTCTCGTGTTCATGATCGGCTTGTGGCTCTTACTTCTAATCATGCTTTTCATCTACCTTTGAACCTCCGCTTCTAATCTGAGTCTCCTAATCTGGCTTGTCGTGCACTGGAGAATTCGAGACAAAGAGAAATGATGCCAAGCGAAGAGGAAAATCGGGGATGACAAGCAAGATCAGGAGTCATGTGTGGCGACTTCTGCTTCCTACACCATCGGCGTGGGGACCGGCCTGGAGCCGGCGCGCCCGGGGAGAGGCTGCAGCGGAGGGCGCATCTCGCTCTTATTTCTAATCGCATCAGTAACACTATTTCACATTTCTTGTTGAAAGATCGATATCGTCTGTCCTGAAGGGTGGTGCCGGAAGTTTTCCTTGTTGTAGAGATTGTGTAGCGGATTCCGGTGCCAGGCGAAGCGGACATGCTTCGGCTCTGGCACCCTGTGGTGCCAGACCTCAACGGTGTCCTTGCCGGTGATGCGGGCATAGGCCATCCTAAAATCGCCGTCCGCGCCGGCGATGGTGATCTTGTCGCCTTTGATGATCATGGCGTCATACATGGGGCCACCAGCTTGTCGCCACGATGATCTTGAACGTGCTTTTCTAACCATCGGCATGTCTTCCATTCGACCTCATTCTATTCTGGAGCCACCTTCAACTTGAGCGTTGAGGTCACTCGAACGGTGCGGCTTCTTCCGGTCGGGCAAGTCACTTCGATAGCGAATCCTCCGCGCTTCTGTTTGTTCAGCTTGAGGCTGAGCTTACTGCTGCCGGGGTTGAGGGCTGTCACGTGCAGCAATTCGTGGTCGGCTGCCGCGCTCATCCAGCGGATGATTTTGGTTTGCTTGCCAGGCAGGGAGGGCGTGCCGCGGGATTCCTGCATCACGCCGTCCCCCAGGGCGGCAAAGGTCATGGTCAGCCGTTCTTTGCCGCTCTTGAGGGAGGCCCAGTCCTTGCCGCATCTGGTGTCGGCAAAGGTATGGAATCGGGACTCCAACCAGTGTCCTGCGGCAACATTGGGGTCGAAGAGGCGGTCGACGACAAGCCAGTAGTTGTTCTCCACCAGCAGGAAGAGGCGTCCGATGAAGAGTTTCTTCCAGCGCGGCAGGTAAATGTGAGAGCCATCGATCCGCAGGCCGAGAATGTCCTTGCCCTTCACCACCTCGGTGACGTCGCAGACCGCGTTCTCCCGGCAGCCGAGCCCGTCGACGAAAAGGGCGCTCTTTGATGCGACGCTGCGGCCATAGATGTGATGGCCAAACCTGGTAAAGGAGACCGGACTGCTGCCGCTCTGGTCGGTGATCATCCGTTCACCGTTGACCATGCATTTGAAGCTCATGAGATCGAGCATGCCGTGACCGGTGATTTCACTGGAGCCGCCACGGGCGGAGAGGCGCAGAGTAGGAAAGGCCGAATCATCCGCGAGGGCTGCCCAGTCCAGTCCTTTGTAGATCCGGGCCACCGGTTCCTTCTTCCTTGCGCGGGCCTTCCGGAGTGTCTCCATCTTTTCAGTGTTGGGAACACAGTCGGCCGCAAAGAGGGTGTCCCCCGTTGCGACACGGTCCAGTCGTTTCCTCCGCTTGGGGGATGGCGCGGCCCGGCCCGATAGGTAGGTGGCGGCCCGCAACGCTGCCTCGGGCTGCTTGAGCCGCTTGGCCAGCATGAAGAAGAAACCAGCAGGATGCCAGCCGTCATTGTCACCGAAGGTGATGCCGGTGAAGTCGAGCGGGAAGTGGAGAGACTTGCCCAGTTCCTTGATTCTGAACGCGGGATGTTTCCTGCCGGTCGCGTTCTCCCAGCTCAGGAGGTAGTGCATAGCGTAGTGCATGCCGTAGTTCCAGTAGCCGGTGCCTTCGTGGCAGCCGCCGCCGTTTTTAATGTACGACTTGAAATACTCGCCCAGCGACTTCTCCACGAACGGTATCAGCTTGCGGCACTCGGGCCGGTCGTCGTGGAAGGCGAGCGCCATCATCCCCATGCCGCCGCAACAGACGCCGTTCCAGTTCGACCACTCCTTGAAGGCCCACCAGGGAGAATTGTCGAGGCACTTGAGCGCCTCTTTGAGGTAGAAGCGATCGAGAACATCGAAGAAGACCTGCTCCTCTTCGGGGGTAATGTCGGGCCGGAAGAGATCGTACATCAGCCCGATATCCGCGGCGTGTTCCCCGTAAGTCAGACAGAAGGGCAGCTCCACCTCGGGCGGGGTGTTAATACGTGCCTCACAACTGATGTGGTTCCAGTTCATCAGGTTGGCCAGATGGCGGAGGGCGGTCCTGCGGTATCTGGCCTCACGGGTCAATACCCATGCCGCGGTGAGGCACTGGAGATGACTGGCGATGGCACGCGTTCCCTGCATGTACTGAACCGCTTCCCCTTCGGCGATCGGTTTGGCCCGCACGAGCCAATCGGCATCGGCCAGTATTTGCAGGGCCTGACTCTCCATGAAAGGGGTGTGGAGTTTGTCCTTCAGATTGAGCGCCGTATCCCGACTGACCCACAGACGGGGAGATGACTTCAGTGTAAGGTTCTTCATTGTGACTGGTCGTCTGTATTTGTTTCGTTGCACTTCTCACTTCCGTTTCAACACCACTAGCGGCGGCTTCCAGAGCCCCTGTGGTCTGGGGAGCCTTTGAGCAACCGGCTGACAACAGCCTGTCCTGGTGGCTGTGGCGTCAGCCAATTTCGCCCTTCAGTATTCCCGTCTATTCCTCTATCGATTGCAGAACCTGTGCGGGCAGCTTCGCCTCTTCCATCCAGAGGCTGAGGTTGCCGTTGGGTGGCACGGGCTTGCCGCGATACTCAGGATCGGATCCCCAGTACATGGTGCCGTTATTGAAGTGGGTGTAGCGCAGAAATGCCTGTACCGCGATGGTGACCTTGCCTGACTTGAATTCCGGACGGAGGTCTGCGGTGATGTAGCCGCCGCGGGGACCGTTATTGTGACGGAAGTACCCGCCTTGGGCCTGGGCAAGGGGCTTGCCGTTGATGTAAATGATGTAGCCTTCCCCTTTGCGATCATGCTGGGAACCGCCCAGTGCGATTCTGTAGAGATGCCCGTCCTTCAGCGGCGGGACGTCAAATGTCTGCTGAAGGAGCAGCACTTCCTTCTCCCACATCGTGGCGGGGACAGCACCGCAGCCGCAGTTCGGATTGGAGCAGCGCGGCATCAGCGGCTTCTTTTGGCCGCCCTTCTGACCAAACGGGGCCGCGCCCTTCTTCCAGCCAGCCTTGGCCGCGTCGAAGCCCGGCTTCATCCATCCTTCCATGCCGGCAGGTACCGTTACCTTCCGGAGCCGCCTGCTTTTGCCGAGCTCCTGCTTCTCGGGCGGATCAAAGTTGAAGTAGTTCCATTCGGACCCGATGGCAATCGCATCCAGCCTCTTCCAGTCATAGTCGCTGACGCCGGCCATGTTGTAGAACCGGATAATCGTATCCAGCTCGAGCTTCAGATTGCCGTCGGATGCATTACAGCTCGGGCCTCCGCCCTTCAGAAGGGAACCGATCGTCATGCTGCCCTTCCGTGGCGGCTTTGCCTGCTGAGACGCGATGTATGCCGGCAGCATCTCGTCCAGAAGTATCGGACGCAGAGCCGGAGCCATGGCAGCAATGTCATCGGCCGTCGGCTCGTGTTTCCCCTGTACCCAGCCCTGGGCAAATGCGTCTGTGTAGATAAGTGCAGCCTGCTCAGACAGACTCATTTGATCAAGAGTCTTGGGCTTGGCTTCAGGCTTCGGCCAAGCGCCGGGAAGCGGCTCCGCCTTGCCGCCAAGGAGCCTCACCATGGCCCTGCCGAGAGCATCGCCCACCAATACATAAGTTTCGGCATTGTGATTATAGTGATGGCCTGCGCCGGAAGGTGACTGCCCCTGGGGGCGCCAGTAGCCGCGGATATCGACGCTGGCCACTTTCCCGGCGAACTCAGGATGCTGTTTGGGATCCCCGACAGCCATCTGTGCGTCGTGGACTCCTTTGTAATTATCGCCCAGTTCCCAGCCCCCGAACCCGACCGTCGCCACCACGGCCCGCATGTCGGGTACCTTGAATTCCTTGCGCACGTCCTGGATCAGGTTGACCAGGTGCTTCTCGTATTCTTCCTTCGAACTGCCTCCATCCTTGTGTCCCTGCCACCAGACGAAGCCGACGATCTCGTAGCCCTGCCCCGCGTAGCCGGGGATAACCTTGTCGAGGTTCTTGAGCGTCTTGTGAACGCCTTCCACCATGAGCTTGTATTCGAGATTCTCGAACTTGTTGTCGGGATCGGTTCGGCCGCTGGAAGGCGGGCGGAAGTCAAATTTCAACGCACGGTTGCCCATGGAGGACTCGATGAGCAGCACCGGTTCATCATGGAACGTACCCATCACGAAACCGAAGGGCACTTCGGGACCGATGTGCCTGCCGTTCGAGGTGGCGCTCAGTGGGCCGCCC
>JASLXP010000381.1 GCA_030740295.1 Planctomycetota bacterium
GGGATCCTTGGTTTGCCTTCGAGGTCCACCCGGACGAATGAAAGGCCTTCATTCGCTCCGGCCGGAAGCAGGCGCAAGGTGACCTCGACTCCTTCGTGGAGGCCCTTGCCCTTCATCTCGACGGTATCCCGAATCGTGCACTGTGAATGGCTCACTGCTCCCTCAGCTATTTGTTTGTCTCGTATTCCTTGTCGAGTCTTTTCAGCACTTTTTCGGTGATATCGACCGATCTAACGTTGTAAAGAATCTGCTGCGTAAAAATTTTCTGGAGAAGGGGCTCGGCCTTGGTAAATCTTCCGAGCTCTGTATTCTGAATCTGGAAGACAAAGCTGATGCCCTGCTCCTTGGAATACTCTTCGATGGCCTCAGTGGCGAGCTTGTGAAACTTCTTTAGGAACTCGGTGAACTTGCGTTCCAGGTTGGCGGTCTCGACTCTTTTTTTTGCGCCGGCCTCTGTTTTGAGCTCTTCGATCTTTTTATCGAGCTCTTTGTACTCAGGGCTGCCTTCATCGTACAGGGGCTTCTTTCGCTGCAGTTCTTCTATCTTGCCCTTGTAGCTCTGGAGCTGTTTCTCAGCCTTGGAGCGCAGGGCCTCGAGCTCGGCCCGTTTGTCTTTACTGACACTGCAATCCTGGTAAAGCTTTGAGAGATTGCAGACTGCGTAACTTGTTTCTCCGTGGGCCTGCGCCAGGAAAGCCAGCCCGAGTAATCCGGGCAGAAACTTGAAATTCATGTCGCGTCTCCGATTCGGTGTAGGGTATTTCTAGAATGCCGTGCCAAACTGGAAGCTGAGGAGCTCCTTGTCATCTCCATCCTCTTTTCGCCATGGAAAGCCGAAATCCAGGGTGATGGGCACCGGGCCGAGGGCCGGAACTTTGATCCGGATGCCAAAGCCCACTGATGCGCGCCAGGTACTGAATTCCTGTCCCTGCCCAAGGAAAGGAGTGACATTACCGATGTCATTAAAGAATACTCCCTGGAAGATATCGCCGAAGAGAGGGAAGCGATATTCCGTATTTAACTGATAGAAAAACTCGCCACCGAGTGGTTCGTTGTTTTCCTGAGGGCCCACGGTGCGGAAATCAAAGCCGCGTACCGAATTGGAGCCTCCAAGAAAGAATCTTTCAAAGATGGGGATCCTTTTTTCACCGATGTCATCCATCCACCCGGAGCGCAGTCGAACGCTTATAACATGCGGGTTATCATCCCTGGTTTCGAAGAGGGTGAAGTACCTGCTATGGCTGGCGATGACCTTCTGAAAATCCAGATCTCCACCGATAAAAGTGCCAGCAAACTCGTATGAGAGCTCGCTGCGGTGGCCTTGGGAGGGGAAGAAGAAGTCGTCGCGTTTATCATAAGTGAGCTGGCCGGTAACGCTACTTACATTGGTCTCGCCCTGCGCGTCGATGACCGCGAGAGGCGCGGTGAGAAGGTTGATATCCGACAGGTCAACAATCTCGTAACGATAGATCCCCTCCAGACGCAGGTCCGGGATAAGGCGTTTGCCCAGGCGCAGAGAGCCGCTGGTGCGGCTTTCATCATAAACACTGCGATCTCGATTGAAGTGCGAACCGGTCATGCCAAACAGGATTGGCCGATCAAAGAGGTACGGCTCTGTCCATGAAATAACGTATCGATTGAGGACCGTGCCGGGCTGGGCCTGGACGGTGAGGTTCTGGCCGTCCCCGACGAAGGCGCTGCCAACGAGGAAATCGTGCCAGCTTTTGGGCACGTCTTTGTAGTCAAAGTTGCGCTGCGTGATGGCAACGCTGCCGATGAGGCTGTTGTTGGAGCTGAACCCCGCACCGATGCGGAACACGCCGGTCTTGCCTTCCTTCACCCGGATATTGACGTTCGAGAGGTTTTCTTCCGAGCCGGGCACGTACTCTGCCTCGACTTTTTCAAAGAAGCCGAGATTGCGCAGGCGCCGGATGCTGCCGTCCATCTTGATGGTGTTGAATTCTTCGCCGGGAATGAGATCAATCTCGCGGCGGATGACGATGTCTTTTGTCCGGGTGTTGCCGAAGACATTGATGGTCTCTACGTAGGATTTTTCGTTCTCGACAATGCTGAATTTGACCCGGACTTTTTTCTCCGCGGGGAGAACGAATTCGTCGACTTTAATCTCGCTGCGGACGTAGCCGCGCTCGCCATAAAGGTCGCGGAGTGCTTTAAGGTCGAGCTGCATCTGTTCCCTTGAATAATCGCCTCCCGCCTCGAGGTCTGTCAGGGCCTGGAGCTGTTCGGTGGTGAAGAGCTCGTGCCCTTCAAAGCTGAGCGATTCAACGCCGTAGCGGGCGCTTTCATTCACGTTGATTTTGAGGACGACCTTCCTCTTTTCTTTTGTGAACTCGACTGCATCGACATTGGTCGTCGCATCCAGCCATCCTTTCATGCGGTAAAACTCGCGCAGGCGCTTCAGATCCTCTTCAAAGTTTTCCTGGATGTACTTTGCCGAGTTGTACCACTTATCGATTTTTGTCTTGAGAATCTTGCGAAGCTTCCGCTTTGAGAAGGCGGTGGCGCCGAGGAATTCGATATCCTTGACTCTCACTGCATTTTGAGGGTTGACGATGAATCGGACGGTGGCGCCGCCGGATGGGCCGGGCAGGATTTCCTGGTCGATCTCGACGAAATGGTAACCCTTGGATTTGAGCTCGATGAGCATGGCCTGCTTGTCCGCGTTGATCTGGTGCTGGCGAAGCAGGTCACCGACCCGGGCCTGGATCAGGTCTTTGAATTTCTTGATGTGTTTCTTTTTGAGGCTGCCTGCAAACTCGATCTGATCGATGATCGGCTCGGGCGCGATGGTAAATGTGACTTCTACTTCGTCGCCAGCCAGGTTGACGGTGTATTCACGGCAGAAGTATCCCGCTGCAATGAGTCGCCTGATATCTTCGTTGGCAATCTGGGATGAGAAGGGACGGCCGGCACGGGTCTGGGCCCTAGTCTGAACACGATCCCATTGTGCTTGAGCAATCCCGTTAAAGCGTACGGCTTTTACGTTCTTGCCTTCAACGGTGGATTGCTCGGCAGAGACGTTGAGCAGAAATGTGGAAAAAAGTGTGGTGATCAGGGCGAGCTTTTTTATTGGACGGTTCATCCGAGGGTCCAGTTTATGGGATGGGCAAGGCCAAAGCGTCACATGATATCTTCGGCAGTCGGGTTATCGAAACGCATGTACTCTCTATTAAAAATAAGCCGCACGCTGCCGGTGGGCCCGTTTCGCTGTTTGGCGATGATGACTTCGGCGGTCCGGTTGTCTTCTTCGTCTTGCTTATAATAACCCTCGCGATAGAGCAACATGACCACATCGGCATCCTGTTCGATGGATCCTGATTCCCTCAGGTCAGACATACGCGGCCGGTTTCCTTCTCTGGCTTCTACGGCACGGCTGAGCTGCGAAAGGGCAACCACGGGAACTTCGAGCTCTCTGGCGATGGATTTCAGCCCCCTCGAGATGGTGGATATCTCTTGCACGCGCCCATCGCTCCGCCAACTGCGCGAGGCATCCATCAATTGGAGATAATCGATAAAAATAACGCCAAGGTTGTGTTGAGCCTTAAGCCTTCTGGCCTGCGCCCGCAGATCTGCGATGGTCAAACTCGCGGTATCCTGGATAAAAATCGGCGAGTCTGCAAGCTGACCAACCGCGTTGTGAAGACGACGCAAATGATCCTCACTGA
>JASLXP010000382.1 GCA_030740295.1 Planctomycetota bacterium
GATGTTGGATCAGCTCTTCCCTGCAATTCCATTCACCGGGGTAGCCATTCGTCGATCCACCAGCATCGGTTCGCAGTATCGAGCATGCCGCTTCCTGGGCACGTCTTGTGCACATCTCCCGGTAGCCGATCTCCCGTGAAATAAGTGCACAGAGAAGTGTTGCTCATTCACGAACGTATTTTACGCAGGGAGGGGGTGAGAACGATGAAAGCGCCTTCTGCAACAGAATCACAGAAGAAAGCGTATCTGCCGACCTGGCCTGGAAGGGTGCATTTCCGGAGGCCAAGGGGCACAGACAGTGACGAGACCAGCCAGACGATCATGGTCATCGTTGTTGTTGCCGCTGTTGCGGTCATTCTCATGGCCACGGCCGTGTTTCTTGGAACGCTGCCCACCCCAATCCAGTAGAAACGGAACAGGTCTGGATGTTCTATCCGTAGGATCGCCGCCGGCTGACGCAGGGCCGATGGCCGGAGCGATGAGTCTGTCCACCATCAGGCCAGACGAAGGTGGACTGTTCAAAGGGAGTGAGAATCATGATCCAAACGGTAAGTGTGTACACCGGTGGGATCCTTTCATTGGGAACAGGCATGCAGAGGACTCGGCACGCAACACATATCCCCCTGCTCTTGGCGAGGTAGCGAGAGGACAGAATTATGGACATCGAAGACCTCATCCAACAGCTTTCCTGCCCGAAGGCATACAGCTATCCCGTGCATCATGTCGAGGTCATCCAGACTCACATCTCGGTAGTGTTCCTCGCGGGTCCGTTCGCCTGGAAGATCAAAAAGCCGGTCGACCTTGGATTCCTTGACTTTTCAACTCTCGATAAACGCAGGCACTTCTGCGAGGAGGAAGTGCGGCTGAACAGCCCGCTCGCGCCAGGCGTTTACCTGGGGACCGCTCCCGTGACTTGTAATGGCCAGCTCACATGCGACGGCGATGGAAAAGCCATCGATTACGCTGTCAAGATGCAGCGACTCCCCGAACAGGCCACCATGGAGGCCCGGCTTGCCAGGAATGCCGTCGACGAAAACATGATGGAGCAGCTCGGACACCACGTGGCGGATTTTCATTCGAGAGCCGAGCGCAGCGAGAGAATTGCAGAGTTCGGACGGTGGGATCTCATTCGCAGGAACTGCCTGGAAAACTTTGAGCAGTCCCGTGGGCAGACAGGAGTGACGATTCATCCCGATGTCATGTCACACCTCGAAGAACGCACACGGTCCTGCCTCGATAATCTGAAAGAGCTGATCGAGATGCGGGCCGATTCCTGCTTTCCGATCGACAGCCACGGGGACCTTCGGCTCAAGCACGTGTACCACTTTCCGGAGAAAAGCGCCGGCCAGCAATGGATGATGCTGGATCGAATCGAATTCAATGAACGATTTCGATTTGCCGATCCTGTCTCAGACATCGCATTTCTCTGCATGGATTTGCTCTACGCCGGGCGACCTGACTTCGTACGCGCTCTGGCCGATTCCTATTTCTGGTCTGCCGACGACACCCAGGGACGGCAGCTTCTGAACTTCTACATCGCCTATCGTGCGGCTGTTCGTGGCAAGGTGGAAGGCTTCAAAGCCGCAGAACCAGAAATACCTATCGCAGACAGGGAGGAGGCCCACAGAGAGTCCCTTGCTCATTGGCTGCTCGCACTGTCTGCAACTGTGCGGCCCGAACACAAGCCGTGTCTGGTACTGGTCACCGGCCTTCCGGGTACCGGGAAATCGACCCTCGCCCGCAGCCTGTCTGAAACATCCGGATTTGATGTAGTTTCAAGTGATGTAGTCAGAAAGGAACTCGCCGGTCTGTCGCCGCGGACGCCGTCAAAGTCGGATTTCGAAAGCGGGATCTACACACCTGATTGGAACGACCGGACCTACGCAACATGCCTCGATCGCGCCAGAGAGCTGTTGTTCGCTGGAAGAAGAGTTGTAGTGGATGCCAGCTTTCGTGAAGGGGGCCGGCGAAGCCCCTTTTCTAATCTGGCCGGTGAGATGGCCCTCCCCTGTCTCATCCTGCACTGCGAGGCCGACCCATCCGAAGTGATGAGAAGATTGGAGCTTCGCGAAAACGATCCTTCCGACGCAGACTGGGATACCTACCTTCATGCCTCCAACCACAACGATTTTCAGGCAGGCAACTCATCGCTTTACACACGGAATATCCACACAGAAAGCAGCGAAAAAGAGACGGCCGACGAGGCGATGAACGTCCTGGAAACGGCCGGCCTCGCGTGATGACGGGGAGGGAGGGGGAATGGTTTACGCCAGCTTCTCTGCGGCCCAGGTCAGCACATCCGTGTGAGTGATGATCCCTATCAACTCTCCCCGTTCCATCACCGGCAGGCTGTGCACCAGGTCGATGAGTTACGGCGCAATGACTGTGCTACAGACCACTCAGGTTTCGGCCTCTTTCGGCTCCATCTTCCCTGTCCCTCGAACGGAACAAGACCAACCGCATCGATGCCAACAAACTCGCGGAAAATCTCAGGGGAGAGCAACTCTTCAGCATTCGCGTTCCCTCTACGCCGTATCGAAAGCTGCGGCGTCTGTGCCATCTGCTCGAGGCGGTGGTCAAGCGCTGCGTGCAGTCCATGAACCGCATCAAGAGCCTGTTCCTGTTCGAGGGCATCCCCTTCCCCGAGGGCCCGAGCTGGACGAAGGCATGCATCGAACAGCCCCGCACCAGCGACGATTACAGCAGCGTCCGATTCGAGCTGAATATGCACCTCGACCAACTCGAGGCCGCTCGCCACGAAAAGTCGGAAGTGGAGTCTGAGATTCGCCGCTACATCGAGTCAGTGCCGGAACCAAACTCGCCGATAACCGAGATTGCACCGCGCCGGAGGACCCGGTCATTGTTGTCGAGCGCCTGCAGGAGTCGCTCAAGCTGCTCAATCAGCTCTGCTTCCACCCCTTCAGCGCCGATTGCCAGCGAGGCTACGATGGCCAGCCCCACGAGCGCTGATGCTGGCCTTAGATGCGCCATCAGAGAAATCATGCTTTAGGCCCCTGTGCTGTCTGGCCAAGTGATAACGCAAATAGCTGATGACACGATTACACTGGGCCCTGCTCAGTTGAAAGCAAACGCAACACAAATAAGAGCCGATGATTCGTGGAGGACGGGTTGGACAGTTCTGGTTAAGCCCCTACGCAACCGCAAACCAGTCCAACTGCTGCCTACCATCATTTTGCCCCATGGTCATCACCTAACGTCAAAAATCAGAGACCGAAACGGCGCTACCCCAGTTCAGGACGGTAGGAAGATCCTCGTGTCTCCCTATCCTGGCGACACTATGGCAGGGCCACACTCCGAAGCGAGAACGGAGCCTTCTTGACGAGGCGCTCGTCTCTGAGGTGCAAGTGTAATTCGTCGAATGCCGGTGGTTGCTTCTCCTCGTCCCCCAATGTTGCCGAAGTCGGGATAATGTACATTCCCTGTGTGCTCGTCACCGCTTTAGCCGTTCGCCCTGTACGCGAGTCAGCCGCCTCAAGCTTGAGCAGCTTCTCCATTGGATCCTTGACGAGCACGACGATCGTGTTGGGTTGAGAAACCATAGCTTTCGCCATAGCCAGGGGCCCCTTCTTCTGCGCCTCTGAGAGATCCGCCAGTTGCGCCGCTGGCGTCAAAAGTCCCATTACCAGGTTCCCACCCTTGTCATCGAAGGTCTCAGCATTCACGTATGCCGCTTCGATGCCAAGCTGCTTGAGCTCATCGCTGACAGCGTACTCACCCGCCCAGGCGGCGAAATCGCGCAGGACAACCTTGGCGCCAGCGCCGCTCTTCTGCAGATGAAGAAAGCCCTGTACTTCACGAATTTCCTTAGCTCTTCTATCGCTCTGGCTGAGACTGATTCTGAAACCGGATTTGGATTTCTTCGAAGCGACCCAGAGGCTGTGGCGTAGCTTAGCAGTCCTCTCGCGCACTAAATCCTT
>JASLXP010000383.1 GCA_030740295.1 Planctomycetota bacterium
TTTCATTGACACCAAGGCGGGTGACTTCGTAATCCTCTTCCTGGAGCTTTTCGCACAGGCTTTTTACTGAGAGATGTTCGACCGCGCTGGTGACGATGTGCCGCTTGTCCGGATTGGCGTTCAGGATGCCGAGTATTCCGAGATGGCAGCTTTCCGTACCGCCGCTGGTAAAGATGATCTCGCGAGGCGGGACCGAAAGGCAGGCGGCTGCCTGTTCGCGGGCATCTTCGATCAGTTTGCGTGCGATGCGTCCCGGATAGTGCAGGCTCGACGGGTTGGCGAACGCCTGCTGTTGGACATCACTCATCAGGTCGGCCACTTCCGCGCCGGCCTGCGTGGTCGCGTTATTGTCGACGTATATGAAGTCCATCATTCCTCTTCGCCGGCTTCGGCCATCTTTTTGGTGATGGCTTGGAAATTCGCCATAGCTTCCACCCCGCCCATGGCCCGGTTGTAGATGGCAAATCCGATGAAGCGGCCGCCCCATTCTCTGGGTTCTTTGAACTCATCGCCGAGGATGAAATGGTATTCACCCCAAGTGCTGAAATCCCCCTGAAATCTCCTGGTTTCCAATTTCGTTACCCCATTCAGCCAGCACACCAGTCTGTTCTGGCTGTAGGACACGATGATGTGGCAGAACTTGTGTGGCGGTATGGGGCAGAGGGTCATTTCAGTGCCGTTCCCTTTCGACCCACTTTTCGAAGCACGCAGACGGAGTATCAGGTTTGCACTGCTCTGGCCAAGTGTGAAGTTTCTTGTACTGCCATCTAACGAGAAAGAGATGATTCGGGCCGGTCCGGTCTGTTTCAGGTCGTTCGGCATAAAGATGCCTTCGATAGTCAGGGCTCCCGTCTTGGCGCAGGCCTCGAGGAGCAGTTCGTTCACCTGCGGGGCTGTGAAAGCTCCGTTGGTTACTTGAAGAAGCCCGTCCTCCTGAATGATCGCTTCGCCCCTTGCGGTGAGTTCTGTGAACCAGACCTTTTCTGTCTGTCCGCCGCTCTGATGTGGTTTCGCCAGCCAGCCAGTGACCAGGCCGGCATCGGATTTCGGCCAGCGCGTGAATGACTCGAGTATCTTCTCGATCTGTTCCTTCCTGGCCTGGACGTAGTAGGTCTTGCCAAAGTTCTTTAGGAGCGACTCGAACTCAGACTCGGCCGAAGCGCGGCCCCTCTGCAAGTTTCTGCTGGCCCACAAATAGAAACTCCTTGCCTTGCGTTCATTCTCCGCTCTTTCTCTTCGAGTCAGGAGGTCTTCCAGGTGCGTAACCTCGCCCCCCTTCCGAAGGGCGGCGGCGATGTGTTTGCGAGTGGTGGTATTACGGGATTTTTCGCTGTAAAAGCTCAGAAGTGCACGGACTATGTCTGCTTGAGGCTTTGTCTTGTCCAGGGTCCGCTGCGCAAGCCTGAGCTTCTCAGTATCGCTCAACCGGTCCAGGCTTTTAGGAAGCACGATCCCTTCCTTGGACTTGATCAGAACTTTGCCGTTCTCGACTCCTTCGAATGTTCCCTTCAGGTTTCCCAGAATGATGAATTTTCCCTTCTTGTAGGTAAGCAGGCCTTCCTCCACTTTGCTGAAAAGGCCAAGCAGGAGATTGATGTCGTCCTCCTCTTTCTGAAATTCGGCGAGCGTCTCTTCAGTTTTATATCCGAGTTTTGCGCGGGCGTGGAGGGCAAGGGCCTTCTGGTACTCCCTTTTTGTGATAAAGGAGGCCAGTCCCATCCAGTGTCTCAGATATGTGCCGCGCTCAGCGAGAACAGCGGCTGCAGACTGGCGTTCGGCCAGGGCTTCTTTGAGCGTGGCTATGGATTCGTCTGCCCTGGCTTTGATTTCGGCCACGCCGTACGCGGCTGCCTTGGTGTAAAGATCGATCGCTGCCTGAAGTTCGCCCTTGTCCGCGGCATCCATGGCCTGGACTTCCAGTTTTTCGAATGCCTTGTTAGCCGCACCTGCGACCTGGGCATTCAGCTCCTCGACCTGTTTATCCCACTTTGCATTTCGCAGAGCCGTGGGGAACTTTTTCAGTTCGGTCAGGGCCAGGGCGAATTCGGCCCCGTCGAGTGCCTTGTCTACCTGCTCCACAATTTGGGCCAGGACTTTTGAAGCTTCCGCATCCCACCGTTTCTCGATTTCGGCAATGGACTGCCTGGCAAGCTCCGCGGGTGGCTTTCCTTCAAACAGAGTCAGCACAGCCTGGAATCGTTCGAGTTGTCCTTCGAGGTCGTCTGGATTCTCCTTCTGAAATTCGAGGGCAGCCTTGACTGGCTCTGGGGTCGATGACGGTTCGGGTCCGACCTCTGGGGCCGGTTCAGGCGCATCCGCGTTTGCAGCACTGTCTGCATTTGTGCCTGGGTCTCCGCTGGCAACTTCGGGCACAGTTACGGGAACTGTCGTGTCCACGGGGGGAGGCACTGGAGTTGGTTCCGGTCTGTTCTGGTACATGTAGTAGCCACCGCCGGCCAGGGCAAGCACCGCAATCAAACCGAAGACAGCGGCAGGGCTCTTTTTCTTCTTCTCTGCCCTTGTCGCCCTCCGCAGCTCGACCGCTTCCCTGAGGCCGGTATATGACTTCGAGGCGCGGGGCTGCTCGCCCTTCATGACCAGCTCCAGATCTGCGATGAGCTCGGTTGGTGACTCGTATCGTTTGTCGGGCTCTTTCTCCATCATCTTTTCGATGACTTTGGATGTCTCAGGTGAGACGGCATCGTTGGCCTCGTCCGCCGGGACGGCCTCTTCACTGATCTGTTGTTGGAGGATGAGGCCGGCCGTCTCGCCTTCGAATGGCTGCTTTCCAACCACCGCGTGATAAAGCGTGGCGCCGAGCGAGTAGATATCGGAGCGGATATCAAGGGTCGCGCCTTGCGCCTGCTCAGGGCTGATGTAGTCGGGCGTGCCGATAATCGTGCCTGCCTGGGTGACAGTCGTATCATCGGGTGCTTTGGCCAGGCCAAAGTCTGCAAGCTTTGGGATGCCGTCGTTGTTGAGGAGGATGTTGTCCGGCTTGATGTCGCGATGGATGAGCCCGTTCTTGTGGGCGTGTTCCAGCCCGTGCGCGATGTAATAGATAATCTCGAGGGCGCGCCTTTCATCGAGGAAGCCCTGCCGCTTGATTGCGGCCTTCATGGTCTCGCCTTCGACCAGCTCCATTGCGAAATAGAAGTATCCCTCGGCCTGGCCCACGTCGATCGCGGAGACGATATTGGCGTGATTGAGCTTACCCGCGGATTGCGCCTCGCGGAGAAACCGTTTTGTAAAAATCTGATTCTTGGAAAGCTTTGGAGACAGGACCTTCAGCGCGACCCAGCGATCTGTTGAGATCTGCTTTGCTTTGAACACAAGACCCATCCCGCCTTTTCCGATTCTATCGTCAAGCTGGTATCCGCCGATCTTCTTGACTCTGTTATCAGGCTTCGGCACTTGAGGGCTCGTGGGCAACGGGTGGGATGTTTTAGATCCTCAGGATTATATTCGCCAATACAGCAAAGCTAACCTTCCGCATCCAGGCCACTGTTACTAAGGGCAAGCGGATTCGAGGACAAGCGGATTGACGGCAGGCGAATGGGGACCTGTCGCGGCGGAGTGGTCAGAGGGATTTAAAAGTAAAAAAGACGGCGCCTGGCCGTCTTTCTGAGTGTGCTGCCGCCAGTCATGGCTGGCTGAGAAGCCCGATGTCCAACAGAGGTGGGGCGAGGACAATAAAGATCAGAACCAGCGGGAGCAGCGCTACAAAAATGAAGTACTTATCAATCTTGCCGTCCCAGTAAAGGTGCATGAAAAATAACCCGACCAGCGAGCCCTTGAAGATGGCGATCAGGATACCGATGATCAGGTTCATGGCTGTGCCCATGTTCCACATTGAGACAAGCACGGTAAGTACGGTACAGGCCACCAAGGCTATAAAGACTTTGCGAAAGATCGGTTTGTGATCGTGGTCGTCGTGATGTTCGTCACTCATGGCAGCAGGTAAAGCATCGGGAAAAGGAAAATCCAGACAAGGTCGACGATATGCCAGTAAAGGCCGGTGCACTCAATGGCGCCGTTGTGGTGTTCGTTGAATTTGCCCTTGATTGTCAGCCAGAGCAGGATGCAAAGGGCGATGATGCCGGCGACAACGTGAAGGCCGTGGAATCCCGTCAGAAGAAAATAAGACCCATAGAATATATTGGTTGATGGGAAAATCTCGTGATTAAACTTGGTGGTGTACTCGATGGCTTTGATAACCAGGAAGACACAGGCCAGTGAGATGGTGAAGGACAGGTGGAGCTTCGTCCAGGTCTGGTCTCCACGCTGAATGGCGGCAATAGCAAGGGCCATCGTGAGAGAGCTGAGAATCAGCGTGATCGTGTTCAATGCTGCGAGGGGCACGCTCAGGCCCCGTGAATCCGGATGGAACACGCTTCTCTCTACCAGATGGATCTCGCCGTGAAGGAAATGACTGCTGCCTGTCTGCACGTATTTCCGGTTCACCTGGGCCCTGTATTCCTTTCCATTCGCTTCGTCGATCATGACCAGACCGTCGCCCAGATGCAGGGCTACTGCCGGTTTGTCGCCGGCCTTTTCTTTTAGCAGGTCTTCGCCGGAATCGTCGTCGAGGACCTCGATGGTCCGGTAGCCGTGGCCCTCCTCATCTTCGTGGACTTCGCTTAATCTCAGAGTGATGCCTGCGAAGTGGTCTTCGTCCCCTCCAGGTCCGACGCCATCGCCGTTTGCGAACTCGATGAGCTCATGGAGCTTTGCGCCATTCTGCAGCAGTTCCATGTCCTCGTTTACTTTCTGGCCGAACACAAACACCGCTTCGTGGTGCTTGGGCTCTTCACCTTTCACCACGCGATTGTCTGTCAGAGAGACCCGGATCACGTCATCGGTGACGTACCGGTGGTGATTGGCGTCCAGGTTATTGATGTAGGTGTGTTTCCATGCCGGCTTGCTTCCTTCATGCTTATTATGGAGCACGATGTAGGCCGATATGAAGCCGCTGAAGAACATGACTTCCGAACCGAGGAAGAGCCACATCCCAAATTTGGCCGTCATGTTTTTTCCGGCACTGCCGTGAGCTGTCATTTCTCTATTACTCTCCAGTTGCGCTACGACACCACGGCGTCCGCGGTGAGAAATGCTAATAGCAGGGGCAAATAAACAATGGATGCAATGAACAGGCTGCGGGCCCTGTGATTGTCTCTTTTGATGGCGAACAGAATTCCGAATGTCAGAAACAGGACGCCCAGACCGAGCGCGCTGTAAAAGTAGAGCGCACCCGCGTTACCGAAGAAGGCCGGTGTAAGGCTGGCAGCGATCAGGCCCATGGTCTGCAGGATGACCTGCCTGGCCGTGCTCATTCCTCCGGGATCTTCGACCGGCAGCATGGCATATCCCGCCCTGGCGTAGTCTTCACGATAGCGCCAGGCGATAGCAAGAAAGTGAGGCAACTGCCACAGGAACAGAATCGAGAAGAGAATCCATGCCTCTGAAGTGATTGCCCGGCCCGAAGCGCTCCATCCAATGAGGAT
The DNA here is from genome assembly GCA_030740295.1 of Planctomycetota bacterium. The sequence goes on from JASLXP010000383.1 coordinate 5,505, forward strand.
CGGCAACGCACCGGGAACGGCACCCACGACAGTGCTTACCGATGAAATCTTCTTAAGCGGCGTGTAACAGGTAACGTACGTAACGACGGTGAGCGCGCCCAGGAATGCAGCAGCAGAATTGCAGAATAATGCGAGATAAACGATGCCGGCAATTGAAACGGCGATTCCGAAATTCTTGACCTCGGCTTCACTTAGCCGCCCGGTAGGCAGGGGACGGTTTTCCGTGCGTTGCATTCGGGCATCCGAATCGCGCTCCAGAAACATATTCAGCGCGCTTGCACCGCCCGCGGCCAGGGCTGTGCCCACGAGAAGATGAAATGCAATTGCCAGTTCGGGTGTGCCACCCATTGCCTGGCAAAGCCCCACAAGCGCTGAGAACAGCACCAGCAGCGAGAGCCTGGGCTTGGTGAGCTCAAGATAATCGCCCAGCGACGCGGCCCTGGGGGCCGTGATCGTTTTTTGAATCTGGGCAATATCAACACTGTCAGCCATGTCTGTCTTTCGATTGTTCAGGCGGCTGCGATTGCGCCGTGATTCTTTTCACGATGCGCATCCACCTCGAGGGCAAAAACCAATGAAGCGGCCAGCAGCAGTGCCCCCACGGCTACATGGCCGACGATAACCGCCAGATGCAGATTGGCGGCGTTAATAGATCTGTGGAATCCCGTCCTGAGGATAAGAAAAGTTCCAATTCCCAAACCAATCTGCAACAGGAGCAGAAAGAGCTGGATGAGTGCAGGACGAAAGATCCCGGCAATATCTTTGTGCCTGAGTGCGAGCCCGAAATTCGTAAACACGAGACCGGCAACCACACAGGCAAAACCGATATGGAGCATCAGCCCGGTTCCGGTGTGCCTCATGACAGCACCGAGGATGAGCTGAAAAAAAACCGCTCCAATAACGGTGACGGAAACTGTTGGCAGCAGGCTGTTGAATGGCAGTCTGTGTTCTACCTTCCCCCACCATTTCGAAGTGAAGAAAGAGATGGCAACGACCACACAGAAAAATGATTGCGCAAGGCAGGCATGGACGATGGCAAAGAATCCAGGCAATGACTGATCCTGAATCAGCCGCACCCGCATCCCACCCAGGATGCCTTGAATGACCACGGCGATGAGCGCGAACAGTCCGAGTTTTTTCAGCCAATTTCTGAGGTCTGTCCGCCAGAGCCAGCCTGCGAGAACTAAAGTCAGCATTCCTACAAGTGTGGCCACGAGGCGGTGTCCCTGCTCGATCTTTATGCCCGCAATCATCGGTGGGAAAATGCGGTCACGAAATGCGAGCGAGATGGGAATAAACCACCAGTCCGGCACAGCATCGCCGGCATCGGTCGTAGTAACCAGTCCGCCGGCAACGAGCAGAACCAGAGTGACAAAGGCCGTGAAAACTGCAAAGCCATGCAGCCAACGGTTATATCGAGTTTCCATAGAGCAATTTCAAAGTGGTCTCACAGCAACCGTAGGTGGAGTCTCCGACTCCAGCTACGATCATCTTCGCACCACGCTAATGATCTTCGGCCGGGTCTTCGCCTGGCTCGGTCATCGGTGCATAATCATCTTTGTCTTCCGTTTCGTCACCCTTGGCGCTGTATTCGTATGGGCCGCGGTAGACGGTCGGGATGGATTCGTAGTTGTAGTAGGGAATCGGGCTCGGAGTGCTGAACTCGATGGAATTTGATTCCCACGGGTTCTCTTCGGCACGCTTTCCCCAGAACATGCTGTAAAAGTAATTGAAGATGAAGATGAGCTGCGCTGCGCCGAGGATGAATGCCGACCAGGTGATGAATACGTTCATCGGCTGCATCGGCTGGAGGAACTCATACTCAGTCGGGGTGGCGATGCGGCGCATGTGGCCCCCTTCCCCGAGAAGGTGCATGGGGAAGAAAACGCAGTTGAACGAAACGAATGAGATCGCCCAGTGAATCTTGTTAAGGAACGGGCTCATCATCCTCCCAAACATCTTCGGATACCAGAAGATGAGGCCGCCGAAGATGGCGAACAACGTCCCGCCGAAGACCACGTAATGGAAATGGGCGACAATGAAGTAGGTATCGTGAATGTGAATGTCGACAGGCGTCGCGGCCATGAAGATTCCACTGAGGCCGCCGATGATGAACATGGAGACGAAAGTAAGCCCGTGGAGCATGGGCGGTGTAAAGCGAATGTTCGCGTTCCAAATCGTGCCCAGCCAATTGAAGACCTTTACCGCGGACGGCAATGCGATCAGCATGGTGGTGAGCATGAACGCCTTGCCAAGTACCGGGTTCATTCCGCTGACGAACATATGGTGCCCCCAGACGATGAATCCGAAACCCATGATGGCCGACATCGATATCACCATGGCTCGATAGCCGAAGATAGGTTTGCGGGCAAAGGTTGAAATGAGGTCCGATGCGATGCCCATGCCCGGTAGAATGAGAATGTACACTGCCGGATGCGAATAAAACCAGAAGATGTGCTGCCAGAGGATAGGCGCGCCGCCGCCGGTCGGCGTGACGTTCTCATCACCCAGGTGGACATTGGCCGGCAGGAAGAAAGTCGTCCCGAACAACTTATCAGACAGTAGAATGCAGGTGGCCGCCGCAAGCACGGGGGTGGCCAGGACCTGAAAGACCGCGGTGATGGTCTGAGCCCACGTAACCAGCGGCAGACGCCCCCAGGTGAGGCCAGGGGCTCGAAGTCTCACGATGGTTGTCAGGAAGTTCAGGCCACCGATAATGGATGAGAATCCAAGAAAGAAGACCGAGATCAGCCAGAGTATCTGGCCCATGTGCGCGCCAGGAACCGAGTCGCCCAGGTCAGACAGGGTAGGGTAGCTGGTCCAGCCCGCGGGTGCGGGCCCTCCTTCCACAAACAGCGACGCCAGGATGATGGCCGCGGCCAGCGCGAAGAGCCAGAACGAGAGCGCATTCAGAACGGGGAAGGCGACGTCCCTCGCCCCCACATGGAGCGGAATGAGGAAGTTCCCAAACACGCCGACCAGGATCGGGATGATAGTGAAGAAGATCATCGCCGAGCCGTGCATGGTCGTGAGCTGGATGAACCCCCCTGGTTTCACCGCGCCCTGATCGTTGAACACAAACTTGCCCGCCATCAGCTTCCCGATGACCGGTACCTGCTCACCGGGATAGGCCATCTGCCAGCGAATGAGCATCGCCATCAGGCCCGCGACCAGCAGGAAGAACAAAGCTACAAACAGGTATTGTTTGCCGATGGTCTTGTGATCGATGGTCCAGACGTATTTCGTGAAGAATGTCGTCGGGGCCGGATGAATGTGATCATCGTGGTCGTGATGATCGCCGTGATGGGCGTCTTCAGCGTGAGATTCAGCGCTCATGTTGGACTGTTGGTTTTCTTATGGACTGGATTGGCGATGCACTAACGTTTCTTCGCCCTCACTTTGTTGTAGTGGGGGAAGTACTCGTCCCAGATATTTTCAAATTTTTCCGCAACCGTGGTACGTTTCTGCCTGGAGAGCCACTGGACATACATCTCCTGCGTAACCACGTGCAGTTGGGCCTTCATATTGTAGTGCCCCAGACCGCAGAGCTCGGCGCAGGCGATGTCGTAGTAGTGCATCACATGCGTTACCTGTGTCGGCGGTATTTCGGCAATCTTGCTGTTCTGGATCGCCTCAACACTGTCGCCCGCGTCGTCATTCAGCCTGTAGTAATACTTTTTGTAGCCTTTCCAGAGCTCTTTCTTATCTCTCTCCTCATCAAGGACCCTTCCCTGCTGGTCGATTTTTTCTTCCACAAAGGTGTACCCGCCCCAGGCGGTTTTCATCTCCGCAAACTCCTGCGTCGTGACAAACTTGAGGCTCTGTTTCTCCGGATCGCCGATATCGTAGACGGCATGTTTCTTAATGCTGAACCAGACCTTGGTCATCATGCCGGGCACCAAATCCTGCTTCACCCTTGCGTGTGGGAGAAAGAAACTATGGATGACATCCTTCGCTGACATCTTGAGGAGAACGTCTCTGTTGACAGGCACGTAGAGCTTGTCGGTCGCAACCACATCATCACCGGTCCCGAATTTCCCATCCGTCCCGGGGTAGCGGAAATGCCATTTGAACTGCTCTGCGAAGACCTGGACTACCACAACATTCGGATCGCTCTCGTCAGGAAAATCTATCTTTGCCATCCGCCACGCTTCATTCTGAGTAAGCGCAAGCCATACAAGGATGACGCCCGGGATGACAGACCAGAAGAGCTCGGCCTTGGTGCTGCCATGTGAATAAACGGACTTCGTTCCCGGCCGACTTCTGAAACGGATACAACAGAAAACAAGCGTGATCTCAGTCAGAAAGAACGTGAGCGCTACGATGATGAAAATGGTGCGGTAAAGCCGGTCGACTTCCTCACCGTAATTCGCGGAATTCACATTCTCCGGAAACCAGCCGAAATCCCAAGGCACATATTTGAGAACGAGGACGACGACGACTGCCAGGAAGGCTGTAAACGCAATAAGTGTACTCTTGGAGTTTTTGTTCATTAGAAAGATCTGATTCGATACGCCCCCAGGTCGCACAACGGGCGTTTAGCAGAGATTGAGCGATTGCGGAAGTGCTATTTCTTAGATTTGAAGGTGAAGGTCAACTCCGTTGCTGTCTTGGCTTCCACCTTTACGCCCTTCTGTTTCAAGACCTTCGTCTTGACGAAGGCATTCCCATAGTACTCATGCCAGGCACGGACTTCGTACTCTCCCGCGGGTATTCCCGTTATCTCGAAGTTACCGTCCTGATCTGTAATGGCGAAGTATGGATGGTCGAAAACCGCAATCCATGCCTGCATCCAACTGTGGATGTCACATTTGATGGAAAAAGTCTCGTTCTTTGCGAAAGACATTTCTTTCACGTCACCCTTGCCCTGGACAAAATTAAATCCGGCCGACTTCACCGGACGGCCGTTCACATTATGACTTGTCCCGTCGCTGCTGGTCACAGCCAGCGGTTGCCCGGTCTGAAGGGCCACCACATGAGGCGTGTACATACAGCCCACCTGATCGATCGTGATCTTGCCCGTTTTCGCCGGGGCCCCTTTGGGCGGCTTGTATAGGAACACCACGGAGTTCTTCAGACCGCCGCCCTCGCCCACAAGGACGCGATCACTTGAAGGCGCCTTGCCTGCGTGGCTGGGGTGATTCGAACAGTCACCTCCCATGCCAATCTCGAGATTCGGTTCAGGAGTGCCGCTCAGGGCAACTCTACCTTTGATGGATCCCAGATTGTCTGCATCGAAAGAGACCACCACAGGAACCTTGGTAGTGGCTTCTTCTGTTCCGCTTCCGTCGTCCCCACTTTCAAGATGACCTTCCTGGCCTTTGAGCTTTGCAGTGACGGGAATGTGTTTTTTGCCACCACAGCCAGACAGGATGAGAGCGGCCGCTGCGAGCAGGATGACTGGAATCGAAAATCCGCCGGAAAGCCTGAAATATAAGGACTTACCGCAATCCAAGAGCATGAAATAGCCTCCAGGAGGGTTTGTTCGCAAAGGTGGGTTGTCTAGGGATGCAATGCTGGGAGGGTAACCCTCAAGGCAGTGTCGCACACTGTGAAAAATATTACGAAGTCCATTTCTTATTCGCAATACAAAGTTTGCGTATCGATGGCAGTGGTGGGCCGAATTTCGAATCACATCGCCTAAGAACCCCTGATGTAGCGAATAGGGGAGCCGGGTATAACATCCCGATTGAGGGACGTTCACGGCTTCAAAGAGGACAACATGGTGGGAATGATCCTGCGGCCGCTGCCAGATTCTTTCGTAGAAAGCCAATTCGGAACACTCCTCGCCCCGAAGGGGCCAAACATATCAGCCCGGGGCAACGCCCTGTGTACAGGCTGATGCACCTGCCTTGGAAAGGCGCGTAATGGAAGACATATCTGAAAACGCTGAAGATAACCTTTCTCCCGCCGCGGATGCTCGCCCGCCAACCATCGAAGAATACGGCTTCGGCGGCCTTTTCTCTCGCTTCTTACTCATACCCCTGACGATCGTTGCCATCGGCGTTGGCCTCTTCCTTGCCTACTCTGCGGCCATCCAGAAAGAAAAGAGTACCGACGAATTGCTGGCAACCCTCAGTGGCGCAGGCGTCAACAAACCGTGGCATGCCGCTTTCGAGCTCACCAGGCGGCTTGCCGGCAATCCGCCTGAAGCATCCGACCCTGTTTTTATTGCAGGGGTCGCCAAAGCGTTCGAAGAATCCGGCAACCAGGACCCGAGAGTCCGTTCGTTCCTGGCTATGGCCCTGGCCAACCTCAAAGATCGTCGCTCTCTCGAAGCACTCCAGAAGGGCCTCGAAGATGAATCCGATGAGATTCGTATCCACGTCATACTGGCCATCGGGCTCTACGGCGATCCTGCGGCAGCCAAATCGCTCACCCCCTTTCTCGACTCCACAGACGAAGGCGAACAGAGGACGGCCATCTGCGCGCTCGGGCTTCTGAAGGACGAAGAATCATTGAAAGGAATCGTCCCGTTCCTCGAACACGAAACCGACGATCTGCGCTGGAACGCCGCCCTCGCCCTGGCCGGCGCAGGTGATATGCAGGCGGAGCCGGTGTTGTTGAAAATGCTCGACAGGGATTACCTCAAAAGCCTCCAGGCCCCCGAGCAGCCCAAGCCGCGGAAGACCATCTGGGCTTGGTGGAACCGTGCCTGGCCCTTCGACAACAAAAGCTCCGGCTTCGATGAAGCCGCCCAGGCCCGCGTGATGAAGCACGCGATGGCAGCCCTGGCGCAGTTGCAGTCGGAGAAATCTATTCCTGCCATGAAAAAAATGCTCGAGAGCGAGAGACAGGACATCCAATGGGAAGCCGCCAAAGCGCTCGCAACTTTCTCTCAACCGGAAGCCGCCCCCATCCTCGAAGCCGGCCTGGATCGGCGTAACCTCATGAGAAAGGGTTTCGGCCCCGCGGAGTCAAAGCAGATGATCAAAGACTCCATCCGCGCGCTCGGGCAATTGAAGCTGGAGTCCTCCAATGCCGCGCTTGAAAAGCTCAAAGAGACAGAGCGCGATCCGGAAATCCTGAAGATGGCGGATCAGGCGTTGAAAGACACACAATAGAACCGGCTGTTTCCGCATGCAGGGGCTCTTTCTCTCCTGCGTACGCAGGGATGATGCTCTGATCCACATCACTGAAGTTCCCGTCGATTGCTTCGCCATGCAGGTGGCGGCCAGCCAAATGCAAATGCATTTTGTCGAATTGAAGAACGCCAGCCCTAACTGAAACTAACTGACAGGCTCAATTTCGTAGACCTCTTGCTCTCCGAAGTTTTTTGGAAGCGTCACTTTGCCTATTTTTTGCATTTAAATTCATGACTGTCTTCTCTGGCCTGTTGCATGGTCAGTAGTGCAGCAAATTGTTCGGTAGCGTACAGGCGTCCCTTTATAGCTATCGGTTCTAGCCTTGCGGTACGATTGACGTGGGCACCGTAATAATTTGTGTTCTTAGTAAGAGGATCAACCGCTTCGAAAACGGGCCCTGCGTGGAGAGCGATTCGGATGTCCATGTTCGGCAGATTCACTCCAGCGTTTTTTACTGCGGTTTTCAGAGCCAGGGCATATTGGGCCATAGAACGGGCATCATCCATCACTGCAAAGATCGCGTCCCCCCATGTGTTAATCAGTCCAGGCTTTCCAATCTGTTTCAGCTCCTCCGCGACCGACTGGAGTAAGTCTCTGTATTCAAGCGTCTGCTCCTCCTGGAGTTTGCTGTAACCGACGATGTCGGCAAACAAGAGGCATTTGATCTCCCTCTGATTCACGGCCTCGACGGGCGGCGGAGGCGTAGGGTTAATCGCTCTCAATGATGTGGTAGTTCTTGGAGCCCATGTGCGTTGTTCAATGCACTCTTCACGAATCTCGTTGATATCGATAATGTGCCCTGCATCCTTATCATTCCAGGCCTTTACGGAAACGAATGTACCGCCGATCAGGTCCGATTCTTTTCTGTCCCAAACGACGAGTAGATGAGTCTGGGAATTCAGTGCTTCTGCACGCAATTCCGCATGGCCCCGCATCACATCAGCTCCAAACTCAAAGAGTGAATTATCCTTGAGATATCGCTCTTCCGTTACATAGTTAACCGTCTTGGCAAGCTTAAGGATTCGGTGAAACCTGGTCACCCATTGAAGCCCGCCATGCTGCACGCTCGATTCTATGAAATCATCCTTTGAGAATGGGAGGAACACGTTCAGCTCGGCTTCTCTGTCGAGTATGGCCTCTGCAAACAGAATGTCTGATCCACAGGCCAATGAACAATAGCCTATGCGAGCATCTGTAAGGTCCAATTCTTCATCTATTCTCGAACGGACCATGTGTTCCATATTCGGTACGAAGCGCGGCTCGGACCTTTCCGGATGATCCATCATATGGCCGGCGAAAAGGACTATGGCGGGAGGCTCGAATAAATCCAGGATCGCAGGCGGTACGTCCATTCCGCCTGCCTCTAACAGGTTCAGTTGCCTCCAACTGGAATGGGCTTTCTGGTAGTCGCTCTCTCCAATCTGGTCCTTCGCTTCCTTATAGCTCTTAAGGGCACCCTTCAGATTGCCATCCAGCAAATAAGCTTCGCCTAATGTCGCGGGAGTCCAGTAGGCATCGTCACCATTACGAGGCAGTGACTCCTTTTTAGCAATGAGGATGGACGCCAACGTTTTGGCGCGATCCGTTTCTCCGAGCATCCATGACATGGATGCCGCATTGACCCCATGCCAGCCCGGCGACCAGGTCTTGAGAAACTCCGTCTCGTAGATGTCGCGCGATTTTTCGGCCCATTCCCGTTCTTGGGTTGCAAGCCAGAGCTTCTTATAAAGGCTGGCCAACAATCCGATGGACTCAGCAGAGGCGTCATAAATACTCGACCACCCCTTGCTGGCTCGCAGGAGCTGTTCGAGCGATCTTTCAAACTCTCTTAGATCGGCCCTGTCCTTAGTTTCAGCATCGCTGGATACAGGCTGATCCTCTGAAGGATCGTCGCTTGGCCAAAGATTGGAACTGTCAGCTTGCCGGGACTGATAGACCAGGCCGAACGTGTCTCGAAACGCTTCGAACAAACGGTCTAATGCGCCATCGTCCTCCTTAAAGCCACAAAGGCTCTCCAGAATCTCCCGGGCGGAATACAGATCCCCGGATTCCATCAATGCCTGGGCCTTCAACTCTTGCAGTCTTTTGCTCGACGGGTCTCTGTCCAGACCAGAGTCGGCGAATTGGATCCCCTGGAAAAAATAACCTTGAGAGATGGATCTCTCAGCCAGGGACACGAAGTCAGAATCAGAAGCCGGTGTCATCGAATCAGTTATTTGGCTCATACGGTGCATCTCCAGCTACAGAGGTCGGAGAACTCAATTTCGTCTGCTATGCGACAAGTCTAACGGAAATTCAATAGGATCAGACCTGATTCCGGGCGCAGGAATAATGATCGCTGTTCAGTAACAGGAGCCCCTCACTTGAATGCCCGACTGTTTGTGGACCCCAAGATTCCTGCCTGCCCGGCCGGAGAAAGCCGCAGCGTCTTTGGCCGGATGATCTTCTTCGAGGGCAGTTGGGACAAGCTCTACGAGAGAGCTCAACAGGAGCGCGCCGATCTTTCAAAGAGGTCATCATCCAAATGATGGCTGACCGACGTCGGTTCAGACCTGACAGTTACCAGACATCCAGCCCCAACAGCTTCTTACCCAGCTCCGTCAGTTCCGCCGGCGGCGTCTTCTGCTCAACACTTCGCGGGTCACCAGGAAATGCGGGCGCGTTTGGTGGAGTCTTCTGCCGCCATTGAGCGACGCGCGATTGGCGGTCCTCTTCCTCATCCTTCGCCGGGCTCATGGAGATGTATTGAGACAGCCGAGGCCGATCGGAGACGTTGTGCCCGTTGCCGTGAATCAACCCGTAATGCCAGATCAACAGGTCTCCTTCCTTCATCGGGATGGGCTGACCTTTCAGGCTTGAATCGTTCGGCCAACTGCGGTCGAGAGGCCCGCCGTTTTCACGTTCGTATTCCGCGAGCCGGTTGTGAGCGCCTGGAACACACTGGAAGCCGCCCTGATTTTCCGCGGTGTCTGTCAGCGCTACAACGCCCTGCACTCCGAATGTGAGAGGGAGTTCGGTAACCTGCGCGTCCCAATGCAGAAAGCCTTTGTGGTCGTATTCAGGATGGTCCGAATGGCGCGGTGGCTTCAGGCAAACCCGGTCCATTGAGCACCACAGCTTCTCCGTTCCCCAGATCTCCGAGAAAGCCTGGTGCACGCGGGGATGCTGCCGGTTGTTCCACATGGATTGGTGATGATAAATCTCCACCATGCCTCCCGTTCTGTGCGGCTCTCGATACCAGCCTTCCGGTTCGTCCTGGTCGAATCCGAGGAATTCGAATATCGCTTGCACGACCGCCCTCGTGTTTTCCGGTGGTACTGCCTCCTCAACTATGACGTATCCATTCTCTTCAAAAAACTGATGATCCTCTTCGCTGAATATCTTGGACATGGGTGGAGTAGATGAATATTGGAATAGTGGATTGGCGCAGTGATGCTCTGATCCGGTGAGGCGCGCTTTATACCTGAGTTCTCGTCCCGCTTCCCGCTTTTCGTCATCAGCCATCTCCGCCGTTCAACAATTACAGCTTTCATTCTGTAGCCATGGGCTGCCAGCCTGTGAGCCAAGTTGGGTTCATATGAGCTCACAGGCTGGCAGCCCGTGGCTACGAGCGCAGATGCCCATCACTCCATCATTCCATCACCCCAACCATCAACCATCTCCATTCCTCCTACCATGCGACCGCATATCCATCCCTCCTTGGATCCGCCCCACCGAGTCTGGCTTCGCCATTCGGCTCGACCATCACGCCCTGTCCGCCGCCGACGCTGACGGACCAGGCAGGCAGAACATCGATGTCATGTCCGAAGCCGGCCAGCGTATCTCGGATCTGTGGAGTGATGCGATTCTCCATGGTGAGCGTTGTTCCTCCCCAGCAGCGGAAGCGCGGCGCTTCGATGGCTTCCTGGATGTTAGCGCCGAATTCGACGATGTTGAGGAGCATCTGCAGAGTCGTCTGAAGAATACCGTAACTGCCGGGCGTGCTGACAGAGAGGTAGAACTTCCCGTCACGATAAACCTGCATCGGGGCCATGGGCTGCGACCACTGTTTACCGGGTTCGACGAGATTGGGCGTATCGCATGCGGGATCGATCTCCATCCAGTTGATTCCGTTGTTCAGCGCCAGGCCGGTACCCGGCACCACACGGCCGCTTCCAAATCCTGCGCCCAGAGTCTGCGTGCAGGAGACAGCGTTCCCTTCGGCATCCACCACGGAAAAGTGAGTGGTCATTCCGGGTAAGAATTCGCGGGGATTACCCGCGGTGATCGCGCCTTCAGGAATCTCCTTCTGCCAACGCTCACCAGTAACGATGTTCGCCTCGCCCGGCCGCATGAGCTTTCGTCGCTCCGCCGCATAGTCTTTGGAAAGCAGCCCGTCGATGGGGACGTCCGTGTTCTTGGGATCGCCGCAATAGCGGATTCGGTCGGCCACAGCGATTTTGATCGCCTCAGCCACGGTGTGGATGTATTCCGCTGAATTCTGTTCCAACGATCCGAGCTCGAATCCTTCAAGAAGATTGAGCGACTGGAGGATTTGAAAGCCTTCCGAATTCGGCGGCGCAGTAGCCACGGTCAGGCCCCGATAATCAGTGGTGATGACCTCCTGCCAGTACGGTTTGTAATCCTGGAGATCCTTCAGCGTGATGAGCCCACCTTCCGCCTTGCAGAAATCAGCAATCGCTTCCGCAATCTCACCTTCATAAAAGGCATTTGCGCCTTCCCTTGCAAGGAGGCGGTAAGTGTTGGCCAAATCCGGCTGTCGCAGAATCTCGCCGGGCCTCGGTGCATTGCCCTCGATGAGATAGCTGGCCGTAGCATTCGGACACTTGCGGAGCAGCGACTCACTGCCCGAAAAAACAGAATGCCCGAAGTGTGTGAGTGGAAAGCCTCCCTCCGCGTATTCGATGGCAGGCCCAAAAACTTGCTCTAGCGACATGCTTCCACAATCGCCATGGGCCTTCAGCCATCCGCCCAGGTTCCCCGGCACGAGCGGGGCCCGGATACCGGATGACTGTGACTCTCGAGTAAATTTATCCGGCGTGGCCGCATAAGGAGCGCACCCCGAAAAATTGAGCAGTCGTGTCTCGCCAAGCCGCGGCCTGTGAACGATCATCAGCCCAATGCCACCCGCTCCGCTCATGAACGGCTCGCAGACATTGAGCGATGAAGCGACCGCCACCGCGGCATCGATCGCGTTGCCACCCTCCATTAATATGCGCAGCCCGGCGAGGCTTGCCAGAGGATGAGCGGACGCGACGACGCCGCGCGTACCCATAACAACGGGACGATGAGCCTGGAAAAATGAATGTGACATGTGGTGTTTACGAGGGAATCTGACAGGGTGCCAGACCGGCTGGCGTATCAGCCTGTTCAGTTACACCAGTCCTTCTTCGCCCTGATCCTGCCAGCTTGTGACCTGATCGATGACCGAGTCTTCGACGAAGATCGGCGTCTCGAGTCGCACCGCGAGGGCAATAGCATCGCTGGGACGTGAATCCACCTCGACCACACTGCCGTTCTGGCGGATCATGAGCGACGCATAGAAGGTGTTGTTTTTGAGTTCGGTAACAACGACCTTCTCGAGCTCGCCTGAAAGGGTGGAGATGGTGCTCGCCAGCAGGTCGTGTGTGAGCGGGCGGGGTGTCTCGACTTCACGGATCTTCCTATCGATGGCAACGGCTTCGAACAGGCCGATAAGGATGGGAAAATCACGGCAGGCACCTGTCTTTTCGCGAAGCCAGATGACGTGGTAGTCACTGGTCTCGGCAATCATGATTTTTGACAATTCGCAGGGCACGGCGGCCATGGAAACCTCCCGGAAGACACGAGAATGTGATTTCGAGACGACTGCTCCAACTGTTGGATGATTCTAACAGCGCAAAGCCCTTAAGCAATGAGCGAGGCCCGTAGCGGCCCTGTCGATCTCCATAGAACAAGGAGCGCACGCAGGTGGATTACTTCATCGGCACAGATGAGTCCAATCCTCATCCGACAAAAAGCACAACGTAAATCGCGGCAAGAATGAGCTGAATCGCGGCGTACGGAACGGCCATCTTCACAAATCCGGCGAACGACATGTGCAGCTTGTTCTTGTGGATGATCGTCACGGCCACGAGTGTCGAAGCAGAACCGATTGGAGTGATGTTTCCGCCGAGGTTCGCGCCGAAAACAACAGCCCACCAGAGCTTCATGCTCGGAGCGTCTGGAAGCCCGCCAAGAATCTTGGACAGCATCGCTGCCAGCGGGATATTGTCTGTGACTGAGCTGGCCAGCCCTGCAGCAACCATGAGAGCTGCGCTTCCAGCTTTGGGGGTCATATCAATGATCGGTTTCAGCCACGTGCCGATCATTTCCAGCACAAGCGCGTGCTCCATCACATTAATGACGACGAACAGACATGCAAAGAAGCCAAGAAGATCCCAATCCACGGATTGATAGAACTTGTCCACCTCCGACTTGTATCGAATCAGCATCACCGCAGCGAAACTGAGGGCGACATAACCCATGCCCAGATCACTGACATAAGGAAGCGCGGAGGTCGCTGCAATCACAACGATAAACAGTCCGGTCATGATCGAGCCGAACCAGAAAAAACTCGCGCTCTCGATTCCGTCGTTTTCATCGAATCCCGCGACTAACTTGGCAGCCTCGGATTTTTCTTCATCTGTTGCGAGCCCTCTGATTCCGAACAGCTTCGCGCCCAACACAATGGTGATCACCGTCGCTACAGCAACATAAGGGGCCGACACAATAAAGAACTTCACGAATGGAATTCCCGCAGCCGTTCCTACGATAATATTGGGTACCGAACTGATAAGTGTCAGTAAACCGCCAATATTTGTGAGCAACCCCTCTATCACCAGGAACCCCAGCAGCATGTCCCGCTTTTCAAGTTTGGAAAGGGACACTCCGGTCAGCGATCCAACAATAATCATCGCTGTTACGTTGTTAAGCACCGCCGAAAAAACAACGGTCATAACGCCATAAAACCACAGGAGCTTTACAGGATCGCCTTTGGATGTCTTCGTCAGCTTGACTGCAATCCAGGTAAACAGACCGGATTTAGAAGTGACATCAACAAAGAGACTGGAACCAAGAATGATGGCGATCACTCCCCAGTCGATTCCTGGAATGTAGACCGGGATGTTTAATTGATGTCCGCCGATAGTAATCGGGCTCAATTCCTTAAAGGGCAATAAGTGAAAGATGGCGCCCAGAAACAGGCTTAAAACACAGAAACAGCCAACAATGAGCGACTTCTTTGCATGAATCTTCTCCTCAAGGGCAAGGCAGAGAATCATGCCCGCTAAAATAAGCGTAAACAGAATCGTGACCCCTCTTGAGACTTCATGATGGCCGCCTCCGGTTGTTTCGTGGTCGACGTGCTCAACATCAGAATTGGCTGCATCCTCAGCCTGAATTGTGGATGCACACAGTACAAAGATGGCTGCAAAGGCAATCAAGAACACGGATATCTTTGCGAAAGGATCCCTGATGGAGTTATTCGTCATTTTGTGCAGTCGTTTAGTAGGGCTTGATAATTCTCAAAGCTCGCCCGAGGGCCAGAGCTCACAACATCAATAGAGGGATGTCTCTGATTTCCACGGCAAGTGGATACGCCAGCCCATGCATCGCCAACTGCTCGTCATCCTTTGTATTAAAAACGAGCAGATCGATTTCATGTTCCTCAACCAATTTCTTGAAGTCTGCAAGGTGATGGCCGTGGGTGACGATAGCCTCAACTTCTGAAGTTATTCCGTTTTCTCTTAAAACCTGATCGCAGGAACTGATGTAGTCACCTGGTGCTCTTTCAGCGCGCTCCCGGATCTCCTGTCGCGCCATGTCCGTATCTATGGTCGAGATTTTGGAGATGAGATCCATGTAGTACTCGAATAGGGCCTCGTCCTCGATATGCGCGAGAAATAGTTTTCCCTTCGCTTCGGTATAGCGAACCGCGTGATTGATCAGCCTGTGATCGCCCGTGAGATGGTCGGTGACCACCATGACCACATCAGTATCATCCATCGAATGCTCTGCCGCGCGTCCAGCTTCCGGATGAGGCAAAAGCAGAATCGGCGGCTTGGCAATCTGGGTGAGAACATCCACATATTCACCGACACTGAAAGGGAACTTCCAGGCCGCACTGTGCAGATTTCTATATGTGCAGACAAGATCCGCCCCACCTTCTTCCACCAGGCTTAAGAGCTC